>CABXZD010000001.1 GCA_902516465.1 uncultured Pelagibacteraceae bacterium
CTATTATTAATTCTTATTTTTATCTCCTCAAAAATTTTTTCAAAAAAATTTAACTTAGAGGATTGACCAAACATACTAAATTTTCCTAAAATTTCCTTTTTTTTTGTTGCAGTACCTTTTAGGTCTGATCTAAGTACGCGGAATATAAAATCTCTATCAGCACAATTTTTATAACGTAAATCGTATTTTCCGATGATATTTTGTGCTCTTCTTTTGATAAAAAAACTTATTGAATGAGATGGGTAAATATTAAACTTATGGTAAATTTTTTCTGGAAAAAAATTATGATAAATTCTATCTTTGATTACGCTTCCAAATAAAAAATCAATCTCATTATTTAAAAAATATTTAGATACTATTTTAAAAGAATTTTGATAAAAGTAATCATCAGAGTTCAAAATTCCAATTATATCTCCTCTAGCTTTGCTAATACCAATATTCATAGCATCATATAATCCTTTATCTTTTTTACTATGCCAATATTTTATATTTTTCGAATTTTTTTTTAAAATTTTAATAGTTTTGTCTGTCGAACCACCATCAATAACGATATGCTCAATTTTATTTTTTGGATAATTTTGAGTAGCAACACTTTTTAAGCATTTTTGAATATTTTTTTGACTATTTAGACATACTGTAACTATTGTAATCAATGGAATCTTTTTTTTTAAATTTTTTTTCATACTTATAGACTCTTAAATATCAATAATTTCTGAATAAAAATTTTTTAAATTTTTTTGACCAAATTTTTCAATTCTTTTTTTTGCATATTTAATTCTATTTTTTGCCCTTAAATAATTATTAATTACGTATTCTATTGTTTTCTCTAATTTTTCTTGGTTATTTATTGGAACTATATATCCTCCTTTTCCATTAAAAAGAATATCCTCTGCTCCACTAACGTTACTAGAAATTGCTGGAATTTCGTAATTAATCGCATCAATAAGTGCATTTGGTAATCCCTCATAAAAAGAGTTCAAAATAAATAAGTCAGAGGTTAAATATTCTCTTTTAATATTTCTTTTCCAAGTCTTAAGACTCACGTTTTTATTTCCATAAATTATATTTTGTATCTTAATTTCCTGATTACCTTTTCCAATAATTTTAAGATGAATTTTGTAATTTTTATTTATCAGATTGTTTACAGAATCAATAATTGGAATGATATTTTTTTGATATGTAAGTCTTCCGGTTATTAAGATAATAAATTTTTTCTTACTTTTTCTTTTTCTTTTTTCTCTACAAATATTCACAATGTATGGGTTATAAATTAATTTTATTTTACTTTTTTTTAAAACAATCTTTTTGAGAGACATTTTTGATTTTTTTGAAATAGCTATAATTTTATTAGCAAAATTGTAAAAAATAAATTTTGAAATTAATACAATGATACCTAGTATCTTATTATCAGCATATCTAGTAGCTCCCATAGGTTCCTCTGAATTTCTAATGATAATTTTTTTTCCTAAAATTTTTGAGACTACAATGGCAGGTATATGACTCTGCATCGAGAATACTATTGAATTTTGATTATTTGACTTAAGATAAGATAATAAATTTAACATAGCAGTTAAAGCAATATTCCATCTAAATGGAATAAAAAAAAACCAACTGTTTTTTTTACAAACCATTACGTTTAAGAATTTATTTTTATTAACCCTATTTATTTTGTTTTTATTTGTAATTAATGTAACCTTTACTTTTTTTTTTGTAAAAAAATTTACAATATTAATTAAATTTTCTGTAGCTCCGCCATCTTCAAACGATGGGTAGAAGATTATTATTTTCTTTGACTTCATCTTTTTTTAATAAAAACAATATTTAAATAATTAAAATAATTATTTTCAGGTTTTTGGGGATCAATTTTGACTAAATTTTGTCCATAAGGGAAGATTTTATAAACGCTATACCCATTTAATAATTTAGATAAATGATAAAGACTCACATTTTTAAATAAATGATGCCAATTATATTCTAATTGAATATATTTAGGTTTATATCTTTTTATTGTTTTTTTTGCACCCAATAAAACCTCTAGCTCGTTACCTTCAGTATCAATCTTTATTAAATCTAATCTCTTAATTTTGATATTTTTTATTGTTGTTAAAAAAGAATCTAAGGTTTTTACTTTACAGTTAATTGAATTATTTAAATTTTTAAGATAATTAATTTTTCTCACATTTTCACTCAACGTTGACCAATGTAAATTTTTTTTATCAAAATATATCTTTCCATTTTGATTTTTTTCACCAATAGCAAATTTATAATTAAAAAAACGCTTTGGGTATTTTTTTTTAAGTATAGTAAGTTTTTTATATGAAGTCGGGATTGGTTCAAAAGCTATTACTCTTGAGTTGCTATTATTAAGAATAAATTTTGAGTAGTTACCAATATTAGCACCTATATCAATACACAATTCAGGATTTTCATTACAAATTTTTTTTAGAAATTTACTTTCACCATTTTTATTAATACTAATATTGTGATTGTATCCAATAAAGCGAATAAAGAGTTTTAAAAAAATAATATTAATAGGTAAAAAAAATTTTCTTGCGAAAATAAAATCTAAAATATTTAAAATAAATATTTTCATTTATTTAGATTATAATTATTAATGAAATAAAGTAAGATAAATAAATATGAAAGTTTATTATTGGAGTCCATTTATATCAAAAGTAGCAACAGTTAATGCTGTTTTAAATTCCATTATATCAATTAAAAAGTTCTCTAAAAAAAAAATTGATTTAAGTATTATTAATGTTTTTAAAGAATGGGATTTATATAATGAGGAAATCAAAAAAAATCAAATTGAATGCATAAATTTAAATAGTCTATTGAATATAAGATATTTACCAAAAAAGGGTTTTCTTAAAAGCAGATTTACTTATTTTATAACTTTCATATGCTCTATATTAAGCTTACATAATTTGTTAAAAAGACAAAGTCCAGATTTTTTATTAATTCATTTAATCTCCTCAATACCATTATCTTTAATAATTTTTTTTAATTACAAAACAAGTTTTATTTTAAGAGTGTCAGGTTATCCAAAATTAAATTTTATAAGAAGATTTTTTTGGAAAACTGCAGGAAAAAAAATTGATAAAATATTCTGTCCAACTCAACTTACAAAGGATTTTCTTGTCAAAGAAAAGATATTTTCAGAAAAGAAAATATTTTTGGTTCACGATCCAATAATAGAAACTAAAAAAATTAAAATATCACTTAAAAACAAGATTGATCAAAATGAAAATTATTTGAATAACACAAAATATATTATTTCAATAGGAAGACTTTCAAAGCAAAAAAATTTTAATTTCCTTATTGATAGTTTTAAAATTGTAGCTGAAAATAAAGATATTAAATTAGTTATTATTGGCCAGGGTGAGCAAAAAAAATTTTTAATCAATAAGATAAAAAAACTTAACCTTCAGGAAAAAGTTTTATTAATTGGTAATAAAAAAAATATTTTTCCATATCTTAAAGGCTCACTTTTTTTTGTTTTGACATCAGATTGGGAAGATCCAGGTTTTGTTATTATTGAGGCAATGTTTTCTCGAAAATTAATATTATCAAGTGATTGTCCTAATGGCCCTCGTGAGATAATACAAAACTCACAAAATGGTTTTTTATATGAACAAAATAATTTTAAAGATTTTGAACAAAAATTAAATGGTGTATTAAATATACTTAATAAAAAAGAAAAAAAAAATTTTTTATTATTAAATGCTCTTAAAAAAACGAGAAATTATACAATTTTTAATCATTATTTAGAAATTAAAAAACATTTAGAATAAAATTAAAAATGAAAAAATATTTAAATAACTTATTAGGTAAAATGGGTTACAAGGTTACTAAGCGAAAAAATTTTCTAAAACTTTTTAGAACACTTGATGAGACAATCATATCATTAATAAATAAACAAAATCCAATTATATTCGATGTTGGTGCACACAATGGAGAGACAATTCAAAGATTTAATAAAGTTTTTAAATCACCAATATTTCATTGCTTCGAACCTCAAAAAGATTGTTTTGAAAATCTCAAAAAGTTTGATTCAAAAAATGTTTTTTTAAATAATTTTGCCCTAGGTGAAAAAAAAGAAATTAAAGAAATAAATATTTTAAATGAAAGTGCTTCATCAAGCCTTTATAATTTAGATGAAAATTCTACTTTCCTAAATAATCTAAAAAAAGTTGATACACAAAAAATCAGTATCTCCACAATAGACGACTATGTTATGGAAAATAGCATTAAAACTATTGATTTATTAAAAATCGATGTTCAGGGATATGAGGATCAAGTCTTGAAAGGAGCTTTTAAAAGTCTTGAAAAATTTTTTCTCATTGAAGTTGAAATAATATTTGTTGATTATTATGAAAAGAAAAAAAGTTTTTATGATATAGAGAAAACTTTTTTAAATAATAATTTTGAGCTTTATTCCATATCAACTCCACAATTTACAAAAAATTATAGAGTTAAATGGCTTGATGCACTTTATGTAAATACAAACTTATTGAGCAATTATCTTTAAATGGATTTATAAATTTCTCTAGCAGCTAAAATAATATTCTTATTAGGTTGCCAATTTAATTTTTTTTTTGCGTAACTATTATCCCCAATAGGTAAAGATTTTCCAATAATTTTTTTTACAATCGGTAAATCTTTAAACTTATTTTTTTTTAAAAGAAGTCTGATTATATTATTTATATATGTTTTTTTTTTAGAAGAAAAAATGATTTTATTTATATTTTTTTTATATAAGATTAGCTTATAAAGACCCAAACAAATGTCGTCCGCATGGCTGTAATCACCACTAATATTTTCTAAATAAATTTCTTTCAATTGGTCAATTTTTTTTATTTTGATCATTTTAATAATCCTTGGGAGTAGAAACTTTTTATTTCTAAATTCTGAGTCGTGATTGAATAGGATTGCCATAACAATATTTGATTTATATTTCTTTTTATTTTTCATCATAAATTTATAGGAAGAAACTCTAAATCTTCCATATGAGTTATATGGATTAAACTTAGTTTTAAGATTAATTTTTTTAATATTTCTTTTAAACATTTGAGAACTTCCTATGATGATAAGTTTTTGTTTTGGCTGATATGTAGAAAAATATTTAATCAAAAAATTTGTAGATCTAAGATTTTTTTCAAAAAAACTCTCTTGTTTTTCCTCAAAATAATTTGGATTCTCAGAACCAAGATGTACAAGACAGAATGGATTAACTTTTAGTAAGAATTTTTTAAATTTATTTTTATCTGATAAATTTATTTTTTTATAAATCACTCCTTTTATCGTTGGAGAATTTAACTTTTTTATAATTCCATAAACTATGTAATTTTTTTTAATCAAAAAATTGCTTAAAATCTTTCCATCCTGCCCAAGAGCTCCGGTGATGACTATGATTTTTTTTTTTTTCATAAAAATTTATAAATTCTTAATTAACTTGTATTAATTATAAAAAACACTTAATAGATAGAAATATTTTTTTAAAATATAGAATATAATACTTATTTATATGAAACTTAAAAAATGTAGGGTTTGTAATTCATCAAAATTTATCAACCTTTTTTCACTCGGCAAATTAAGTTTTACAGGGAAATTTGCTAGATCCACAAAAATTAATATTCCAAAGGATTTTCTAAATTTGATAATTTGTAAAAAATGTAAGTTAGTACAACTTGATAGAAATTTTGACCCTAAGTATCTTTATTCAAAAGATTACGGTTATCGAACTGGAATAAATAAAACAATGACTGAACATGTTAAGTTTATAGCCGATAGTGCAATCAAAATAGTTAAACCAAAAAAAAATGATATGATTTTAGATATTGCAAGCAATGATGCAACTCTCTTAAATTTTTACAGTAATAAGTTTATTACTGTCGGTATCGATCCATTAGTCGGAAAATATAAGATGTTTTATAAAAAAATTAATTTTAAAATTTCAAATTTTTTTTCATTAAAAGAGTTAAAAAAAAAAAATGTTCATAAAAACTATAAAATAATAACAGCACTATCAATGTTTTACGATTTAAAAAAACCAAATCAATTTATTAAAGATATAAAAAAAATTCTTCATCAAAACGGAGTATTTATATTAGAACATGCAGATTTACTATCTATAATGAAAAATTGTTTATTTGATACTATCTGTCATGAGCATTTAGAATATTATTCGACAAGAATAATAAAGAAATTAATGGAAAAAAATGAGTTGAGAGTCTTTGATATTAAACAGAACGATATTAATGGTGGAAGTATGTGTTATTTTATTTCTCATAATAAATCTAAATATAAAACGAATAAAAAAGTAATTAATAAAATCTTAGAGGAAGAAAAAAAATTCAAATTAGAAAGTAAAAATACGTATGTAAAATTTTTCAAAAGAATCAATTTAATCAAGAATAATTTAAACAAGATCTTAGATAATCATTATAAATCCAATAAAATTATTCATGCATATGGAGCATCAACTAAAGGGAATGTTTTACTACAATATTTTAATATTTCAAATAACATAATAAAATTTATTGCAGATAGAAATAACAAAAAAGTAAATTCATTTACACCAGGAACAAAAATAAAAATAATTTCTGAGGAGCAATCAAGAAAAATGCTACCTGATTACTACCTTGTTTTGCCCTGGCATTTTAAAAAGGAAATTTTAGAAAGAGAGTTGAAAATTAGAAAAAAAGGAACAAAATTTATTTTTCCTCTTCCAAAACTAGAAATTATATAATGTTATTTAATTGTAATTTTTTATCATTATTTTTGTATTTTCCTCCAGATCGTACTTCTTAACACTTTTATTTTTTAACTTTTTATAAAAATATTTTTGTTTGAATTTTTTGACAATAAAAAAAGCCATATCTCTTGGATTGTAATTTTTTAATATAAAACCGTTAATATTATTTTTTACTATCTCATTAGCTCCCTTAGTATCAAACGTAAAAACTGGGAGACCAGAAGCAATAGCCTCTATAATTGTAATTCCGAAAGACTCGACTCTAGCTAAGTTAACATATAAATCATTTTTTTTATAAATTTTAATTAATTTTGAGTTAGGAAAATAAACTTCATTATTATTATTTATTTGAGAAATAATCTTAAAATATTTAATATTTTTTTTAATAAAATCTTTTTTTAATAAATTATCTGAATTTCGTCCCACCAAAGTCCATTTAAAATTTATTTTTTTTTTGATAAGAATTTTTGATATTTTTTCAATCAGGTCCAACCCTTTTTTTGCTTCTGAGTATCTGGCCACAGTTATTAGACTTAGACATTTTCTTGTTTTTTTTATTTTCTTTATTTTTATATTTTTAATTTTTTTAATATCTACTGTATTTGGAATACTTATTATTTCACCCTTATAGCCTAACTTTAAAAGCTCCTTTTTTACATCATTTGAAATTACAAAGACTTTGTCAACTATTCTCAAAGTTTTAACTAACAAATTCTCGTATTTTGAGTCAAATCTATATCCATAATCTATACTTTTAAATTTTTGTATGTCCGCTCCTTGAAAAGTAATGCAAATTCTTTGGCCAAGATTTTTTAGTGGCTTGATATAAAGAAGTGTTTTGTAGTTAACTGAATGAAAATGCCAGATAGAGTAATTTTTTTTTAAAAATTTTTTAAAGCTCAATTGAATTAAAATACTCAGATCTATGGAAAAATAATATTTTAGTATGAATACTATATTTATTAAAAACTTGTTTAATTTCTTTATGTGATACTTCCTATTATTAATTTTTTCATTATTTAATAAAAATACATCAACAGAATTTTTTAGTTCTTGAGATTTGTTTGCCATATTATGTGCTTGAATTTCAGCACCACCAACCCATGGAAGAAATGTAGCAGGGATGTATCCAATTTTCATAGATTTAAAATATTAATTATAAAGTTAAACAATTAAACTATTTATCTATTATAAATTATAAAATAAATCTAATTAAAAAATATAAAAAATAGAAAATCATAATTTACTCAATAGATTTCGATTTAAGATTTAATACTTCTAATTTAAGTCATAATTTGTAAATAAACTTTATTATGTTGAAAATTTATATATAAATAATTTATGTATTTAATAACTAGTGCCGTAGCCTTCATTGGCTTTCATCTTTATAATTATTTTTTAAAGAAAAAGAAAATAGTTGTTGGCATTGATAATATAAATGATTATTACGATAGAAAATTTAAACTTGATAGACAATGAAAAAAAAAGTTATAGGTCTTATTCCAACTAGATTATCATCCACCCGTCTTCCAAAAAAACCATTGATAAAAATTAACAATATTCCTTTAATAATTCACACCTATAGACGAGCTAAACTTGCTAAACGTTTAGACGAGGTAATAATTTGTTGCGACGATAAAAAAATAATTAATATTGCTAAACGTTATAATGCTAAGGCTATCTTAACATCGAAAAAACATCAAAATGGTACTGAAAGAATTTTCGAAGGATATAAAAAAGTTAATAAAAGATTTGATTTAATTATTGACATTCAAGGAGATGAACCATTAATTTCACCTGATCAAATTGATCAAGTAATAAATTTTCATTTAAAAAATTTAAAAACCGAAATAATACTGCCCTCACTAAAATTTAAAAATATCTCTAGTTTTAATATTGTTAAAGTGATTGCAGATAATGAGCAAAAAGTGATGTATCTCTCAAGAAGTAAAGTCCCACATAATTTCAACAAAAATTCAGATTACTATCTTAAACATTTATCAATCATATCTTTTTTGCCAAAAGCATTAAGTAAATTTTGTAAGAGCAAACAAACAAGGTTGGAGAAAATCGAGGGTATAGAATTGATGAGAGCACTTGAAATAGGTTTAAAAATTAAAACAGTTACTCTTAAAGGAAATAGTTTTTCGGTAGACATTAAAGAGGATTTAAAAAAGGCAAAACAAGTTATGAAAAAAGATAAATTATTTAAATTATATTCAGATGAAAAAAAAAGTAGATATTTTAGATGAGATTATAAGTAATTTTAAATTTAGTATTAAAAGCTATAATAAAAAATCTCAAAGTAATCATTGGTTATACAATAACAAAAAAAAAAAAGAATTATTCATTAAAAAAAATTTAAGTAATTTTCGTAATAATGGGTTGTCTGATGGGATGGATGATACATTTTATTCAAAAAAAAAATCACTGGAATTATTTAAAATAATTCAAAAAGAATGCGGTGATAAATTTTTACAAAAAATGCTTTTAAAGACTAATATAGGGAATTCAAAAGAAACTCTTAAATATAGATCATATTTTTATACTGCACACGAATTATTTCATTTAAAATTTGTTTACGAAATTAAAAAAAAAATTTCTTTAAATAAAAAGAATATAATCTGTGAAATAGGGCCAGCTTATGGATCAATGATAAGCAAATTAATAAAATTATATGGATCAAAAGCGATATTAATTGATTTACCTGAAGCAAATTTTATGAGTTATTTTTATCTGAAAAAATTATTTCCGAATAAAAAATTTTTTGTGAGTCAAAACATAAAAAATAATAAAATTTCAGAAGAAGACATAAAAAAAAATGATATTATTATTTTATGTCCTTGGGAAAAAATACCAAAAATAAAGATAGACTTTTTTATTAATGTCAGATCTATGATGGAGATGACCTATGATGTAATTCAAGAATATTTTGATTTAATACAAAAAAAAATTACAAATAATGGATATTTCTTATGTATTAACAGATATTATAAAGATACCGTTGGATATCCTATTGAAATTGATAATTATCCTTATGATAAAAATTGGAAGGTAATAATTTCTAAAGCCTCATGGAAACAAAATCATATTCATTTTTTACTAACACAAAGAAAAAAAAATTCTAATAATGAGATTTTTGAGGAACAAAAAAAAATTCGTGTATTATCAAAAAAAGTACGATTGAAAGATAAACTATTTATTAGAAGAATTACACCTAATTTTATTTATAAATCTTATAAAAAAATCAAATATTCTCTTCTCGGAAAATAAAATTGTGAAAAAAAAAAAATTATTAATATTTCATTCGCAAGCAAAGTTTAAAGTAAAGGAAGAATTTGATTTTTATGTGAATTTAGGAGATGGAAATTTGGAAATTAAGAACTCTAAACAAATTTCTCTTAAGAATTATTATAAAAAAAACTACGATTATTTTAGAAAAAAATTTATTAATTCTCTAAATAAAAAAATTCTACAATCAAGGGATGAGATGAATTTATTCAATGAACTAGAAATATTTAATTTAAGAAATGATAAGATAAACGATATAGACACAATAGTTAACATATTGATTTTAAAAAAAATTGTTAGTGAGTTCAAAATTGATAATATATTTCTTATTACCGATAATCAGTTGACCAAAAGTGTTCTAATTCAAATTTATCCAAATATTGAAATAGTAAATTTTCAAAAAAGAAACACATATCTTTTACCTTTTTTTAAGATAACATCATTTTATTTAAAAACTTTTTTTATTATCATCATGACTAAGTTTTTTAAAAATTACAGGTTATTAAAAAATAATTATAATGAAGCATGTATTTCCCTTGCACCTTTTTTTTATAAAGATCAAAGAGAAAATTTTTTCAAAAATAAAAATAACTTAAAATTAAATTTTTTACTTACAGATGAAACTCATCTAAATTTTTCAATCATAGATATCTACAAAATTTTAAAGATTAATTATGAAAACTTAGTGCATGTTGAGTCTGCTATAAATTTTAAAGATTTAGTATGTGGTTTATTAAGGTCCTATAAATATATTTATTACATAAATGGATTAAATATGAAATTTAATGTTGAAATGACAGATTTTTCGTTATTTTATAAAAAACATTTAATTATCAGTGCAATTAATAGGTCAAAACTTAATATCTATAATAAAGCAGTTCCAAATTTAATTGAAAGATTTCAAATTAAAAAATTCAATATGTATTTATTTGAATACAGCTTTGGTTTTTATCTTATTAAATTAATCAAAATGAAATTTAAAAAAGTAGATATTATTGGTTACCAGCATGGGATTTTTTCAGATAAACTAATGTGGTTTGATATTCTTCTAAGGAAAAAAAAAAATACTCTGTATTTTCCAAATAAGATTGTTTGTTTTAATTCACAATCATTGAAAGATTATAAGAAAATTTTACCAAATTATATTAATTATAAATTAGTTGATAAACCTTTGTCAAAAATTTCAATTTTATTTCAATCACTTAAGAAAAAAAGTTTAAAAAAACATATTTTAATACTTCCAGGAACACATGACGCAAAAATTATTTATGAAAGATTTAAAAATAGGGCCTTAAATTTAGATAAATCAAATGAAATCTTTTATTTTAAATTTCACCCAAAAAACATGGTTGTGGTTTCAGATTATAAAAATTTAAAAATAATAACATCTATAAATAATAAAAAATTTAACTTTGTTTTAATTTCTTCATCATCCACTTTGGTTTACGATTTTTATAAGTTAAAAAAAAAATTTATGGTATATGATATTGATAACAAGCAAAATTTAATTTCATCAAGCTTTTCGAGTAAAATAAAATTTTTTGAAATTTGAAACTTGAGCTAGAACCTAATGTTAAAAAATAAAAAATTAATAATATTTGACCTAGATGGTGTCCTAATTGACTCTATTCCGAACATGAAATACGCTTTAAAGCAAACTTCTAATTCTTTTGGTTTTAACCTTAATTTTGAAAAATATAGAAAATATATTGGACTTCCTTTTGAGCAAATTATGAAAAAGATGGGATTTAAAATAAATATTCCACTTATAAAAAAAAGATATATTTTTTTTTCTAATAAAAAAATTAAAAAAATAAAAATAACTAAAAAAAATATTCAAATTTTAAGAAAGTTGAAAAATAATTATAAGTTAGCTATTTTTACCTCTAAAGATGCTAAAAGAACGAAAAAAATACTTTCGAGGTATAAAGTATTTGATTACGTCGTAACTTCGGATGACGTCATTAAAGGAAAACCAGATCCAGAAGGATTAAAAAAGATAATAAAATTTTTCAATTTAAAAAAAAAAGAAACAATTTTTATGGGTGATAGTTATTATGATTACAAATGTGCAGTTAATGCAAAAGTATCTTATTGTCATGCTAATTGGGGATACCATAAATTAAAAAATTCAAAAAAAATTCTTAAAATTCAGAAAATGGAGCAATTTTTAAAATTATTTTAATGAAATTAGTATCTGTAATAATACCATACTTTAAAAAAAAAAAATTCGTAATAGAAACTATCAACTCAATTTTAAAACAGACGTATTCAAAATTTGAGATAATATTAATACACGATGATCCTAACAATCCTGATTATAAATATTTGATTGAATTAAAAAAGAGAGACAAAAGGATTAGATTGATGAAGAATAGTAAAAACATAGGTGCAGGTTTTTCAAGAAACAAAGGCATTAAAAGTACGAAAGGTTTTTACATTGCTTTTTGTGATGCAGACGACACATGGAGAAAAAATAAATTGAAAAACCAAATAAATTTTATGGAAAAAAATAAGATAGATTTTTGTTTTTCATCTTATAATCAAATCGATTATAAAGGAAAAAAAATTAAATCAATTATAGCACCAAAAAATCAAACATTCCTTGATCTCTTAGAGGATTGTAAAATCGGGCTTTCTACAGTGATACTAAAAAAAAAAATTTTAAAAAATTACAAATTTTCAGATATGAAAACAAAAGAAGATTTATTGTTATGGATTAACTTATCTAAAAAATATAATTTAGTTGGTTATAGCAAAATATTATCAAATTGGAGAAAATTAGATGACTCATTATCAGCTAATTTCTATCAAAAAATAAAGAATGGATTTTTATTATATTATAGGTATTTGAAATTTAACTTTTTAAAGTCTTTATATTTTCTTCTTTTATTGTCTTTTAATTTTGTTAGAAAAAATTTTTTAAGATGAATTTAATAATTGAAATTTTACTAATAATTCTTGGGTCATATTTTTTAATATATTTTTGCAATAAAAATTCAATTTTAATTCATAATATCGGAGAGGCACATCAAAACTATATCAAGTCGAAGCAAACACCCTTAATTGGTGGAATAATATTTTTCGCAATTTTTTTTATTGATTATAAGAGTTTATCATATTTACATTTATTTCCTTTTTTAATTTTATTGATGGGGGTTTTATCAGATTTAAGAAAAATGACCTCTGCTTATTTAAGACTTTTTATACAATTAATAGTGGTTGTAATGTTTATTCATTTTTACGAGCTATCAGTTGATATAACAAGAATATACATCTTAGATAATTATTTAAAAAATTATTTTTTAGCAATTTTATTCACAACCTTTTGTGTTTTAATAATTATTAATGGAATAAATTTTATTGATGGTTCAAATCTTTTAGTACTAGGATATTTTTTAATTTTAGAATTAACTTTCATTAATTTAAGTCACGAAGGACTAAATTTTGAGGGAGTGTTATTTTTAAACAATTTTTTGATTGTTTTGCTTGTTTTAATTTTTTTCAATGCTAGCAATAAATTATATCTGGGTGATGGCGGTTCATATCTTTTGGGCTTTATTTACAGTTTTAAATGTATTTCTCTTTATTTATCAAATCCAAATATTTCCCCCTTTTTTATAACAGTTCTTTTATGGTATCCTGCATTTGAAATCTTATTTTCAATCTTAAGAAAATATAATTTTAACAAATCTCCCATAAAACCTGATTCAAATCATTTACATCAATTAATCTATTTTTTCCTCATAAAACGAGTTTCAAATAATATTCTAAGGAGTAACTTAGTAGGAATTATTATTAATTTATTTAATCTATCTATTATTTATTTTTCATTAATTGATATTTACAATACACAACTTCAAATTCTTCTTTTTATATTTGCTATATCTATTTATGTTTTTGTTTATATGAGACTTTTAAGATTTAAGCTAGGAAAGAAAATTTAAATCTTTTTATTGAAAAAAATTTTTACGAGAAAAAGCAATATCTTTAAACCATCTTTAAACTCGTTAACTTTTTTCAAGCCAGCGATTCTTTTTCTTTCGTAAGAGTTAATTGTACCTATTTTAAGATTATTTCTTTTTGCTTTGATAGGGAGCTCTACACAAAAAGTAAAGTCTTTGCTTGTAATGCCTAATTTTTTATATTCTTGCGTCTTCCCCAAAACAAAAGTGTAAAGGATATCCGAAATTTTTAGATTAAAGAATATCTTGCCAATCAAAGTAAATATTTTATTTCCAATAAATGTGAGAATAGTATCATCCTCACTTCCAGAATTTTTTTCATATCTAGATGCAAAAATAATATCTAAATTTTCATTCTCTAATTTTTTAATCATTTTTTTAATCTCACTTGGATCAAAAGATCCATCAGCATTAAAAATGCAAAAGTATTTTGATTTAATGTTGTCAATTCCTGAAATTAAAGCATCCCCGTATCCTTTATTATTCTGATAAATTATTTCATCCGAATTCATTTTAATAGCTTCAATAGTTTTTTTATCATCTTTATGTAATATTATTTTTTTTTGAAAATTATAGTCTTCAATTTCTTTTAAAACTAAAGGAAGAGACTCCGACTCATTTTTTGCAGGAATTATTAATGAAAGATCTATCATTATATTTTTCTTTTAACACTTTATTAGTTAATATATAAATTTTTAAGTTTATATATAAATTTACATGCATTTAAACTTAGCATTTTTGTTTGTTTTTTATTGGCTGTCAATATTTTCATGCCTTGGTTATGGAGTTTTAATTTCTAAATTAACAAAAAAAAAGTTTTATTTTAGAAATTACGGTTATTTAGGTCTTCTGGGAATTTTATTTTTGATAATATATGCTTACTTGTCAAATATCTTTTATGCTCATAGTCTTTTACACAATTTGATCATTATTCTTACCGGTATTTTATTGTTCGTTTATTTTGTATTTTCAAATTTTTTTCAAAGAAATAGAATTTTAAATTTATCAATTATTTTTTTCTTATTATTTATTTCATTTATAATTTACAAACCCCACGATGATTTTTCATATTACCATTTTCAATACAGTTATTATTTAACACAATTTCCAATGATTATTGGTGCAGGTCAATTAAATCATGGGTTTTCTACTTCTTCATCAATTTTCTATTTAAATTCCTTATTTTTTTTACCTTTTGCCAAATATTCACTCTTTCATATATCAGCTATTTTAGTTTTTGGTTTTTCAAATGTAGTTATATTAGAAAAATTATTTAGATATTTAAAAAAAAACTCTCCAAATTATCTGTCATTTTTTTTATTATTAACTTTAGCATTTATAAATATAATTTTCTATCGAATTGCAGAGCACGGTACTGATCGATCAGCTCAGATCTTGATATTTCTTTTAGTATTCGAGTTAATTCTTTTAATAAACGATAGAAAAAATTTTGATAACTCTTTAAATAAAATTTTTATTTTACTATCTTTGATAATCAGTTTCAAAGCTTTTTATATTTTATATTTTTTATTTTTATTTCCAGTTTTTATTTATGGTTATAAAAAATTCAAATTTGATTTATTTTTTTTAATTATAAAAAATAATTTTTTTTGGTATTTAGTAACTACATTTTTTATAATAATTCTTACAAATTTTTTTAATTCTGGTTGCTTTTTATACCCTGTTAAATTTACGTGCTTTGAAAATTTCGCTTGGGCATTTTCTTTAGATCATGTCTCACATATGAATAATTGGTATGAACAATGGTCGAAAGCAGGCGCAGGACCCAATTTCAGAGTTGAAAATCCACAGGAATATATATTATATTTTAATTGGATTACTAATTGGATTGATCAGTATTTTTTTAATAAAGTAAGTGATTTTTTATTTGGTTTAATAACTATAATCTTAATTTTTTATTTATTTTTTTGCTCAACCTCTAGTAAAAAAATTATCTCTAAAGAAAAAATTTTTTCAATTTATATATGTATATTAATTCTTTTTTTTGAATGGTTATATAACCACCCAACCTTAAGATATGGAGGATATGTTTTAATAGGATTGATATTTTTTATTCCGTTTTCATTAATTTTAGAAAAATTTTCAAAAGATAATTTAAACTATAAATTCAAGATTATCATAGTGTTGATCTTTATTACTTTTATATCAAGAAATATTGATCGGTTAGATAATGAAATTGAAAAATATTCTTATAAACCTTTTGAAAATTCTCATTATAGGTTTGATGAAAATTATTTTAAAATTGATCAAGTAATTAAATCTTTAATAAATAATCATTCATTATGTAACAAATTTGGAAAATGTGATGAAAATTCTACTATTAAAACAGGAAGTATTTTGGGAAAATTATATCTTATAAATAAAAAATGATTGCTAAGATTACTTTATTTTTACTGAATATTTTTGATTTTTTTCATAAGCGAAAAATTAAAAATTTTTTTAAAAAAAAACAAATCAATAATTTTGAACTAATCTTTGATATAGGAGGGCATAAAGGTGAGACCTTAAATTTTTTTCTTAAAAATTTTAAAGTAGAAAAAATTATTTCATTTGAACCTAGTAAAATAAATTTCAAGTATTTGGAAAAAAGTTCAATTAAACTAAAATCAAAATTCACAAAGTCGAAAATATACTTAGAAAACTTAGGAATTGGAAATAAAAAAGAAAAAAAAAAATTGAAACAACACTATGAAAGTTCATCCTCAACTATAAATGATTTTAACGAAAAATCTGATTACTTTAAAAGAAAAAATCTTCTTTTAAATATTAATAAAGATATTTTTAAAGAGATAGAAATTGAAATAGTAACTTTAGAAGACTATATAAAAGATAACAAATTCCAAAAGATTGACTTAATAAAGATTGATACAGAAGGTTATGAATTCGAGGTTTTATCAGGTCTTAGAGATAAATTAAGTTCTGTAAAATTTTTGATGTTTGAACATCACTACGATGATATGTTATTAAAGAGTTATACTTTTAGAGATATAAGTAATTTACTTAAAAAGTATAATTTTAAAAAAATTTTAAAATTAAAAATGCCTTTTAGAAAATCTTTTGAATATATTTATATAAATGAAAAAAAGTGTTAATATTTATAACTGATTATTTGAAAAAAAAATTCTAAAATGATATGTAAAGGTTTCCTAGAATCAAATGAAAAAAAAAATAGCACTAGTATTTGGAATAACAGGACAAGATGGCTCATACCTATCAGAATTTTTAATAAAAAAAAAATACATAGTTCACGGCGTGAAAAGAAGATCATCGTCCATGAATACCAAACGAATAGATCATATTTATCAAGATCCACTTGAAAGTAGAAGAAATTTTTTTTTACATTATGGAGATATTACGGACTCTAGTTCAGTTTCTCAAATAATAAGCGACACAAAACCGGATGAAATATATAATCTAGCTGCTCAATCTCATGTTGCTGTTTCATTTGAAGTTCCTGAGTACACCGCAAATGCGGACGCTCTTGGTGCGTTAAGAATTCTGGAAGCTATAAAATTTCACAAGTTAGAAAAAAAGACAAAGTTTTATCAAGCAGGAACTTCTGAAATGTATGGCAATGTACAAAGTATGCCACAAAATGAAAAAACTGACTTCTATCCTCTAAGCCCTTATGGTGTTGCTAAACTTTATGCTCATTGGATAACAAAAAATTACAGAGAGGCATATGATATACATGGAAGTAATGGAATTTTATTTAACCACGAAAGCCCCAGAAGAGGTGAGACATTTGTAACAAAAAAAATTGTAAATGCTTTCTGTAAAATCAAACTAGGTAAACAAAAAAAATTATATTTAGGTAATCTTGATGCAAAAAGAGACTGGGGTCATGCAAAAGATTATGTAGAGGCAATGTGGAAAATAGTGCAACAGAGAAAACCTGATGATTATGTAATTGCAACTGGTAAACAATATAGTGTTCGACAATTTGTAAATTTAGTTTCAAAAAAATTAGGTTTTAAAATTATATGGAGGGGAAAGGGTATAAATGAAAAAGGGTTTGATCAAATTTCAAAAAAAATACTTGTTGAGTGTAATGAAAAATATTTTAGACCTTTAGATGTAAATACATTACTTGGCGACGCCAAAAAAGCTAGAAAAATACTAAAATGGAAACCGAAAATTAATATTACTCAACTAGTTGATAGTATGGTATCTGAAGAAATAATATCCCTTAAAAAAAATGATTAATAAAAGTTCTAAGATTTTTTTAGCAGGTCATAAAGGCCTTGTTGGAGGAGCGATTTTAAGAAAGTTGAAATTAAGTGGATATAAAAATATAATTACAATTTCAAAAAAAAAATTAGATTTAAGAGATCAAAAAAAAGTTTTCCTCTTTATTAAAAAAAAAAAACCTCAAATTATAATTAATGCAGCAGCTACAGTCGGTGGTATTGTGGCTAATAATAGCTTTAGAGCAGATTTTATTTACAACAATATTTCTATTCAAAGTAATTTAATTTATTCAGCTTTTAAAAATAATATTAAAAATTTGATATTCTTGGGTTCAAGCTGTGTTTATCCAAGAGAATGTAAACAACCAATTAAAGAGGAGTATTTACTTTCTGGATACCTAGAAAAAACCAATGAACCTTATGCTATAGCTAAAATTTCAGGGATAAAAATGTGCGAAAGTTTCAATCATCAGTATAAGACTAGTTATATATGTTTGATGCCATGCAATACATTTGGTCCTAATGATAATTATGATTTAAAAACATCTCATTTTTTTCCAGCTTTAATAAGAAAAATTATTGAAGCCACGAAACAAAAAAAAAAATCAATTACACTTTGGGGCACAGGAAAAGTAAAAAGAGAATTGGTATATGTAGATGATGTTGCGGATGCCTGTATATTCTTTATGAAAAAAAAAACTAAACATTCATTAATTAATATCGGAAGTGAAGATGAACAAACTATTGCAACTTTTGCAAAATTAATTGCTAAAAAAATCAAATCAAAAATTAAGATTAAATTTGATAAAAATGTTAAAATGAATGGTACACCTAGGAAAATTCTAAATTGTTCACTAGCAAGATCTTATGGATGGCGTAAAAAAATTAGTTTTGATAAAGCTTTAGATTTGACAATTGAAGATTTCTTGAAAAACAAAAAATATAAAAAAATAAAATCTTATAACTGATTTAAATTTAATGAAAAATATAATTATTGTTACTGGAGGCGCTGGGTTTATAGGCTCGAATCTAATTGAACAATTAGTTAATAAAACTAAATTTAATATTATCAGTATTGATAATTACTCCTCTGGTTCTAAAAAAAATCACCTTAAAAATAAAAGAGTCAAGTATTTAAATTCTCATACAAAAGATATTGCTACAATATTAAAAAGATATAAAAAAAATATAGACTCCCTATTTCATTTTGGTGAGTTTGCTAGAATCTATCAAAGCTTTTTAAAAATGAATGAATGTATTAGTTCTAATACAGTTGGTTCACATGAAGTATTTAATTTCTGTTTATCAAATAAAATAAGACTTATCTATTCAGCTACATCAGCTAGTATCGGCAATAAAGGAAACGACAAAAACTTATCACCGTATGCTTTTACAAAAGCTAAAAATCTTGAAATGTTAGAGAATTTAAAACTTTGGTTTGGTTTTAAATTTGAGATAGTTTATTTTTATAATGTTTATGGACCAAAACAAATCAAAAGTGGAAATATGGCAACAGTAATTGGAATATTTGAAAATCAATACAAAAATAAAATACCACTCACTGTTGTAAAACCTGGAAATCAATCACGAAGATTTACTCATGTATCAGATACAATAGATGCATGTTTTTTTGCTTGGAGAAAAAGAAAGTGCCGTCATTACAGTATTGCTAATAAAAAAAGCCATACTATTTTACAGGTCGCAAAAATGTTTAAAACAAAGATAGAATTTTTACCTCCTCGAAGAGGTGAAAGGTATGCCTCAGCTTTAACAAACATGAATTTGTCTAATAAAGTTTATAAAATGTTTGGTAAAATTCAGTTGTCTAATTATGTATCGAATTTATTGAGAAATTAGATTAAAAAAACG
This sequence comes from uncultured Pelagibacteraceae bacterium, assembly GCA_902516465.1. Classification (GTDB taxonomy): domain Bacteria; phylum Pseudomonadota; class Alphaproteobacteria; order Pelagibacterales; family Pelagibacteraceae; genus Pelagibacter. The sequence goes on from CABXZD010000001.1 coordinate 20,094, forward strand.
ATAATTCATTGTTTACAATAATTTTTAATCAAGTATAAAACTACCGCCGGTGATTATTGCGAAGGTGTTATACCCGATCCCATTCCGAACTCGGAAGTCAAGCCCTTCTGCGCTGATGATACTTTGTCTTAAGACACGGGAAAGTAAGTCGTTGCCGGCATTAATTTTATTATATGAAAATAAAAAGTTCTTTAAAGTCAGTAAAAAAAAGAGATTTAAATTCAAAACTCGTAAGAAGACGTGGTAGAGTTTACATAATAAACAAAATTAATCCTAAATTTAAAGCAAGACAAAAATAGTTTTTATGGATGATAAAAACCATAAAAATACCTGGAATAATTTTACAAAATTCGTTTTGTGGGGAACTGTCGCGGTTGTAACGATTTTAGTTCTAATGGCTATATTCTTATTGTAAGTTTTTTTTATGAAAATTGTTTCAGTTGCAGAAAATATAAATATTGAAAAAAGAGTTGCAATTACTCCTGAGATTGCAAAGAAATACAATTCAAATGGTTTTGAGGTTTCGTTAATAAAAAATTATGGAACACATTTAGGTTTCCGAGACGATGAATATATGGAGAACGGTGTTAAAATCATAAATGACAACAAAGAGATATTATCAAGTGCTGACATAATTGTTCAACTAGGTTTGCTTTCAGATGAAAACTTTTCATATCTAAAAGAGAATCAAATTCTTATTGGAGTTTTAGATCCATTTTCAAATAAAAACAAACTAGATGATTTAAAAAAGAAAAAGATAAATATTTTTTCCTTAGAATTACTTCCAAGAATTACTAGAGCTCAGTCCATGGATATTTTATCATCCCAAGCAAACTTGGCAGGATACAAAGCTGTAATAGAGTCATTTTCAAATTTTGAAAAAGCTATTCCAATGATGATGACAGCAGCTGGCACAATTCCTGCAGCAAAAGTTTTAGTAGTTGGTGCTGGTGTAGCTGGCTTACAAGCTATAGCTACAGCAAAAAGAATGGGTGCAATGGTTTTTGCTACCGATGTTAGGATAGCCTCGAAGGAACAAGTTGAGAGTTTAGGTGGAAAATTCTTGACTGTAGAAGGTTCAGAAAATCAAGAGACCGAAGGTGGGTACGCTAAAGAAACCTCTGAAGATTTTAAAAAAAAACAAGATGAGTTATTAGCTGAAACTTTAAAAAAAATTGATATCGTCATATGTACGGCATTAATACCTGGAAAAAAAGCTCCAGTTATTATCAAAGAGGAAATGATACAAAATATGAAATCTGGATCTATTATTTATGATTTAGCAGCCTCTCAAGGAGGTAATACTGCTTTCAGTGAAGTTGATAAGATAATTGATAAAAATGGAGTTAAAATTATGGGAGAAAAAAATATTCTTAACAAACTACCAACTTCTGCTTCAAATCTTTATTCTAAAAATTTATATAACTTTGTTATAAACTTATATGACAATGAAAATAAAAAAATTAATATTAACTTAGAGGATGAAATAATTGAAAAAACTATGATTAAATAATTATGGAAATAGACCCTTTTATATTCAGATTAAGTATTTTTATATTATCCATTTTTGTTGGATATTATGTTGTATGGAGTGTAACACCATCTTTACATACACCATTAATGTCTGTAACAAATGCTATATCATCAGTAATAATAGTTGGAGCGATTATAGCCGCTCTAGCAAATTCTGATGGAGAAGTTTTTTCAAATTCTAGTCTATTTGGTTTTTTAGCAATAACTTTGGCTGCAATAAATATTTTTGGTGGTTTTCTTGTAACCCAAAGAATGTTGGCAATGTATAAAAAGAAAAAAAAAGATAAATAATGATTTCTGCAAACTTATCAGCAATATTCTATTTAATTTCGGGGGTTCTTTTCATACTTGCATTAAGAGGATTATCTTCACCAGAAACATCAAGACAAGGAAATTTTTTTGGAATAGTGGGAATGATAATTGCAATTTCAGTTACATTCTTAGCTGTAGGAAATTTTTCCACTGGCCTTTTATATGTTTTTGTTTTTTTATTAGTAGGTGGCAGTATTGGAGCTTTTATAGCTTACAAAATACCAATGACAGCAATGCCAGAATTAGTTGCTGGGTTTCATAGTTTAGTAGGCTTAGCAGCTGTTTTTGTTGCAATTTCAGCGTTTATAAATCCTGGTGCATTCAACCTTGGATCTCCAGGAAATATTAAACTTGCTAGTTTGATAGAGATGTCAATTGGTGCAGCAGTAGGAGCAATTACTTTTTCAGGATCTGTTATTGCATTTTTAAAACTTCAAGGAATAATGTCTGGTTCGCCAATCACTTTTAAAGGACAGCATATTTTAAATGCAATTATTCTTATCTCTATATTTGTTTTAACTTATTATCTGTGTGCAACACAGTCATCGAATTTATTTTGGATACTTATTGCAGTATCATTTTTAATTGGATTCTTGTTGATTATTCCAATTGGTGGAGCGGATATGCCAGTAGTAATATCTATGTTAAATTCTTACTCTGGTTGGGCAGCTGCAGGAATAGGATTTACTTTAGAAAATACTGCATTAATTATTACTGGAGCTCTTGTAGGTTCATCAGGGGCTATTTTATCTTACATAATGTGTAAAGGAATGAATCGATCATTCTTTAATGTTATTTTGGGAGGGTTTGGCGCTACAGAACAATCCAAATCAAATCAAAATAAAGAGCAAAAACCAGTTAAGAGTGGTAATGCGGATGACGCAGCTTTTTTAATGAAAAATGCCTCATCTGTAATTATTGTTCCTGGTTATGGTATGGCGGTTGCACAAGCTCAACATGCTTTAAGAGAAATGGTTGATGCTCTGAAGAAACTAGATGTTAAGGTATCTTACGCAATTCATCCAGTTGCAGGCAGAATGCCAGGCCACATGAATGTTCTTTTAGCGGAAGCAAACGTTCCCTATGACGAAGTTTTTGAACTAGATGAAATAAATAATGATTTCGCTAATGCTGATGTTGCTTATGTGATAGGAGCAAATGACGTTACAAATCCGGTTGCAAAAACGGATCCCCAAAGCCCAATCTATGGCATGCCTGTATTAGATGTGGAAAAATGTAAGTCTGTTTTATTTGTTAAAAGAAGCTTGTCTGCAGGATACGCAGGTATTGATAATGATTTATTTTATAGAGACAATACTCTTATGCTATTTGCTGATGCAAAAAAAATGACGGAGGAAATAATTAAAAGTTTATAGATTAAAGCAAATAATTTTTTATGGGATATTTTTAAAAATTTGACTATAGAGACTACAAATGACTAAAATATTTTGTGATATAGCTGACATTAAAATAATCAAAAAATTCAATAAAAGAAAAATCGTAAAGGGTTTTACGACTAATCCTAGCTTGATTAGGAAAGCAGGTGCAAAAAATTATTCAGAATATTGTAAAAATATTCTAAGGACTGTAAAAAAACCTATTTCATTTGAAGTGTTTGCTGATAGTGAAAAAAAGATAATTGATCAAGCACTATCAATAAATAAATGGGGAAAAAACGTTTATGTAAAAATTCCGGTTACTAATTCAAAAGGAAAGTTTCTTGGCAAAGTAATAAAGAAACTTAATAGTGATAATATCAAATTAAATATCACTGCAGTTTATACAGCAAAACAAACAAATAAAATTCTTAAAGTGATAAATAAAAAAACAAAATTAATAATATCAATTTTTGCTGGTAGAGCAGGAGATACTGGTAAAGACCCGGTACCTGAAATTAAAAAAAGTATTCTTTTAGCAAAAAAATTTAAAAACGTTCAAATTTTATGGGCAAGTGTGAGGGAACCATATAACTATATTCAAGCGAAAAAGCTTGGATGCAGCATTATAACTGTTCCTCCAGCAACAATCCAAAAGATAGAGAAATTTGGAAAATCATTTAATCAGTTGACTATTGAGACAGTTAAAGCGTTTTTAATTGACAGTAAAAAATCAAGATTTAAAATTTAATATGTTGGTTGCGGGGGCTGGATTTGAACCAGCGACCTTCAGGTTATGAGCCTGACGAGCTACCAAACTGCTCCACCCCGCGATATAATTAAATCCTATTTTTTAGTTTATTAAGCTTTTTAACTCTTTTAATATTTTCTTGGAGAATTCTTTTCTTTTTTTCAGAGGGTTTTTCGTATGTATTTTTTAATTTAATAATTTTAAAAAAACCATCTCTTTGGAGTTTTCTTTTTAAAACTCTTAAAGCTTGTTCTACATTATTGTCTTTAACTTCTATTTTAATAACTACCTCCAAAAAAAACGATAAGTATCATTTTTGCAAATTTTTGTCTATAAATTTTATTATTATCATTGAACTTTATTTAAGTTTTTAAGTTTTTCTTTTTCTTTTTTTTCTCTCTTAATTCTTCTTTCAGCTTTTTCTAGGGCCTCTACTAAATCTTTTTGGCTAAAAAGATTTAAAGCTACAGGATCCTTTGGATTTAAATTATTATAATTCCAATAATTTTTATTTCTAATTGAACTAACTGAATTTTTAGTTATGCCGACTAACTTAGCTATTTGTGAGTCTTTCAATAAACTATGTTGCTTTATCAACCACAAAGCTGAATCAGGTTTGTCCTGTCTCTTAGAAAGAGGAATATATTTCTTAATTTTTTTTTCAGAATTTGATATTTCAATATCTGCACTCTGAATTTTAAGGGGTCTACTCTCGTCTTTAGAGGATAAATCAATCTCTTCTCTAGATAATTGTCCAGATATTATGGGATTATAAGCCTTAATTCCCTTTGCAACCTCACCATCGGCGATACCTTGAATTTCTACCTCATGTAAATTACAAAAATTTGCAATTTGCTTAAAAGTTAAAGTTGTGTTTTCTACAAGCCATACAGCAGTAGCTAAAGGCATTAAAGGCGCGTTAGACATTTAATTTTTTTTATCTGATTTAAAATTTTGAAATTTTTTATTGAATTTACTTATTCTACCTTTATCCATTAATTTTTGTTTTCCCCCAGTCCAAGCAGAATGAGATTTTGGGTCAATCTCTAATTTTAATAAATCTCCCTTAGCCCCCCACGTCGATTTTGTCTCAAATTGAGAGCCATCTGTCATTTCTACTTTGATGGTGTGATAGTCTGGATGTAAGTTTTTTTTCATTTTGAGATTTATAGCAAAAGAATTTTCTAAAACAATTAAAAGTTATCTAATTTTTTAAGTAATTTCGAGCTAATATTGGCACTTGAAGCAATAACTTTAATATTAATGTTATTATTTAGGTTGATTTCATTTATTGAACCTCCAGCTTCTTTAACAAGTATAATCCCAGCTGCGATATCCCATAGGTTTAAATTTTTTTGAAAATATCCATCATATCTTCCTGAAGCAACGTAAGCCATATCCAAAGCTGCACAGCCTGATTTTCTAAGCGTTAAATCTAAGTTTTTATTTATTTGGCCACCAGTTGCAAATAAACAATCATTAAGCAAATTTTTTTTTGAAACCCTAATTCTGTGGTTATTAAAAAAAGCACCTGAATTTTTTTCAGCATAGAACATTTCATTTTTAATAGGATCAAATATTAATCCAGAAATAATTTCACCAGAAGATTTTAGTGCTATAGAAATTGCAAAATGGGGTATGCCATGTAAAAAATTTATTGTTCCGTCTATTGGATCTATAATCCATACGTTATTTTTATCTGTATTATTTTCAGAACCATCCTCTTCACTTATTATTGAATAATTTGGTCTAGCTTTTTTTAATTCTTCAATAATTATTTTTTCTACTCTTCTGTCCGAGCTAGTAACAAAGTCTTTTGGTCCTTTTCTAGAGACTTGTAAGTTTTCAATTTCACCAAAATCTCTAATAATTACTTTTGAAGCTTTTTCAGAAGCTTTGATCATTATATTCATATTTGGAGAAATTGAATTCATTCTAATCAAATTTTTTTAACGTATTCTATATTTCTCGTATCGATTATAATTTCGTCTCCTGCTTCAATAAATGGAGGCACCTGTACACTTAAACCATTGTTTAGAATGGCAGGTTTATATGAAGAAGTAACTGTTTGACCTTTCAATGCAACATCTGTTTCTTCTATCTTACAAGTTACTTGATTGGGTAAATTGACTGATATTGGAGTATTATTATAAAAACTGACTAATACATCTAAGTTTTCAGTCAGTAATTTACCTTTAGTGCCTATTATATTTTTTTTTATTTCTATTTGTTCAAAAGATTTTGGTTCTATAAAAAAATAATTACTTTCATCCTCATATAAGTATTGGTAATTTATTTCTTCTAATGATGCTTTTTCAACATTTTCACTAGATCTAAATCTTTCATTTAATTTTGTATTTTTATTTACACTTTTCATTTCTACTTGTGCAAACGCCCCACCTTTTCCAGGTTTTACGTGTTGAGTTTTAAGAACTTGCCATAAATCATTTTTATACTCCAACAACATTCCTACTCTTATTTCACTAGCATTAATTTTCATTTCAATTTTTTTATTGCATCTATCGGTTTTAGTTTTTTATTATTCCAAATGTAGCCTGAGATAGCTAAAAAGTTAGCTTTATTCAATAGTAGTTTTTTATAATTATTTGCGTTTATACCGCCGATAGCAACTATAGGCGTTTTAGTAAGCTTTCTTGCTTTTTTTAATAAATCAATAGAGGCTTTATGTTTTACATTTTTAGTTTTTGATGAATTGAACGCCCCAAGAGCTATATAATTAGCTTTATCTTCTATAGCCTTTTTTAATAATTTGATTGAGTTATTACAAGTAATTCCTATTATTTTATTTCCAATTAATTTTCTAGCTTTAAAAATATTCATGTCCCTTTGACCTAAATGGCATCCATCAACATTTAATTTTTTTGTGAGAAAAACATTATCGTTTATTAAAAATTTAACATTAAATCTTTTACATATTTTTTTAATTTTTCTTCCAATGATTAATTTTTTTTTGAAACTTTGATTTTTTAGCCTTAGTTGAAAAAAACTTACTTTTTTCTGTTTAAGAACTTTGGTTAAATCACCATAGAAAAATTCGTTAATTTTTAATGGTGAAATGAGGTAAATAAATTTTTTTTTATTAAATCTCAAGATCTTTTGACCAATTTCCCTGAGCAGCTAATGTGTTCATTTTTGCTCGATGGTTAAAAACCTCTTGAGTGCCTTCAATATTGTCAATATCCCTTGACCAAAATTTTAAAGCACTTTGCTGAAGAGCTCTTCCATAAGAATAACTAATTATAAAATCAGTATCGTTAATCTTATTAATTAAATCTAGATTTTCTGTCGATTCTATTTCTGACTGTCCACCAGATAAAAAAGCAATTCCAGGAACCTCAGTTGGTACTGAATTTTTTAAACACTTTAAAGTTAATTTAGCAACCTCTTTATTCGAAATTTTAACTTTAGATTTATTTCCTGCTAAGATCATATTTGGTTTAAGTATAATTCCTTTTAAATCAACTTTATGTAAAATTAATTCCTCAAAGCATTTTTTAATTACCTCTGAAGTTTTTTCAAAACAATCGTTTGCTGAATGTTCACCCTCCATCAAGACCTCTGGCTCTACTATTGGAACCATATCATTTTCTTGAACTAATGCAGAATATCTTGCTAATGCGTGAGCATTAGATTGAATCGATAGTTTGCTTGGATAATTTTCAGATATATTGTAAACACCTCTCCATTTTGTAAATTTTGCGCCAAGTTTGTAATATTCTTTCAACCTTTCTCTTAATCCGTCTAAGCCTTCAGTAATTTTTTCATTTGTTGAGCCGGCTAAGATTTTTGCACCAGTATCAACCTTTATACCAGGGATAGAACCCATTTCTAAAATCAATTCAGGAATTTTATTTCTTTTTGAGCTTTCTTGTTTTATTGTTTCGTCATAAAGAATTACACCTCCAATACACTCACTCATACATGACGCGCTAAATAGAGTCTCTCTAAACAATAATCTATTTTCTGGAGTTGACGGAACATTAACACCATCTAATCTTTTAGTCATTGTTCCAGTACTCTCATCCGCAGCCAAAATACCTTTCCCTTTTTCCAAAATTTTAACAGCTATGGTATTTAATTCAGACATATTATTTTAGTGCTTTTATACCAGGAAGCTCTTTTCCTTCAAGGTATTCCAAGAATGCTCCACCAGCAGTTGAAACAAAGTTGAAATTATTTATTGCATTAATTTTATTTATTAAAGCCACAGTTTCTCCACCCCCAACGACAGAAAAAACGGATTTATCTTTATTTTTCTTAATTATAGCTTTTGCAATTTCATAACTACCATTTGCAAAATTTGGGTTTTCAAAATAACCAGCAGGCCCGTTCCACAGAACTGTTTCACTAATTTCTATAATTTTTTGAATTTTGTCAATAGTTTTTGGCCCAATATCTAATATTAAATCATCGCTTTTAATTTTATTTAATTCTTTAACTTGTGAGGAATCATTCATATGTTTGCCAACTAAAACATCTTCTGGATAGATAATTTTGCAAGAGTGATTTTTAGAAATTTTAAAAATTTCATCAATTATTGGTTCGCAATTTTCCTCTTTAATTGACTTTCCTATTTGATTTCCTTTATAACCAAGAATAGAATTTGCCATTCCACCAACAATAATAATATTGTTAAATTTTGGTATTAAATTTTTAATTATTCCAATTTTTGTTGAGATTTTTGATCCTCCAATAATACATGTAATTGGTTTTTTAATTTCAGTTGTAACTTTTTTTAAGGCATTTAATTCTGTCTCTAATTGTAATCCTGCAAAAGATGGTAAAAATTCTGTGATTTTACACAATGAAGCGTGGGATCTGTGCGAACAAGAAAACGCATCATTTACAAACAAATCAGCAAGTTGGGCCAATCTTTTTGCAAATGAGGCATCATTATTTTCTTCTCCTTCATAAAATCTAATATTTTCCAAAAAAACTATCTGATCATTAGAGTGTTTAAATAAATCCTCTTTTTTCAACTTAAAAATATCTTCATTAATAATACCAATCTTTCTTTGAAATTTCTTTTCTAAATTTTCACATATTGGTTTGAGAGATAGATCTTTATTTTTTTTCCCTTTTGGTCTTCCCACGTGGGAGACTATTATTACTTTTGAGTTATTACTTATTAAAAATTTAATTATTGGTAAGATTTTATCAATTCGTGTTTGATCTGTAATAACACCATCTTTTAATGGAACATTTAAATCTAATCTAAGTAAAACTTTTTTTTGATTAAGATTCCCATAATCTCTAATATTGTTCATTAAGAATTCTTATGAAGATACTCTACTATATCACACATTCTATTTGAAAAGGCCCACTCATTATCATACCAAGCTGAAATTTTTCCCATATTCTTCGTAACCACATTTGTTAAACTTGCATCGACTATTGAAGAAGCAGGATTGTGGTTGAAATCCACAGAAACAAGTTTCTCATTTGTGATTTTAAGAACTTTATTTTTTTTACTAAACCTCTGAAATGCCAAATTAATTTTTTCAATACTCAAGTCTTTTTTTGTGCAAAATACAAATTCAATTAAAGAAACATTTGGAGTAGGCACTCTCATTGCTATACCTTCCAATTTACCTTTTAAGGAGGGTATAATTTCACCAATTGCCTTAGATGCACCCGTAGATGTTGGTACTATAGATTGATTTGCTGATCGAGCTCTTCTTGGATCTTTGTGGGAATTATCTAAAATTCTTTGATCATTTGTAAAAGCGTGGATTGTTGTCATAAAACCTTTTTCAATTTCAAAATTTTCATTAAGAACATGTGCCACTGGCGCTAGACAGTTTGTAGTACATGACGCGGCTGAAATAATTTTATCCTCTTTTTTAAACTCTGTCTCATTTACCCCAAACACAATAGTTTTGTCAGCATTTTTACATGGAGCAGAAACTATCACTTTTTTTATTCCGTTATTTAGATGAGGTAATAATTTTTCTTTAGAATTAAATTTACCGGTACATTCAAAAACATAATCCACATCATGTTTTTTCCAATTAATATTTTTTATATCTACTTCTTGGCTAAAAGAGATTTTATTTTTATTTATAAAAAGATATTTTTCATCAAAATTTATTTGGGCATTAAATTTACCATGAATGGAGTCGTGTCTTAAAAGATTTGAGCAAACTTCAAGATTTGTTCTATTATTAATATGTTTAATTTCTATATCTTTAAAATTATTCTCTATAATAGATCGAATAATCATTCTTCCTATTCGCCCCATACCATTTATTCCAATTTTTATTTTCATAATCTCTTTTTTATTTTATCGGCAATACTCACTGGATTTAATCCAAAATATTTGTATATTTTTTTATATGGTGCACTTTTTCCAAAATCATTTACTCCAAAATTCAATCCTTTAATACCAGTATATTTTTTCCAATAACTTGTCTCAGAGGCCTCAATAGACACAACAAGTTTAGTTTCAGCTAAAATTTTATTTTTGTAGCCTTCACTTTTTTTATCAAATAATTCGTGGCAAGGCATTGAAATCACTTTTGAATAAATGCCATCTGTGGCTAATTTATGACTTACATCAATTGCCACCTTGGTTTCTGATCCAGTTGCAAGGATTGTTAAACTTATATTTTCTCCGGATCTTAAAATTTCGTAAGCACCATTAGAAGACTCATTCTTTGATGAATTTTTTAGTCGAACAGGTTCAATTCCTTGTCGGGTTAAAGCAATTACACTCGGAGTATTTCTATTTTCGATCGCTAACTGCCAACATTCGAAAGTTTCGATTAAATCAGATGGCCTAAAAACATTTAAATTTGGAATAGATCTTAAACTTGTTAATTGTTCAACAGGCTGATGAGTAGGGCCATCTTCACCTAGTCCAATAGAGTCATGTGTGAATACATATATAACTCTTTGTTTCATCATTGCTGCCAGTCTAATGGATGGTTTGCAATAATCACTGAATATTAAAAATGTACCACCGTATGGAATTAAATTACCATGCAATGCAATTCCATTCATTATTCCACACATTGCATGTTCTCTGACTCCATAGTGAATATAGTTTCCAGAAAAATTTCCTGGTTTCATTATTTTATGATCTTTAGTTTTGGTATTATTCGATCCAGCCAAATCTGCTGAACCCCCAATTAGATTTGGAAGTTTTGATATGATATTTAAAAATATTTCAGATGATTTTCTTGTAGCAAGCGGATTGGAATTTTTTAAATAGTCATTTTTTTTTTTTTCAATTAAACTTTTAAATGAGTTCAAATTTTGGAAATTTTTAAGAATTCTTTTATATTTATTTTGATGTTTACTTGCTTTTTTTGAGGCACTTTTTCCAATTTTTCTCCATTGAACTAACAGTTCATTTGGTATTTTAAAAGGTTCATAGTTCCAATTGAGTTCTTTTCTAACAAGTTTAATTTCATCTTCTCCCAAAGGACTTCCGTGGGATGATGCTTTGCCACTTTTATTTGGAGATCCATAACCAATTGTTGTTTTGCATGAAATTGCTATTGGCTTCTTTGATTTACATGCTTTTTTAAGAGCGTTTGATATTTCTTTATAGTTATGACCATTGATTTTTAAGAAATCCCAACCATAACTCCGAAACCTTTTTTCATGATCATCAGAAACTGCCAAGCTTGTAGGTCCATCGATTGAAATAGAATTATTATCAAAAAGCAATATTAAATTTTTAAGTTTAAGATGACCAGCTAAGCTTAAAGCTTCATGACTAATTCCCTCCATTAAGCAACCATCGCCTGCTAATACATAAGTTTTGTGATCAATTTTATTTTTTCCAAATTTTTTTTTTAAAATTTCTTCAGATATTGCAAAACCAACTGCATTCGATATTCCTTGACCTAAAGGGCCAGTTGTTGTCTCAATACCTGTGTTAGGATGATATTCGGGATGACCAGCACAAATCGAGTCTAATTGTCTAAAATCTTTAATATCATTTAATGAAACGCTTTTGTAACCCGTTAGATACAAAAGAGAGTAAAGCAACATAGACCCGTGACCGGCAGAAACAACAAATCGATCTCGATTTATCCAATCTGGATTTTTTGGACTGAAATTTAAAAAATCTTTAAATAAAACAGTAGCAACATCAGCCATTCCCATAGGCATTCCTGGATGCCCCGAATTAGCTTTCTGAACAGCATCAATAGATAAAAACCTGATACAATTAGCTAGTTTCCTATATTGTTTATTCAAAATTATCCTGTCTAGACTAAGAAGATTCGATTTAATAATATATTTATATATATATGAATTCTGTGATCGAAAAAGAAAAAAAATTAAATTTAGCGCTAACAAAATTAAAAAATTTAAATCTAGAAAACCCAGATATTAAAAATAATCTCAAAAATCTCACACTTCAAAAAAATCAATTAGAAATTGAAAAACAGGAATTAGAGGAAAAATATAAAAATTTAATGATGGATTTTAATAATTTAACTAAAAAATTTGATGAGTTTAAAGAGCGAGAGGATATTGAACAAAAAAAACAACTTGAGTTTTCAGAAAAAATTGATGAATTAAATCAAGAAACAGATACTTTGTTAGATGAAATAGATAAATGGCAAACGTAAGTATTAAATTTAATGGAAAAGAATTTTTATTATCTTGTGATGACGGACAAGAGGATCATTTAGAGGAGTTATTAATTCAAATTAATCAAAAGTTTAATGAACTTAAGAACGATTTGGGAAATTTAGGTGAAAATAAACTTTTATTAATTACTGCTGTAAAAGTAATGGATGAATACCACGAAACCAAAAAAAAAGTAGAACAGAAAAAAATTGAGCTTAAGAATCTTTCAAATAAATTTAAAGAATTAAAATCATTAATTTATGATTATAAGGATCAAAAAGAGTTAGAAATCACAGAGTTAAACAAAAATCATATTAAACTAAAAAATGAAATTGAAATAAATAAAAAAAACTACGAAAAATTAATCGACGAGGCCGCCGATGAAATCACAGACTTTGTCGAAAAAGCGAATTTAGAAAACTTATCTTAATAAATTTTTGTGCATAAATCAAAAATAAGAAAAAAAATATTAAAAATTAGAAAAAGAGACCATTTAAAAAAGAATATAATAAATTTTAAAGCAATACTTAATATTATTAAAAAAAAAAAGATTATCGGAAAAAATATAGGAGGATATTATCCCTATAATTATGAAGTTGATGTTATGCAAATTTTAAATAAATTTCAAAAATTGAAATTTACTGTTTCAATGCCTAAAATTAAAAAAAATTTTCAAATGGATTTTTTTAAATGGTCTTCAAAAGACCCGTTAATTGTTAACAAATATGGAATCCCAGAACCAATTTCAAATAAGATCAAATATCCTGATATTTTGTTAGTACCAGTTGTGGCTTACGACAAATATTTGAATAGAATTGGTTATGGTGGCGGATTTTACGATAGATATATTAAAAAAATTAAGAAAAAAAAAAAAATTACTGCAATTGGATTGGCTTATTCATTTCAAGAGGTAAGAAAAGTACCTACAAAAAATTATGATATTAAACTTGATTTCGTAATAACTGAAAAAGATTAAAATGAGAATATTATTTCTAGGAGATGTTGTGGGAATTTCAGGTTGTTCGAAATTAACTGAAAATCTTTCATACCAACTAAAATTAAATAAAATAGATTTTGTAATAGTAAATGGAGAAAATGCAGATAAAACTGGAGTAGGTTTAACAAAAAAAATTTGCGAGGATTTTTTTATTTGTGGGGTGAATGTAATAACAACAGGTAACCACGTCTGGGACCAAAAGGAAATAATGAATTTTATTGATGAAGAAAGTCGAATACTACGACCTAAAAATTTATTTGAGCCCTCTCCTGGAAAGGGTTTTACAATTTACACCACAAAAGAAAATATGAAAATTGGTGTACTTAATTTGATGGGAAACGTTTTTATGAAGAAATGCGATGATGTTTTTATAACTGCAAAAAAATTTATGAATGAATATAAGTTAAAAAAGGATTATGATTTTCTAGTAGTTGATTTTCATGGAGAAATCACAAGTGAAAAAAATGCAATAGGTCATTATTTTGATGGTAAAGCAACTCTTGTAGTGGGAACTCATACACACATTCCAACTAACGACCTTAGAATTTTAAAAAATGGAACTGCATATCAAACAGATGCAGGAATGTGTGGAGATTATGACTCAGTCATAGGAATGGATAAAATTAATTCTATAAATCGATTTATGAAAAAAGACTCTGTAAAACATTTTCCTGCAAAGGGAGAGGCTACCTTAAGTGGGGTAATAGTTGAGTGTGATATTAAAACTGGTTTAGCTAGTAAAGTTGAAAGTTACATTTTCGGAGGTCAGTTAAATCGTACCTAATTTATTTATGGCAGGTCATTCACATTGGGCAGGAATTAAACACAAAAAAGGTAAGGCCGATAAACAGAGATCTAAAATTTTTTCTAAATTATCTAAAGAAATTACTGTGGCAGCTAAGTTAGGTGACAAAGATCCAGCCATAAACCCAAGACTTAGATCAGCTATCCAATCAGCTCGGTCGGCAAATATGCCAAAGGAAAATATTGAGAGAGCTATTGATAAGTCATCAATTAATACGGAGTTAAATTTTGAAAATTTAAGATACGAGGGTTTTGGTCCTGAAAAAGTTGCAGTTATTATTGAGGCTTTGACAGATAATAAAAATAGAACCGCATCAAATATAAGAACAATTTTTCAAAAAGCTGGAGGAAGTCTTGGTTCTCAGGGGTCAGCTTCACATAACTTTAATCAATTAGGAGTGATTAAAATTGATAAACAAGAGATTTCAGATGAGAAAATTTTTGAATTAGCTACCGAAGCTGGAGCGTATGAATGTCAATCAAGTAATGATATTCATGAAATCCAATGTCCAATTAATGAAATTTACAAAGTTAAAAAAGAATTGGAGAAAGAAATAAATAATTTTATATCTACAGAAATAGAGTGGATAGCTTTGAATAATGTTGAAATCTCAAAAGAAAAAAAAGAGGATTTAATAAACTTTTTTGAAACTTTAGAGGATGATGATGATATACAAAATATATACACTAATGCGAAATTTTTAAAATAGATCATGTTAATTATTGGAATAGACCCTGGGATATCTGGATCAATTTGTTTTTTAAAGGATGGTAAAATTCTTGATGTTGTTGATATGCCCACAATGGCAGATGGAAAAAAAAATAAAAAACAAGTTAACGGTTCACAGATTTATAATGAAATTTCAAAAAAAATTGGGAAAGAGGAAAATCAAAACATAAGAGTGATAATTGAACATGTTTCTGCTATGCCAGGACAAGGAGTCACAAGCATGTTTAACTTTGGACAATCATTTGGAATTCTCAAAGGAATATGTTCAGCAATGCAATTACCAATGTATTTTGTGAGACCAGCTAAATGGAAAAAATATTTTAACCTTATCAATTCCGAGAAAGATGCAAGTAGGACAAAAGCAATAGAAATATTTCCATATTTTTCATCTCAATTATCAAAAAAAAAGGACTCTAATAAGGCTGATGCTATCTTGATCTCAAATTTCTATTATGAAACTTATAAAATTGACGAATAATCAAAAATTATTAAGACAAAATCATGACACATTTAAGTGTGAGAAGACTTTATGGAAGCTGATATTTCGACCCAAGCTGTAGGTTTAGCCTCTAGTGCTGATTTTTCAATAATAAATTTATTTGTTCGTGCAGACATTATAGTTAAAACAGTAATACTTTTGTTGATTGCTTGCTCCATTTACTCATGGGCAGTAATCATAGAAAAGCTGAAGTTATTTAAAAAGATTAATAAATCAACAGAGGAATTCGAGGCAAAGTTTTGGAATTCTAAGTCTGCTGAATCTTTTTATAATAACCTTCCTGCAAATATAGATGACCCCATGGCATTAGTTTTTAAAGATGCGATGCAAAATTTATTGAAAAAAAAATCTAAGATAGATTTAAATAACAGAATGACTACCCTGTTAGAAACAGGTATTGAAAAACAAATGTCAAAAATTAGTAAAGGATTTACTTTTTTAGCAACAGTTGGTTCTACTGCACCATTCATTGGATTGTTTGGAACTGTTTGGGGTATAATGAATTCTTTTCAATCAATTGCAATTTCAAGAAATACTAGTTTGGCCATTGTAGCACCAGGTATTGCAGAAGCTCTTTTTGCCACAGCTTTAGGTTTATTGGCAGCAATTCCTGCTGTGATTGCATATAATAAATTTAATAATGACTCAATTAAGTATACTCAAAAATTAGAAAACTTTTCAAAAAGATTTCTTACAATAATTTGAAATGGCATTTAAATTTAATCGCTCACCAAAAGAACCAATGAGTGAAATAAATGTTACTCCCTTCGTGGATGTAATGTTGGTACTTTTGATTATATTCATGGTTACTGCGCCTTTATTAACAGTAGGTGTTCAGGTTGATCTACCTGAAAGTTCAGCAGACTCTTTACCAGAGGAAGCAGAACCTCTTACTTTATCTATTAATGCGAAGGGAGAAATTTTTATTCAAGAATCTAAGGTAGAGTATGAAAAAATTATCGCAAAAGTTTTAGCTGTCTCTAAAAATAGAACTGATACGAGAATTTATGTAAGAGGTGATAAAACTATTAATTATGGAAGAGTATTAGAAATTATGGGTCTCTTATCTGGTTCTGGATTTACAAAAGTAGCGCTTATTTCAGAGCCTTATAAAGAAAGGTAACTAAAGTGAATAGAAGTATATTTGTTTCTTCTTTCATTCATTTAATAATAATTATGATTACAGCAATGAGCTTGCCTTTTTTAGCAAAAAAACCAATAGATCTACCTCCAATTGTTTCTGTGGAGTTAATACAAATTACAGATAAAACAAACATTCCTTTTGCACCTAAAGCAAAAAAAATTATCGAAAAGATCAAAGATAAAGAAAAGAAATTAGTTTCTGAGCAAGCACCACCAAAAAAAGTTAAAAAAATTAAACCAGATTCAGTGCCTATGCCTGAGGATAAAGTTAAGAAAGTTGAGAAAATAAAAGAGGATAAACAAAATCCTGAAAAAATTGATAATGAAGTAAAGCAAGTCTCAGAATTTGAAAAAGATGAATTGTTTGATCCAAATAATATTGCTGCTTTAATTGATAAATCAAAAATTGAAGAAGCTGAAACTATTAACAAAAATAATAAAATTACTCAGGATCAAGAAAAGAGTGTTGATATTTCTGGTTTATCTTTAAGTGAAGAAGATGCGCTTAAGGCTCAAATATTCGGTTGTTGGAGTATTCCTTTAGGATTGCCATATAATGAAAATTTACTTGTGAGAATAAAACTTCAATTAAACCCTGATGGAACAATATCTCAGTCAGAAATATTAGACCATGCCAGAATGAATAAACCTGGCCAAGGTTTTTATAAAGTTTTGGCAGAAAGTGCTTTAAGAGCTGTGAAACTTTGCCAACCACTTAGAGTACCAACCACTGGATATGAGAGGTGGAAAGAATTGCAATTAAATTTCGATGCAAGAGAAATGTTGGAGGGATGATATTACTTAGATGATAAGAAATTTATTTATAATTTTTTTTACAATTTTATCAACAAAATCTCTAGCTTTGATAGAAGTTGATATCACTAGGGGAAACTTAAACCCACTTCCAATAGCAGTATCACCATTATCAATTGATGAGGACTCAAGAAAAAGTTTTGAAAAAATTATAAAAAAAAAAAATATAGGTGCTGAAATTTCAGGTGTTATCGAAAATAATCTTATAACTTCAGGACTTTTTAATCCTTTGGATAAAAATGCCTTCCTTCAAGCTCCTGATATTGCGAATTTAAAACCAAGATTTGAGGACTGGAATTTAATTAAAGCTCAAGCTTTAATTACGGGAAAAGTTAATTTTGTAAATGAAAAATTGAGAGTTGAATTTAGATTATGGGATGTTCTCGCAGGAAAAGAAATGATGGCTTTAGCATTTACGACAGTTCCAAATAATTGGAGAAGGGTAGGACATATCATTACTGATAAAGTTTATGAAAGACTAACTGGAGAAAAGGGTTATTTTGATACGAGAATTATTTATGTATCTGAAGAAGGTCCTAAAACTAGAAGAATTAAAAAACTTGCTATAATGGATCAAGATGGTGCAAATAATAAATTTTTGACATTAGGTAATGAATTGGTTTTAACTCCAAGATTTAATCCTACCAGTCAAATGGTAACCTATCTATCTTATTTTAGAAATTTGCCAAGAGTTTACCTTCTAGACATAGAAACAGGTATGCAAGAAGTAGTTGGAGATTTTCCTGGGATGACTTTTGCTCCTAGATTTTCTCCCAATGGTCAAAAAATAATTATGAGTTTTGCTAAAGATGGAAACTCAGATATTTTTACTATGGATTTAGAAAATAGAATAGTTGAAAGAATTACAAATCATCCTTCAATTGACACCTCACCATCATATTCTCCTGACGGCAAATTTATTTGCTTTAATTCTGATAGAAGCGGTTATCAGCAAATATATATTATGAAAAGTGACGGAAGCAATGTAAAGAGAATTTCTTTTGGTAAAGGTTTATATGGAACCCCTGTGTGGTCTCCAAGAGGAGATTTGATTGCATTTACAAAACTTCATAAAGGTAAATTTTATATTGGAGTAATGAGAGTAGACGGAAGCGGAGAAAGATTACTAACAGAAAATTTTTATCAAGAAGCACCTTCATGGTCACCTAATGGTAGAGTTTTAATTTTTTATAGAGAAACAAAAACAGACAGTAAAGGAGAAGGATTCTCAGCTAAATTATGGTCTATAGATTTAACAGGCTATAATGAGAGGCTTGTTGGCACTCCTACAGATGCCTCAGACCCATCATGGTCAGCTTTATTAAGTAATTAACTAAATATTATCTTGATTTTTAACTTGAAACATCTATCTAATTGTGAAAAAGTTAGAATAAGTAATATTGATCAAGGAGCAATAATGAAATTAAACAAAATTCTAAAAAATGCTTTTTTAATAACAATCGCATGTATTGCACTCTCTGCATGCGCTACTTCTAAGAAAACAACAGGACAAATGCAAGGAGATGTTTATACTGGAACAGATACAGTCGAGTATTTAGCATCTGGTGTTCCTGATAGAGTTTTCTTTGCAACAAATGAATCAGTTTTAACTACTGCATCTAGAGAAACTCTAAGAAAACAAGCTGCATGGCTAAGAAAAAATTCTAACATTACTATAGTCTTAGAAGGACATGCTGATGAAAGAGGTACTAGAGAATATAACTTGGCACTTGGTGAAAGAAGAGCTAATGCTGCAAAAGATTATTTAATGACATATGGTATTTCCTCAGACAGAATTTCTGTGTTAAGCTACGGGAAGGAAAGGCCAGTCGACTCAGGATCTAATCCATTAGCTTGGTCAAAAAATAGAAGATCAGTGTCAGTAAAAGCAAACTAATTTTTCATATTTAAGACCCTTGAACATTAATTGTTTAAGGGTCTTTTTTTTGCCATTATTTTAATAATAACCTGAAATATGATATGTTTGCTAAAAAAATTTATTTTATCATTGGTGGTATTATTTAATTTTTTTTCTTTTACTCAATCATTAGCTGATAATCACAATTTTTATGAAATTTTAGAAAAACTTCAAAATGATGTAAAAACTTTAGAGAAAGCCGTTTATTCTGAAAGTATTCAACTAAATGAAAATTTAGATACAAATAATAATTCAATTAATAAGCCTAATAACAATTCCGAAGATGTTCTTACAAGACATCTGTTAAAGTTATCTGAAATTGAAAATCAGTTTCAAGAACTTACAAATAAATTTGAGGAAATTAATTTTAAATTAGACAAACTATCCAATAGAATTTCAAAAGTTCAAGCCGATAATCAAATGAGATTTCAAGATTTGGAAGGCTTAGCTTTGTCTCAACAAACAGGAAAAGTTTCAAAAAAAATAGATAATAAAGATAATGAGATACTTCCAGGCAGTTCTGAGCCTCAAGATTTAGGGTCAATATCTTATAATGATACAGCAACAAATGAAAAATCTCAAAAAATTCAGTCAGTAGATTCAACTGCTACAATTATAACTGAGACTTTTAATTCAGAGGAAAAAATTCTTCCAGATGAGACTGCAGATAAACAATATGATTTTGCAACAAGTTTTTTAAAAGTAGGTGACTATTCAATGGCGGAAAGAGCTTTTAGAGAATTCGTAACTATAAATCCAAATCATGAATTAGCAGGTAATGCTCAATATTGGTATGCAGAAACTTTTAGGATTAGACAACTTTACACCGACGCAGCTTCCGCTTATTTGGAGGGATATCAGAAATATCCAAAAGGTGAAAAGGCTCCAATAAATTTATTAAAATTAGGAGTATCAATGGTGCAGATTGGGGAAAAAGATCAAGGTTGCAAAATGATAAATGGAGTTGAAAAACAATATCCTAAAGCTAATCTATCAGTGATTCAAAAAGCTAAATATGAGTCCCAAAAATTTGAATGCAAAAATCAAAATTCCTAAGCTTCTAAAAATTAATTTAGATAATAAAAAAATTAGTCAAATTTTTAAAAAGTTTGAAAAATCTTTAATCATTAAAGAAAACTTTATAGTGGCTGTTTCTGGTGGCCCGGACAGCCTTGCTTTAGCTTATTTAGCTAAAATTTACGCATTAAAATATAATCTAATTGTTAAATTTATAATTATCGATCATAAACTTAGATTAGAGTCGACTAAAGAGGCCAGAAAAGTAAAAAAAATTTTAAAGGATTTTTATATTGAAAGTAAAATTTTAACTTGGCGAGGCCCAAAACTAGATAAAAATACCCAAGCATGTGCAAGAAAAGAAAGATATAACTTATTATTTAAGGAATGTAAAAAATATGAAATTAGAAATATATTATTAGCCCATCATCAAGATGATTTATTAGAAAACTTTTTTATAAGAATATTAAGAGGTAGTGGATTAAAGGGTTTAATCTCATTGAATAAAAAAACTAATATAGATAATATAAATCTACTTAGACCATTATTAGATCAAAAAAAAGAAGATTTAATTTTTCTTTCAAAAAAGGTATTTAATTTTTTTGTCATTGATCCAACAAATAAAGATGACAAATATCAAAGAGTAAAAATTAGAAATTTAATTATGGAATTAAATAATAACGGACTAGATAAAAGAAAATTAATAAAAACCATCGAAAATTTAAAAGACTCAGATTTTGTTGTTAACTTTTATGTGAATAAAAATCTAAAGAAAAATAGTTTTTTTTCATTAAAGAGTAAAAAATTAATTTTAAATAATGATTTTTTTCAACAGCCGTACGAAATAATTTTTAGGTCGTTCTCAGAGACTATTAATTCTATTGGAAAAAAATATTATCCACCTAGAGGAAAAAAACTGGATAGATTAATTAAAAATATCAAAAAAAATAGATCATTTAGGGCGACATTAGGTGGATGCGTCATTGAGAAGTGCAATCAAACAGTAATTATCTCAAAAGAAGGTTAAATTATCTCAACATTATTCAATTTGTCACTTGTTTAATTGATAATAATTCTTATTTTATACGTATGAGTATGAAAAATTTAGCTATGTGGGCTATAATAGTTTTTTTAACTATCGGGCTTTACAATATGTTTAAAAGTCCTCAATCAAATGTGAGAGCTGGAGATAAAGTAATTTTTTCAGAATTTTTAACTTCGGTTGAAAATGGAGAAGTTGTTAAAGTCGAGATACAGGGTAACAACATTAAAGGTGTTTATTCCAATGGTAATAACTTTACCACCTATTCTCCTAACTTCCCAAATCTAATTGAAAAACTTTCTGAAAAAGGCGTTAGTATTTCAGCAGCTCCTATAGAGGAAAAGATGCCTTCTCTATTTGGAGTTTTACTTTCTTGGTTTCCTATGTTGTTACTAATTGCAGTTTGGATTTTCTTTATGAGACAAATGCAAGGAGGCAAAGGTGGGGCAATGGGATTTGGAAGATCAAAAGCTAAAATGATGAATGAGTTAAAAGGTAAAATCACTTTTAATGACGTGGCGGGTGTTGAAGAAGCAAAAGAGGAAGTTGAGGAAATTGTTGAGTTTCTAAAAGATCCAAAAAAATTTAGTAGACTTGGTGGAAAGATACCAAGAGGTGCATTGTTGGTTGGACCTCCTGGTACAGGAAAAACATTACTTGCCAGAGCTATTGCAGGTGAAGCTGGGGTACCCTTTTTTACTATATCTGGATCAGACTTTGTAGAAATGTTTGTTGGTGTAGGAGCATCAAGAGTTAGAGATATGTTTGAACAAGGTAAAAAAAATTCACCATGTATAATTTTTATTGATGAGATAGATGCAGTGGGTAGAAGTAGAGGAGCAGGTTTAGGTGGAGGAAATGATGAAAGAGAACAAACTTTAAATCAGCTTTTGGTAGAGATGGATGGATTTGATACAAATGAGGGTGTTATAATAATCGCTGCAACTAATAGACCAGATGTATTAGACCCAGCTTTATTAAGACCAGGTAGATTTGATAGACAAGTTGTAGTTTCTAATCCTGATATTATTGGAAGAGAAAAAATTTTAAAAGTTCATGTAAAAAAAATTAAAATGGCACCCGATGTAAACTTGAGAACTGTTGCGAGAGGTACTCCTGGATTTTCTGGAGCAGATCTTGCGAATATCGTTAATGAAGCCGCTTTGCTTGCAGCAAGAAAAAACAAAAGGATAGTAACTTTAAACGAATTTGAAGAAGCAAAGGATAAAGTAATGATGGGTGCAGAAAGACGATCAATGGTAATGACTGAAGACGAAAAAAAATTAACTGCATATCATGAGGGAGGCCATGCTTTAGTTTCATTTAATATGCCTAGTTATGACCCAATACACAAGGCTACAATTATTCCAAGAGGAAGAGCTTTGGGTATGGTAATGAACCTTCCTGAAAGAGATCAACATGGTCACTCAATTAAATACTTAAAAGCTAGATTGGCAGTTTGTTTTGGTGGTAGAGTTGCTGAAGAAGTAATTTTTGGTAAAGACAATATATCCACTGGCGCAGGTGGAGGAAGTGGGTCAGATATCAATCAAGCTACACAATTGGCTAGGGCGATGGTAACTAAATACGGAATGAGTGAGGAAATGGGGCCAGTTGAGTATGGTGAAAATCAAGAGGAAGTTTTTTTAGGAAGATCTGTTACACAAACACAATCAGTTTCAGAGGAAGTTGCTCAAAAAATAGATAAAGAAATTAGAAAATTGGTTGATGAAGGTTACAATAAAGCAAAACAGATTTTGACTGACAAAATTGATGATTTACATAAAATTGCAAAAGCTCTTATTACTTATGAAACTTTGACAGGTGAAGAAATTGAAAATATTATCAATAAAAATATATATCCAGTAGACAAACAAGATTTAAAAGTTGAAGATGAAAAAGGTTCTGCTATGGGTGCTTTGGGACTTAAACCAAAAATAGTTCATTAAATTGAATGTCTAGATATTACACAAGGGCGTGTAATTTCTATTATGGTTCAAAATCAAAACTTCTAGTAAAACAGAAAAAAGCTATTCCATTGAATGGTAATAATGAAATTTCTTTTGATAAAATAGAAATTATTTCAAGAAAAACTCAAAAAAAAATTTCTTTAAAAAAGATCAATTCTCTTCCAAAAAATTTAAAAAAATTAGTAAAAAAGAATCTTAAACTTATTTCTAAAAAAAAAAAAAGTTTTGAAAATCTTAATTTTCGAAATAATCCAAATATAATGGGTGTTTTGAATATGACACCAGATAGTTTTTCTGATGGTGGAAAATTTAATAAATATAATTTAGCAATAAAACAATCAAATTATCTTTTTAAAAGTGGTGCTAATTTAGTAGATATTGGGGGTGAGTCTACTAGGCCAGGTTCTAGGCCTGTTAAGTCCAGTATTGAATGGGATAGAATAAAAAACGTTCTAAAAAAAATAAATAAAAAAAATATGGTATCATTAGATACTAGAAAATCAGAAATCATGGAAAGAGGTATAAATTTGGGAGTAAATTTGATTAATGATGTCTCTGGATTTAATTATGACAAAAACTCAATAAATATTATAAGAAAGTATAAGATACCATTTGTACTTCAGCATTCGCTTGGAAATCCTGATAAAATGCAAAATAACCCAAAATATAAAAATGTATTATTAGATATATATGATTTTTTTGAAGAAAAGATTAAATTTTTTAGAAGTGTAGGCATAAATCATAATAAAATTATCCTAGATCCAGGAATAGGATTTGGAAAAAATTTGAAACATAATATGACAATAATCAAAAATATATCAATTTACCATTCTTTAGGATTCCCTATATTACTTGGTATATCGAGAAAAAGATTCATTAAAGAAATATCGTTAGACAATGATAGTTCTTTAAGATTAGGGGGAACTATTAGTTCAAGTATATTCGCAATGATGCAAGGTGTTCAAATATTAAGAGTTCATGATGTAAATGAGATAATTCAAAGTATTAAAGTATTTAAAGAGCTAATTAAGTAAAGATGAAATACTTTGGTACAGATGGAATAAGAGGACCTGTCAATAGCAAAAACATAAATGGTGATATGTTTTTTAAATTTGGATTAGCTGCAGGTAAATATTTCACAAATTTAAAAAAAAAAAAACAAATAGCTATAATTGCTAAAGATACAAGACTTTCAGGTTATGCTCTTGAGCCCGCATTAGTTTCAGGGTTAGCTTCTGCAGGTATGCATGTTTATACACTGGGACCATTACCAACTAATGGTCTGGCTATGCTAACAAAATCGATGAATGCTAATTTAGGTATAATGATAACAGCATCTCATAATTTATTTAATGATAACGGTTTAAAATTGTTTGGTCCTGATGGATTAAAACTGTCTGATAAAATTGAAAAAAACATTGAATATTTGATTGATAGCAAAGCTCAGAAACATTTTGCTAAACCTAAGTTTTTAGGTCGAGTTGAAAGATTAGAGTCAGGCACAGAAGAATATATTAAGATTCTCAAAAAAAAAATTCCACATAATTTTAAAATAAAAAATATGAAAGTTGTATTAGATTGTGCGAATGGAGCTGGATATAAATCGGCACCTAAAATACTTAAATCTTTGGGAGCAAAATTAATAGTTCTAGGTAATAAGCCGAATGGTTTCAATATTAATAAAAATTGTGGATCAACTTTTCCAGAAAAACTTAAAAAAAACGTAAAAAAATATAAAGCGCATTTAGGGATTTCTTTAGATGGAGATGCAGATAGAGTAATAATGTGTGATGAACAGGGATCAATAATTGATGGGGATCAAATTATAGCAGCCCTAGCAGTTTTTTGGAAAAAAAAAAAAATTCTTAAAGGCGGGGTTGTTGGAACTTTAATGTCAAATTATGGATTAGAAAATTTCTTTAAAAGAAAAAAAATTAGATTTATTCGAGCAAATGTTGGCGACAGATATGTTAAAGAAATTATGCAAAAAAAGAAATTTAATTTAGGTGGGGAACAATCAGGTCATATAATACTTGGAAAATTCGCAACAACTGGCGATGGACTTTTAGTTGCTCTGGAGGCTATTAAAGCATTAGATAAAAACGTAAAGGCTAGTAATTTTTTTAATGTATTTAAGAAAACACCTCAAAAATTAGAAAATGTAAACTTTGAAGAAAATGACATACTCCAAAAACTGCCTGTAAAAAAAGCAATCAAGATTGCAAAAAAAATGATTAAAGGACATGGGAGAATTCTTGTAAGAAAATCTGGGACAGAGCCTAAAATAAGAATAATGGGTGAAAGTCAAAACCTAGCATTACTAGATAAATGTATCAAAATTATAAAAAAAACAATAAACTAAAATGAAACCTAAATCTAAAATTTTAATTGTTGCAGGATCAGACTCATCTGGTGGCGCTGGACTCCAAGCAGATATTAAGACTGTTACAAGTCTCGGTTCGTACGCTATGACAGCTGTAACTGCCATAACCATACAAAATACTTTAGGTGTTAAATCTGTGATTCCAATATCAGCCGATGAAATAAAGAACCAAATAATTTATGTAGCTAGAGATATTAGGCCTGATGCTATAAAAATTGGTATGCTTCATTCATCTGAGGTTATTAAAAAAGTTGTAGATTCTTTAGGGAGAATAAAAGTAAAGAACGTAGTTTTAGACCCAGTAATGGTTGCAAAAGGGGGAGCTAAATTAATAGACAAAAAAGCAATTCAAGTTTTAAAAGATAAACTTATAAAACGAGTATCTTTGATTACTCCTAATATACTTGAGGCTGAAGTTTTAACTGGAGTAAAAATTAATAATAAATTAGATATGATATTGGCTGCGAATAAATTAATAAATTTAGGAGTGAAAAATGTATTGATTAAAGGTGGTCACTTAAAATCAAAAAATGTAGAAGATATATTTTTAAATAGATCCAGTATTAAAGTCTATGAAAGTCAAAGATATAATACAAAAAATACACATGGAACAGGGTGTACTTTATCTAGTGCAATTACAACTTTCCTTGCATGTGGAAAAAGTATTGAGAAAGCTTGTGAGCTAGGCATAAAGTATGTAAATTCTGCTATATTAACTAACCCAAAATTCGGAAAGGGACATGGTCCAATTAATCATCTCAATTCAGTGAAAATAAACAAAAAGTTTAAATAATGAAAAATATTGTTGTAGTAGGATCTCAATGGGGAGATGAGGGAAAAGGTAAAATAGTTGATTGGCTTTCAGAACAAGCAGATGTTGTTATTCGATTTCAAGGTGGCCATAATGCTGGACATACTCTAGTAATAGACGGAATCACATATAAGTTACGTTTGCTTCCCTCAGGAATTGTTAGAAAAAATAAAATTTCAATAATTGGAAATGGTGTAGTTGTTGATCCATGGGCTCTGCTTGAGGAAATTGATGAGATTAAATCTAAAGGCATTGAAGTAAGCACAGACAATTTTATAATTTCAGAGTCTGCAAATTTGATATTACCATTTCATAGAGAAATGGATGAAATAAGAGAAGATAACGCTGGTAAAGGAAAAATAGGTACGACCAGAAGAGGGATAGGACCATCATATGAAGATAAAGTTGGAAGAAGGTCTATAAGAGTTATGGATTTGAGGTCTGAGAAAAACCTTAATCAAAGACTAGAGTTAGTTTTGCTTCACCATAATGCTATTAGAAAAGGATTAGGTAAAAAAGTTTTTGAAAAAGACCAACTAAAAAAAGATTTATTAAAAATTGCTCCTAAAATTCTAAAGTATTCACAGCCTGTATGGCTAAAAATTGATCAATTTAAGAAAGAGAAAAAAAAAATTCTATTTGAAGGCGCTCAAGGTATTTTATTAGACGTTGATCATGGAACTTACCCTTTTGTAACATCCTCTAATACAGTTGCGTCAAATGCTGCTACTGGAACAGGTTGTGGGCCAAATTCTATAAATTATGTTTTGGGAATAACAAAAGCATATACAACTAGAGTAGGTGAAGGACCTTTCCCCACAGAGTTAGAAGACCATATCGGAGAATTACTTGGGACTAGAGGAAAAGAATTTGGTACTGTTACAAGTCGTAAAAGAAGATGTGGTTGGTTTGATGGAGTTTTAGTAAGACAGACTATAAAAATTTCAGGAATAGATGGAATAGCTTTAACAAAATTGGATGTTCTTGACGAACTAGACACCATTAAAATGTGTATTCAATATGATCTGGATGGTAAAAAAATTAATTATTTACCAGCTGCAGTTGAAGATCAATTAAAGATTAAACCTATTTATCAAAATTTTCCTGGTTGGAAAACTTCAACTAAAGGAATTAAGGATGTTGAAGAATTACCAAAAAATGCAAAGAATTATATTTATGCATTAGAAAATTTTATAGGAACAAAAATATCAAGTATTTCAACAAGTCCAGAACGTGAGGATACTATACTAATTGAGAATCCTTTTGAAATTTAATTTACAGGTAGTAAGTTTTTAGACTTTGCAAGAAGCAGCATGTGTTTTTGTAATTTTTCAAAAGCTTTGTTTTCAATTTGTCTTACTCTCTCTCTACTAATTTTATATTTTTTACTCAAATCCTCCAGTGTAGTTGGATCGTCATTTAATCTTCTTGAATATAAAATTTCTCTCTCTCTTTCATTTAAAACTTTTATAGAGCTTTTTAGTAAATCTTTTCTTTGTTCCATTTCCTCTTGATGTGCAAATTTAAGATCATGATCCAAGTCTTTATCTACTAACCAATCTTGCCATTCATCTCCATCTTCACCGACTTGAGCATTCAGAGAGAATTCTTTTCCTGATAATCTACGGTTCATTGAGATAACCTCATCTTTGCTTACAGCTAATTTATCTGCGATTTGATCTACATGTTCGTTTCTTAAATCTCCTTCTGATTGGGGAGCAATTTGGTTTTTTAACTTTTTTAAATTGAAAAATAATTTTTTTTGAGCACTTGTTGTTCCTATCTTTACAAGACTCCAGGATCTTAAAATATATTCTTGTATTGAAGCTTTAATCCACCACATAGCGTATGTTGCTAGTCTGAAACCTTTTTCTGGTTCGAACTTTTTAACTGCTTGCATTAAACCAACATTTCCTTCAGAGATCATCTCATTAACTGGTAGCCCGTAACCTTTGTAGCCCATTGCTATTTTTGCTACTAATCTCAGATGGCTAGTAACTAATTTTTCAGCAGCTTTTACGTTGCCGTTTGTTTTCCAATTTCTTGCAAGCATATATTCCTCTTCAGCATCCAACATAGGAAATTTTTTAATTTGCTCTAAATAAGCAGACAGTCCTCCTTCGTTACTTAAAATTGGAAGATTATTATTTACTGTAGTAGACATATTGGTTTATCTAATTAATATTATATTTTTTTCAATATTTTATTTATACGTGTTTCTTAGCATTTTTAAAATTATTTCAAGCTCATGTGGCAAAATTGAGTTAAAGATCATTTCTTTGTTTTTTTTGGGATGTATGAATCCAATAGTTTTAGCATGAAGAAATTGTCTATTTAAATCAGTAATTTTTTTTTCTAAAATTGGATCAATATTTTTTATTTTTTTGAACCTCTTTTTATACTTATCATCGCCCACAATACTATTTCCCAAATAATTCATATGAACTCTAATTTGGTGAGTTCTTCCAGTTTCTAATTTACATTCTAAAAAACTTAATGTTGGTGTATTTTTATTTTCAAAAATTTCCATTGTTTTGTAATTTGTAATAGCTTTTTTTCCCTTAATATTACTTACCTGCATCATTTGTCTATTTTTAAAACTTCTGGTAATCAGTGTTTCAATTTTACCTTTAGAGGGTCTAAGCTTTCCCCAAACTAGTAATTGGTAAATCCTAGTGATTGAATGTTTGCTAAATTGATTTGAAAGATGTTCGTGAGTTTGATTGTTTTTAGCAATAACAACTAAACCAGATGTATTCTTGTCTATTCTATGGACAATTCCAGGTCTTAGTTCATCTCCAATATTAGACAATGAGTTTTTATCGTAATCTAATAAAGCATTTACTATTGTTTTATCAAAATTCCCTGCGCCAGGATGCATTACAATTCCTGCAGGCTTATTTAAAATTATTAAGTCTTTATCTTCATAAATAATATCTAGTTTATATTTATAAGGCTTTAGTGAATTTTTTTTTGGACTAGGAATTATTAACTCCAATACATCACCCACAGAGACTTTTTTTGAGGGGTTTTCTATTATCTTATAATTTAACTTTAATTTTTTGTTTAAAATTAAATTTTTAATTCTAGTTCTGCTGATTTTATTTTCTTTTTTATTAATAAAGACATCTACCCGCATATTTTTATCTGCATCTTCAACAATCAAATTTATTTTTTTCATAAAATGTTATATTAGTATTATATGCGCTTGTAGCTCAATTGGATAGAGCGCCTGACTTCGGATCAGGAGGTTCTGGGTTCAACTCCTAGCAGGCGCACCACTCATTCACCCATATTTATCAGAGTTCCTTTAACACGTGCTTTTAAAAAAGAGAAATAAAATAAAGTAATTCCAAAAGTTAGATAAATTAAATTTAAATAATACGCCTTTTTTAAATTTTCGTAATTTACAAAATTATTTAATAAAATATTTCTTGTTTCGTCAAAAATATAAACTAGTGGCAAACATTTAGCTATTGTTTGAAAGAAGCTAGGAAGGATTTCTATTGGATAATATATACAACCTAAAGGAGCCAATAAAAATAAAGACGACCAAGCAATATTTTCAAAAGAGGGTCCAAATCTCATTAGACCGGCACTAACGAATAAACCTAATGTAATTCCAAAAATGTATAAACTTAGAAATAGAAGGAGAAAAGGAAAACCCAATTTTAAAACTGAAACTCCAAATAAAGGAGATGTTAATATAATTGCTGGCACTAAACCAATTAATGTTCTTATTAAAGCGGTAAAAATAAGCGATGTTATTATTTCTTTCAATTTTAAAGGGGCAATAAATAAATTAGTAAAGTTTCTAGACCAAATTTCCTCTAAAAAAAGCATATTAAAACTTATGCTAGACCTAAAAAGAATATCATATAGAATTGCACATGTTAGAATTACCCCTAAAGTATTGTTATAATAATCACTGTAAATTGAAAAAAACTTAGAAATAAAACCCCAAAGAATAATCTGAATAGTTGGCCAATAAACAAGATCTAAAATTCTTGGAAGAGAACTTCTAATTAGATAAAAATGTCTTAAAAAAAGACCATACATTTTATTAAAATTCATATTTTATCTCTTGTTAATTTTAAAAAAACTTCTTCCATATTTTTTCTACCATGTTTTTTGATCAGCTCTTCTGGACTACCTTTATCAATAATTGATCCGTTATTCATCATTAGAACTGAGGAACATAATCTTTCTACCTCAGCCATATTATGAGAGGCCAGTAAAATTGAAGTTTCTTTTTCTTTTTGATATTCTTCTAAAAAACTTCTTACAAAATCTCCCGTTTCAGGATCAAGGGATGCAGTTGGTTCATCTAAAAGTAGAATTAATGGATCATTAATAATTGATTTTGCAAGAGATACTCTATTCTTTTGTCCAGAAGATAGCTCTCCAGTAATCTTATTTATGATTCCATTTAGTCTAAGTTTTTCACAAAGATATTCTATTTTTACTTTTAAATTTTTTATGTCATAGAGCCTACAGTAAACTTCTAGATTTTGCTTTACGGTGAGCTTTTTCGGTAATTCAACATAAGGGGAAATAAAATTTAAATTTTCTAACAAGTTGACCCTTTTAGTTTCTATTTCAATCCCATCTATAAGCACTTTACCACTAGATGGTTTTAATAATCCCAAAATCATTCCAATAGTAGTAGTTTTTCCACAACCATTGGGACCAAGAATTCCCACAACTTCATTTTTATTTAATTTAAAGGATATATTTTTCACTGCTTCTTTATTGTTATAAATTTTTGACAGGTTTATTAGTTCAAGTGTTACTCCCATTAAAATTTTGATGCCCTTAGTAGCCTATCGTTAATCGTTTTTCCTAAACCCTTATTAGGTATTTTATCTACTGCTATTGATTTATAGTTATTTTTTTTTATTTTTCTTAAAATACTATATAAATTTTTTGCTGCTTCATCTAAATTGCCCTTATTAGATAAAAAAAAATAATTAGTTTTATTTGGTTTTTTTTTTCTTAACATTAAATAAGCCTCTCCATTTTTAATTTTTTTTACATTTAATCTGATAGGGATGCCAGGAGAATAATGAAGTTTTAATTGACCGGGGGAAGAAACTTTTAATGGATTAATGTTAGTTACAATTTTTTTGTTTAATGTTTTTTGAATAATTGAAAGATCTAAGCCTCCTAATCTTAATATTTTTGGTTTATTTCTAAGATCCACTATTGTTGACTCAAGCCCGATTGATGATTTTCCACCCTCAAGAATATATTTAATTTTTTTACCAAAATCTTCTTTAACATCGTTTGAGTGGACAGCACTTATTTTAGATGAAATATTTGCGCTTGGGGCTGCCAGAGGAAATTTTAAATTTCTTAATAAATTTCTTGTTACAGGATGTCTTGGAAATCTAACTGCCAAAGTTTTTTTTTTATTAGTTGCAACCTTGGAAATTTTTGAGTTTTTCTTTAAATCTAAAATAAATGTTATTGGTCCAGGGCAAAATTTTTTATAAAGTTTAAGAAATTTATTATTGAAATAACAATCTTTTTTAAGATCGGAATTATTATAGTAATGAACTATAAGAGGATTACTTCTTGGTCTTTTTTTTAATCTAAATATTTTTCTACATGCAGCATTAGAGTAGGCATTCCCCGCCAACCCATAAACAGTTTCAGTAGGTATAGCCACACATTCACTTTTATTTAGTAGTTTTTGAGCTTTTTTAATATTTGCAAGATTAATTTTCATGTATTATTTGAGAGTAATATATGAAAGATAAAAATTTACCAAACGATTATAATTCTCAATCTCTTGAGGAATTAACTAAAAAAGCTAATAAGATGATTGAGGACTTAGAGAATCAAAATGATCTGGAAAATTCAATAGAAAAATACCAAAATTTACTAAAACTCAATAATATTATTGAAAATAAGTTTAAAAAAAATGCCAAAAATATCCATAAACAAACTAAAGAAAATATTCTGAAAATAATTTCAAAAAAAAATGCAAAAAGAATTAAATAAAATTGCTAAAGATACTAATTTGTTTTTAAAAAAATTTATTAAAAAACAAAAAAAATCAGAATTAATTGTTCCAATGCAATATGGTTTATTTTCTGGTGGTAAAAAAATAAGATCAAAAATTTTAATTGATATTGGATTTTTGTTTAAGTTAAATTATAAGACTTTGATTATAATTGGATCAGCAATTGAATGTATTCACGCATATTCTTTAATCCATGATGATCTTCCTTGTATGGATAATGACTTAACTAGACGTGGAAAACCAGCAACACATGTAAAATTTGGTCAGTCCACTGCTGTCTTAGCTGGCAACTCACTTTTGACAATGGCCTTTGAAATTTTAAGTCATAAAAATTTAAATGTCTCTGAAAAAATTAAAATAAATCTAATTAACAAAATTTCTGAAAGTTCTGGACATTTAGGTATAGCAGGTGGTCAATATTTAGACTTAAGTTATGAGCATAAAAGAATTTCTAAAAAAAGAATTGTTGAAATGGAAATTAAAAAAACAGGTAAACTTTTTAGTTTTTGTTGTGTAGCACCCTTAATTTTAAAAAAAATGGGTAAAAAAGAAATTAAGAAATTTGAAAGTATAGGTGCAGATATAGGATTACTATTTCAAGTAGCTGACGATTTAATTGATCTAAAAAGTAGTTCGATATTAGCAGGAAAAAAAACTGGAAAGGATAAACAAAAGGGTAAAGCTACTCTAATTAGTTTACTAGGATATAAAAATACTATTATATATGCTAATAAATTAATTTTACAAATAAATAATAAATTAAAAAAGTATGGTCCAAGAGTAAGAAAATTATCTAAAACTTTAGACTATATTTTGAACAGAAAAAAATGAATAAGGATCAAAGCTTTTTAGAACAAATAAATTTTCCATCTGATTTAAAAAAAATCCCTGAGTCGCAGTTACAAAAAGTAGCTGACGAGTTGAGAGAGGAAATGATAGATGCAGTTTCTGTTACTGGAGGACATCTTGGAGCGAGTTTAGGAGTTGTTGAGTTAAGTGTAGCATTACATTATATTTTTAATACCCCTAATGATAAATTAATATGGGATGTAGGTCATCAGTGTTATCCACATAAAATTTTGACAGGAAGAAAAGCTAGAATCAGGACTCTAAGACAAGGTGGTGGACTTTCTGGTTTTACAAAAAGGTTAGAGAGTGAATATGATCCTTTTGGTGCAGCACATAGTTCAACTTCTTTATCTTCAGCCTTGGGTATAGCAGTTGCGAATAAGCTTTCTAATAAATCAGATAATGTCATAGCTGTTATTGGTGATGGTGCGATAAGTGCAGGTATGGCTTATGAGGCAATGAATAATGCAGGTGCCTCAAAAACTAAAATGATTGTAATATTAAATGATAATGACATGTCAATAGCTAGACCAGTTGGAGCAATGGGTACTTATTTAGCTAAAATTTTTTCAGGCAAGATCTACTTCAGTCTAAGAGAAACAATTAAACTTATCACATCTGCATTTTCAAAAAGATTTACTGCTAAAGCAGGTAAAGCAGAAGATCTTCTTAGATCTGTTGTTACGGGAGGGACATTGTTTAGCTCACTAGGATTTTACTATATCGGCCCTATAGATGGACATGATTTGAGTTCATTAATCCCAATTTTAAAAAATGCTAGAGACTCTAAACATGAGGGCCCAATTTTGATTCATATCAAAACAAAAAAAGGTAAAGGATATTCTTTCGCTGAAGCAGCAAAAGACAATTATCACGGGGTGTCTAAATTTAATGTTAAAACAGGAGAGCAATTTAAAAACACAAATAAACTACCTTCCTACACTAAGGTGTTTGCAAATACTCTAATTGAACATGCAAAAAAAGACAGCAAAATAGTTTCTATAACTGCTGCAATGCCAGATGGAACAGGCCTAGATATCTTTCGTAAGGAGTTTCCAGATAGAACATTTGATGTTGGGATTGCGGAACAGCATGCGGTTACATTTGCAGCCGGTTTAGCTACAGAAAATTATAAACCTTATGCCGCTATTTATTCAACTTTTTTGCAAAGAGCTTATGATCAAGTAGTTCATGATGTAGCTATTCAAAGCTTACCAGTAAGATTTGCAATAGATCGAGCTGGGCTAGTTGGTGCAGATGGGCCAACTCATGCTGGTAGTTTTGATACAACTTATCTATCAACATTGCCAAATTTTGTAGTAATGGCAGCTAGTGACGAGGCTGAGCTAGTAAGAATGATTAATACGTCAACAGAAATAAATGACAGACCTTGTGCTTTCAGATATCCACGGGGTACCGGATTAGGATCAGTCTTGCCCTCAATTTATGAAAAAATAGAAATAGGAAAATCTAGAATTATTCTAGAAGGAAAAAAATTAGCTATTTTAAATTTTGGTGCGAGGTTGCATGAAACACTTAAAGCTGCAGAAAATTTAAAAAAAAAAGGTGTCAATATAACAATTATAGACGCCAGGTTTGCAAAACCTCTAGATGAAAATTTAATTTGGCAATTAGCAACAACACATGAAGCTATTATAACAATTGAAGAAGGGTCTATAGGAGGCTTTGGTTCTCATGTTGTTGATTTTTTATCAAAAAAAGGATTGTTGGATAATAATTTGAAATTTAGATCTATGAACCTTCCAGATATCTTTATTGATCAAGACACACCAGATAACATGTATAAAATAGCAAATTTAGATGCAAAGTCTATTGAGGAAAAAGTTTTAGATGTATTAAATTCAAATATTGTATTGCAAAAACAGAAATAATTTATCTAGCCACATTGTGCTTTATTCATTAAATAATGATCTAATAAAACACACGATAGCATAGCTTCACCTACTGGCACGGCTCTTATCCCTACACAAGGATCATGCCTACCTTTCACATTTATGGTGGTATTTTTTCCAAATTTATTTATTGTTTTTCTACTTTTAAGAATTGAGGAAGTTGGTTTGACAGCAAATGATACAATTATTTCTTGCCCAGATGAAATACCCCCAAGTATTCCACCAGCTTTATTTGAAGCAAATTTGATTTTTTTTTTATTTTGAGAAATTTCATCAGAATTTTCTTCACCAGATAACTGAGCAGAATTCATTCCAGAACCAATATTTACACCTTTCACTGCGTTTATACTCAT
The DNA here is from genome assembly GCA_902516465.1 of uncultured Pelagibacteraceae bacterium. Lineage (GTDB taxonomy): Bacteria > Pseudomonadota > Alphaproteobacteria > Pelagibacterales > Pelagibacteraceae > Pelagibacter. The sequence goes on from CABXZD010000001.1 coordinate 55,943, forward strand.
CATAGCTGAAGCTATATCAGAGTCTAATTTTGAGTAAATTGGAGCACCTAATCCTGCTGGAATACCGTTGGCTCTAACTTCAATTATAGCACCACAAGATGATCCAGCTTTTCTAATACTCAATAAATATTTTTCCCATATTTTTAACATTGATTTATCTGGGCAAAAGAACGGATTTTTATAAATTATTTTATCGTTCCATTTTTTAGTGTCACACCCAAGAATACCAAGTTGTGTAACAGCAGCAGAAATTTTAAATTTTTTACCTATTTTTTTTTCTAAAACTTTTTTTGCTACAGCGCCCGCAGCAACTCTTGAAGCTGTTTCTCTAGCTGACGATCTACCACCGCCTCTATAGTCTCTAATCCCGTATTTCTCAAAGTAGGTGAAATCAGCGTGCCCCGGTCTAAATTTATCTTTAATATTATCATAATCTTTTGATCGCATATCTTCATTATAAATTATCAATGAAATCGGAGTACCAGTAGTTTTGCCCTCAAAAACCCCAGACAAAATTTCTACTTTGTCACTTTCCTTTCTTTGAGTAGTGAATTTAGATTGTCCTGGTTTTCTCTTGTCCAGCTCCTTTTGGATATCTCCCTCTTTTAATTGAATTAAAGGTGGACATCCATCAATTATACAGCCAATAGCAGGTCCATGAGACTCTCCCCAAGTTGTAAAGCGAAAAACCTTTCCAAATGTATTAAATGACATTATTTATATTATATAGATTATTTTGTTTAAATTATGAATCAAAAAAACTCACTAGGGCTTGATAAATGCTTTTTAGATCTAGATAATCCTTTTGAATTATTTCAAATATGGTTTGAGGAGGCTGAAAAAAAAGAAATAAACGATCCAAATGCTTTGGCACTTGGCACAGCCAGTAAAGAAGGTGTTCCATCAGTAAGAATGGTTCTTCTCAAAGGACATGATGAAAATGGATTTGTTTTTTATACAAACTTAAATAGTCAAAAAGGAAATGAAATTAAAGAAAATCCAAATGCAACTATGTGTTTTCATTGGAAAAGCCTTTTAAGACAAATAAGAATAGTTGGAAAATTAGATCAAGTAGATGAACAAACTGCAGATAAATACTATAACTCAAGAGCTTATGATAGCAGAATAGGTGCTTGGGCCTCTAAACAAAGCAGTGTACTTAAAAATAGAGGTGAACTTTTAAATGCTTTAGAAAATTTTAAAAAAAAATTTAAGGATAAAAATAATGTACCAAGACCAGATCATTGGTCAGGTTGGAATTTAAAGCCATCAAGTATTGAATTTTGGCTTGATGGAGAGAACAGAATTCATGAAAGATTAAAGTATACTCGAGATAAAAAGAATAATTGGAGTAAAAGTCTTTTAAGTCCTTAAAAATCTCTAGATAAACTAAATGATGTTAAATTTTCAAGGATATTTTTTTCATTACAATCTTTAAATATTGACAATGAACTAGATGCTAAATTTATGTAATGATGTGCCTTTTGATAACATCCTTTGATGACTTCATAATTTTTAATCAAGTTTAAAGTATAATCAAAATCATTTTCGTCTCTTATTTTTTTAGAAAAAATTTTTTTTAGGTTTTCTTTCTCTAAAGAGTTTCCTTTTTGGTATAATAATATTATTGGTAGGGTAATTTTTCCCTCATAAAAATCTTTTCCAATTTTTTTTCCGAATAACTTCAATTCAGAATTATAATCTAAAGTATCATCAGCAATTTGAAATGTTAAACCAAGATTTCTTCCGTAAAACTCTAAAGCTTCCTTCTCTTTTGTTTTCATGTCAGATAAAATAGCACCAACTTTAGTAGCCGCAGCAAATAATTCAGCAGTTTTAGCAGAAATAATTCTTAAGTAAGTCTCCTCTAACATATCGACTTCACCTTTATGTTGGAGTTGGAGAATTTCACCTTGTGCAATTTTTGATGAAGTTGAGGATAGTAATTTTAAAACTTCGATATTACCATCGTCTACCATCATTTCAAAACATCTACTGAGTAAATAGTCACCAACTAAGACCGAGGGATGATTATCCCAAATTTTATTTAATGTTTCTTTGCCTCTTCTAATAGATCCATTATCTATTACATCGTCATGCATTAAAGTTGCAGAATGAATTAGTTCCACGCAAGCAGCTAAATTTATGTCTCGAGCACCTTTTGTATAACCACATAATTTTGCTGAACCTAAAGTCAGCAAAGCTCTTAATCTTTTTCCACCTGTTTCTAGATGATAAGTTGTCATTTTTTGAACCAAGTTGACGTCGCTCTCTAATTTAGACTTTATTTTTTCTTCAACTAACGTCAATCTATCTTCTACTGAGTCTTTTAATTGAAAATAAGAATTGTTAATTTTGTTTTTTAATTGTATTACATTGCCCATTTTTACCGCAAAATAGTGTAATAGGTTTCTATTGATACTTATCAATTGACGCACCTGATTCTTCAATTATAAGGTGTCTTTGATATTCATAAAAAAATTCTATAAACATTAGAAATGTTCTCCTTATTCAAAAAGAAAAAAATTGTCCCACACATCAAATTAACTGGTGTTATTGGAAATGTGGGAAAATTTAAACAAGGTATAGATTTTTCTGGTCAAGAAGAAATTATTTTAAAAGCTTTTTCAGTTAAAAAAGCTTCGTGTGTTGCGATTACAATTAATTCTCCTGGAGGTTCTCCAGTACAGTCGCATCTAATTTATAGCTTTATAAGACAACAGGCAAAAAAAAATAAAAAAAAAGTAATAGTTTTCGCTGAAGATGTTGCCGCCTCAGGTGGTTATTTAATAGCGTGCGCTGGGGATGAAATATATGCAAACTCAAGTTCAATAATTGGTTCTATAGGTGTTATTTATTCCTCTTTTGGTTTTACTGAATTAATTAAAAAAGTAGGTGTAGAGAGAAGAGTTCATACTGCTGGAAAAAATAAAAGTACATTAGACCCATTCCTTGATGAAAAAAAAGAAGACATTGAAAGATTAAAAAATATTCAATTAGATCTACATAAAGATTTTATAGATGTTGTCGAAAAAAGTAGATCCTCTAAATTAAAAAAATCTGAAGTAGAATTGTTTTCTGGTGAATTTTGGTCTGGTAGGAAAGCCAAAGCACTTGGTTTAATAGATGAAATTGGAAACGCTAACCAGATTTTAAAAGAAAAATTTGGAGAGGATGTTATTATCAAAAAATTTGAAAAATCGAAAAGTTGGATTAGTAAAAAATTATCATCCTCAAATGATCATGTCGATCAGCTCTCAAACATTTTGGAGGAAAAATCAGTTTGGCAAAAATATGGTCTCTAAAAAAAATAAAAAGAAACCAAAATTTCAAACTTTCCAAGATACAATTTTAAATCTTCAAAAGTTTTGGAGTAAAAATGGATGCGTAATTTTACAACCATATGATATGGAGGTTGGAGCGGGAACATTTCATCCTGCTACTACCCTGAAGTCACTGGGACCAAAAGCATGGAAAGCAGCTTATGTACAACCTTCGAGAAGACCTACTGATGGAAGATATGGAGATAATCCAAATAGACTTCAACACTATTATCAGTTCCAAGTTATAATAAAACCTTCTCCATTAAATATCAAAAGACTTTATTTAAATAGTTTATCTGTAATTGGAATTAATCATAAAGATCATGATATAAGATTTGTTGAGGATGATTGGGAAAGTCCTACTCTCGGGGCTGCTGGTCTTGGGTGGGAAGTATGGTGTGATGGAATGGAAGTATCTCAATTTACGTATTTTCAAAAAATGGCTGGCTTTGAATGTAAGCCAGTTTCAGTCGAAATTACTTATGGTTTGGAGAGAATTTGTATGTTTACTCAACAAAAAAAAAATGTATTCGATTTAATTTGGAATAATGAGGGCATAGAGTATAGGGAGGTTTTTCATCAAGCAGAAAAAGAATTTTCAGCATATAATTTCGATCATGCAAATACTGAAAATTTATTTAAGATTTTCGATATGTTTGAAAATGAAGCAAAATCATTAGTAGAAAAAAAGATATCTTTACCAGCTTATGATCATTGTTTGAAAGCTAGTCATGTCTTTAATGTATTAGATGCTCGTGGAGCTTTAAGTGTTGCTCAAAGAGCAGAATATATTGGAAGAATAAGAGAGATCACAAAATTAGCTGCTGCAATTTGGATTGATACACAAATATAAGATGTCAGAATTTTTTTTTAGAACTTTTTAGTGAAGAAATTCCTGCTGGACTACAAAAGAACTTAAGAGAAAAAATTTTTGAGGATTTTAAAGTTTTATTTGAGAAAAAATCTATAAAATCCAAAAAAAGTTTTTCTTTATCTTCTCCTAATAGATTAGTAATAGTTTTTGAGGGACTCAATAAACAGATAGAGATTAAGCCTAAAGAGATAAAAGGTCCAAAAACTAATGTACCTGACCTAGCCTTGGAGGGTTTTTTAAGATCAAATAGAATTGAAAAAAAAGATTTATTAAAAAAAAAAACTGAAAAAGGTGAATTTTACTTTTACAAGACGAAACCAGGCGTTTTAAAAACTCATAATTTACTTGCAGAATTCATTCCAAAAATTTTGGGAGGTTATCAATGGAAAAAATCAATGAAATGGGGTGAATTTGACTTAAATTGGGGAAGACCATTGAAATCGATTTTATCAATATTTGATAAGAAAATTGTTAGTTTTAAGTTTCATCATTTAATTTCCTCAAATTTAACTTTTATAGATAAAGATTTTGAAGAAAAGAAAAAATCTTTTGAAAACTTTAAGGTATATGAAAAATTTTTTGAAAAAATTGGGGTCATCATCAATCACAATAAAAGGCAAAAGATCATTAATAGATCTTTCTCAAAAATATTGAGTAAAAGAAAATTAAAGATTAATGAAAATCCTAAGCTTATTGATGAGGTAGTAAATTTAGTCGATAGTCCAAATATCTTATTATGCAAGTTTGATCAAAAATTTTTATTGGTTCCTAGAGAGATTTTAACCTTGACTATGGAGTCTCATCAAAAATATTTTCCAACCTTTAATGACAAAAATGAGATCACTAATGAGTTTTTAATTGTAACTAATAAAAAAGATCAAAAAGGACTTATCAAAATTGGTAATGAAAGAGTAGTAGATGCAAGATTAAGTGATGCGGAATTTTTCTGGAATAAGGATAAATCACAAAACTTAGTAAAAAAAGTTTCAGAATTAAAATCAATGAATTTTTTTAACGGCCTTGGAAGCTATTTTGATAAAGTACAACGTATGCGAAAACTTGGTGGAATGATTTCAGATGAATTATTAATCAGCAAAGAAAAAGTGGAATTGTCAGCCTCAATTTGTAAAACAGATTTAACATCTGAACTAGTAGGTGAATTCCCAGAGCTTCAAGGTTTATTGGGAGGATATTTTTCTGAACATCAAGGGTTTGACAAAGATATTTCTCTAGCTATATCAGAGCAATATTTACCAATTGGTCTCAATTCTCAAGTTCCAAGGAAATCATTTAGCATAGCATTATCTATTACAGATAAAATAGATTCTTTAGTAGGTTTTTTTGGCATCAATGAAAAACCGTCAAGTTCAAAAGATCCTTTAGCATTGAGAAGAACTGCCTTAGGTATTATTAGAACTGTAATAGAAAACAAGAAGAATTTAAAAATAAATGATCTATTAATTTATTCCTCACGTTTATATGAAGATCAAGGGTTCAGTCTTAACAATAAAAATTTACAAAAAGAATTACACTTTTTTTTAAAAGATAGATTTAAATACTATTTAAAGGAAAAAGAAATCCGTTACGATATAATTGAGGCCACCATGTCATCAATCTCATTAAATAAATTATTTTCTTCTTTTGAAAAAGCTAAATGCCTTAATAAAGTTATAAATAGTCAAATTGGTGTAGATATAAACTCAAGTTACAAAAGGGCCTCAAACATTTTAGATAACGAAATGAAAAATAACCAAATAGAGATAAATGATGCGACCGATCCAAATATTTTTAAAAGTGATTTTGAAAAAAATTTATTTAAAAGAATTAATGAAATTAAAAAATATTATTCTTCTATAAATGATGATGAAAATTACCATAAATCGTTATTAATTTTAGCCGAAACTAAAAAGGAAGTTTTTGATTTTTTTGATAACGTAAAAGTAAATGAAGAGAATGAAATTTTAAGAAAAAATCGTTTGGAACTCATTAATATGTTATGTAAAACATTTCAGAATTATATAAATTTTCAATTGTTAAAAGCAAATAATGAATAAACTTATTTTAAATTTTAACTCAAAAGATACAAAAAAAATAAAAGATCCAAAAAATTTTTTAGGGGGCAAAGGTGCCAATTTATCTGAAATGGGCGGGATGGGATTACCGGTACCGCCTGGTTTTACTATCTCAACAAATGTTTGTGAAATATTTTATAAAGATAAAAAAAAATTAAACTCTAAATTGATAAATCAAATTAAAAAGGAACTTAAAATAGTAGAAAAAGATGTATCCAAAAAATTTGGTGATTTAAAAAATCCTCTTCTTTTATCTGTTAGATCGGGAGCGAGAATATCAATGCCAGGTATGATGGATACAATTCTTAACCTTGGACTTAATGATAAAACTGTGCTCGCATTAACTAACAAAACTTCAAATGGAAGATTCGCAAAAGACAGCTACAGAAGATTTATTCAAATGTATGGTAGTGTTGTTATGGGTATTGAGAGCTATCACTTTGAGGAGTTAATAGAAAATTTTAAATTAACTAAAGGTGTATTATTAGATACAGAATTGGACGAGGAAGATTGGAATGGTTTAATAAAAGATTTTAAAAATTTGGTCAAAGAAAAGACTAAAGAAGAATTCCCACAAGATGTTTATAAACAACTATTTGGAGCTATAAGTGCTGTATTTCTATCTTGGAATAGTAAAAGAGCGAAAGTTTATAGAAAATTAAATCAAATTCCATCAGAGTGGGGCACAGCAGTTAATGTCCAATCTATGGTTTTTGGAAATATGGGAAATAATTGTGCAACAGGCGTTGTATTTACAAGAAACCCGTCCGATGGATCAAATGATATTTATGGAGAGTATCTCATTAATGCTCAAGGTGAGGATGTTGTTGCTGGTACGAGAACACCTCAATACATAACAAAAAAAGCAAAGAATAATGCAAAAGTTAGTGATACTTCAATGGAAGAGTCGATGCCAAAAGTTTATTCTGAATTATATAAGATTTTAAAAAAACTTGAGAAACATTATAAAGATATGCAAGACGTAGAATTTACAGTTGAAAATAAAAAACTCTGGATATTACAAACTCGCTCAGGCAAAAGAACGTCAAAATCTGCAGTCAAAATAGCTGTTGATATGGTTAAAGAAAAATTAATTTCAAAAAAAGATGCTGTTTTAAGAATTGATCCAAATTCACTTGATACTTTGTTACATCCAACCTTGGACGAAAAAAGTTCAATTAATGTAATTGCTAATGGATTGCCCGCTTCACCTGGTGCTGCAAGTGGAAAAGTTGTTTTCAGCTCTGAAGATGCTGAAAGATTAAACGATATGATGCAAGATACTATATTAGTTAGATTAGAAACGTCACCGGAGGATATCCAAGGGATGCATGCTGCAAAAGGAATTTTAACTGCCAGGGGCGGCATGACGAGTCATGCTGCGGTAGTTGCAAGAGGAATGGGAAGACCATGCGTTTCTGGTACTAGTGAAATCGATATTAATTATGAAAAAAAAATCTTTAAAACATCTTCAGTTGAAGTTAGAGAAGGAGAAATTATTACAATAGACGGCTCTACTGGAAGAATTATTTTAGGAAATGTTCCAACAGTAAAGCCAGAAATTTCAGGGGATTTTTCAAAGTTAATGAGATGGGCGGACAGTGTAAGAAAATTAAAGGTTAGAACTAATTCTGAAACACCGATTGATACAAAGATAGCAAGAGAATTTGGAGCAGAAGGAATTGGTCTTTGCAGAACGGAACATATGTTTTTTGAGGAAGAAAGAATTTTATCTGTTAGAGAAATGATTTTATCAAAAACTCAAGAAGATAGAGCTAGAGCTTTAGAAAAACTTTTGCCACATCAAAAAAAAGATTTTATGGAAATATTTAAGATTATGCATGGTCTTCCAGTTACCGTAAGATTGTTAGACCCCCCTTTACATGAATTTTTACCAAGGTCTGATAAAGAAATTTCTGAAATTGCAAAAGTTGTAAATGTAGACTTGAAAGAAGTTAAGTCAAGAATAGATGAACTTCATGAACAAAACCCAATGTTGGGTCATAGAGGTTGTAGATTGGGAATTTCTTTCCCAGAAATTTATGAGATGCAATGTAGAGCAATTTTTGAAGCTTTAATAGATCTTAAAAGGATTAAACAAAAATCTGCTTTTCCTGAGATAATGATACCACTTGTTTCGACTGAAGCAGAAATTAAGATAATGAAAAATCTTGTAATTAACATTGCAAAAAAAATTCAAGAAGAAAATAAAACAAAAATTAAGTTTTTAGTTGGAACAATGATAGAATTACCCAGAGCAGCAATTAAAGCAAAAGATATAGCTAAGCATGCAGAATTTTTTAGTTTTGGAACTAACGATTTAACTCAAACTACTTTTGGGATTAGTCGAGACGATAGTGGCAAATTTTTAAGCGATTATATAGATAATAAAATATTTTCTGTAGATCCGTTTATTTCAATTGATGATGGAGTTAAAGATTTAATTGAAATAGCAGTAAATAAAGGAAAAAAACAAAACAATAAAATTAAGTTAGGTATCTGTGGCGAGCATGGAGGCGATCCTGAAAGTATTATCTTTTGCTCTAAAACAGGCTTAGATTATGTTTCCTGCTCACCATATAGAGTTCCTATTGCAAGATTAGCCGCAGCACAAGCAGAGCTGAAAAAAAAATAATATGAGGTGCGTTCTTTTCTTAGCTGCCTTCACTGTGTTTCTATAATACTGATTTTGCAACAAAGTTGACATGTTAAAAGTTATAAGTTTAAATAAGATTACGATCATATTACGAACGAATTATCTATGTTAGAATAATAAGATGATTCGAAATTTAATTCTCATCGTTTTGTTCATTTCGTTTATTTTCCTAAATGCATGCAATACGGTAACAGGAACAGTCGAAGGAACCAGTAGAGGTGTTGTTAAGGATATTAAGACAATTCATCATTATAGCACATGCATATTTACTGATACGCAATGTGGAGATCTAGACTTAAAAAAATAATTTAATTACAATCATATTAATTTTGATCAGGATTTATATTTAAATTAAAATTGATAACTCAAAAATAATTTCAAAAAGCAAGGGGCGTTCTGTTGCCAGGTGCCCCATACCCCGTTTACCTAATTAATAAAATTAATTAAGCAGCAAGTGCGTAACTTTCGTTAGCAATTATAAATTAGCCCGTTGCGGTGGAACAATTCCGAACGAAAGAATAGCCTTTAGTCACCCGTCGAATCTAGTTCACCCCCATAAGTTGTAAATGGTGGAGGTGGTGGGTACTGCCCCCACGTCCGCAATGGTTATTACGAAATTCGTTTATCGTCGTAGTTGGCAAGCCAACTCTATTAATATAAAAGCAATTACAAGAGATTCAATAAAAATCATGAAATTAACTAAAGAGCAATTAAAAGAGATTAAAGATCAACAATCTCATCAAAATTCAACAAAAAGAGTTACAGCCCCTGAGCTTGAAAAAATTCTTTATGAAGCAATGCCAGCCCTGGATCATGGATTTGTTAGAGTGATCGATTACATGGGTGATGATACATCAATTGTTCAGTCAGCTAGGGTGTCATACGGAAAAGGTACCAAAAAAGTTTCAACAGACTCGGGGCTAATAAAATATTTGATGAGGCATTGGCATAGTACTCCGTTTGAAATGTGCGAAATAAAATATCATGTTAAATTACCAATTTTTATAGCCCGACAATGGATTAGACACAGAACGGCGAACGTAAACGAGTATTCAGCAAGATATTCTATTTTGGATAAAGAATTTTATTTACCTACAGCAGAAAATTTAGCTGCCCAATCTTTAAATAACAGACAGGGAAGAGGTGATGTAATCGAGGGGGACCAAGCCAAACAAGTTTTAGAGCTTTTGAAAAATGATGCTGAAAGAACTTATGATAATTATGAAATAATGCTTAATGAGAGATTTGATGGGTCTATTATCAATGAAAATAAAAAAGGGCTAGCAAGAGAACTAGCGAGGATGAATTTGACTTTAAACACTTATACACAGTGGTATTGGAAAACTGATTTATTAAATTTGATGAATTTTTTAAGATTAAGAGCTGACAGTCATGCTCAATACGAAATTAGAGTTTACGCAGATATCATGCTTGATACATTAAAAAGGTGGGTTCCAATTACTTATGAAGCATTTCTGGATTATAGAGTAGCTGGAACCGAAGTTTCTGCAAAAGGAAAAATAGTGCTTCAAAAATTTATTAATAACGAAAATATTTCCATGGAAGATTCGGGATTATCTAAAAGAGAATGGAATGAATTAATGGATGCTTTTAATTTAAAAGATAAAATTATTAAATAATTTTAATTTGAAAAAAATTATTAACAAAATTAATTATCGTCCAGAGATAGATTTTTTAAGAGCAATTTCAGTATCAGCTGTAATAATTTACCATGCTCAAGTTAATCTATTTGGTTACAAATTGTTTCAAGGTGGTTATCTAGGAGTAGATGTTTTTTTTGTAATTTCTGGATATTTAATTACATCGATAATTTTTAAAGAACTTAAAAATAAAAAAAAATTTACTTTCTCAAAATTCTACTTAAAAAGAGCTAGGAGAATTTTACCGGCACTTTTGTTTGTTATTTTAATTTCTTTACCTGCAACAATTTTTATTTTGATGCCAACTGGTTTATTAGATTTTGCAAAATCAATATTATTCTCTATTGGTTTCAGCTCTAATTTTTACTTTTATTTTACTGGTCTTGAGTATGGCGCTGTCAGCGGCTTACTCAAACCATTACTCCATACCTGGTCATTGGCAGTTGAGGAACAATTTTATTTATTATTTCCTTTATTATTTGTAACTGGTTTTTTCATTTTTAGGAAAAATATAAGACATTATATTTTGATTGTTTTTTTTTTGAGTTTTATTTTTTCGGAATTTTTTTCATTTTATAATCCAAATCTAAATTTTTATATTTTACCTAGTAGAATATGGGAACTATTAGCTGGTTCATTAATAGTTTTTTATCAAGATAGAAACAAAATTAAAGTTTCAAATAATACCAGTAACATAATGTGTTTAATGGGATTATTTTTAATTTCTTTTTCTTTTTTGTATTTCTACAATTCAATTCCAAGCCCAAATTCTAAAAATTTAGTACCAATAATAGGAGCAGTATTAATAATTATATTTTCAAAAAAAAATGCCTTGATAACAAATTTTTTTTCAAACAAATTATTTATTAGCATTGGTCTAATTTCTTACTCATTATATCTATGGCACTATCCTATCTTTGCATTTGCAAGAAATTTAAGGATTACTCAAAGTACAACAGGTTACACTATTATTGGCTTAATAATACTAATTATATCAATAATATCTTATTTTTTAATTGAGAAGCCATTTAGAGATAAAAGATTCATTACAGACAAAAATTTTATTAAATTAATTTTCATTTTTTTACTTTCACTTTTTATATTTGCTGTAACAATAATTTATAATAAAGGATTTGAAACTAGATTTTCTAATTATGATAAATTTAATACAGATTATACATTTTATTTAAAACAAATTAGATTAACAAAATATGAGTTAGGAAATCCACAATTTAAAGATCCTAATAAAAAAAACGTATTGGTAATAGGAAATTCACACGGACGAGATACCTTTAATTCATTAAAATTAAATGAGGAATTATTTCCTGATTATGAATTCTCAATTCTAGATACACAAATTCATTGTATTAGTAAAATAATTTTAAAATTTGAATTCTGTAAAAAAAAAATGACAAGGTTAGAAAAAAAAATTTTTTTAGACTCCGATTTTATATTACTAAGTTCACATTATAAAGAAATTGATATTAATGCTCTAGAGGAAATAATGTCAAAATTAAAGATGTTGAATAAAAAAGTTATTTTAACGACTCAAACACCAAATTATTATTTCAAAAATTATTTCTCATTAGTCGATGAGTTTTATCACAAGAATAAAAGATTACCTGATCAAAAAGAAAAAATTTTACTTGAAAAGAAATATTATAAAACTAAGAAGGTAAATTCTGTAATTATTAATAATGAATTAAAAAAAATTTCAAAAAATACTAAAACTAAATTATTGGAAAAAAAGAAACTTTTTTGTAATGAAAAAACTAAAAGATGCCAGTTTTTAACTGATCAAAATAATAAAATTTATTACGACAACTATCATTTAACAATTCAAGGTGCAATTTTTATTGGACAAAAAATTTTTAAAACTGGGTGGTTGGAATTAGATTAATCTAGAGCTTGAAATCTTTTTTTATCTTTTTTGCAAAATCAATATAGATTTTTGAAATTTGGTGTTCAGGATTTTGCTCGACAATCGGTTTTCCTCTATCTCCAGACTTTCCTACATCAGGATTAATCGGTATTTCTCCTAAAAATTCTTTATTAAATTCTTCAGCTGTTTTAAGTACTCCACCGTTTCCAAATATATAGTACTTCTTTCCACTATCATCAGTAAAAAAACTCATATTATCTACTAGCCCTAAAATTTTTACACCAAGCTTATCAAACATTTTAATTCCTCTTTTTACATCCATAAGAGCAACCTCCTGTGGTGTAGAAACTATAATTGCTCCATCTATTTTAATTTCTTGAGAAAAAGTTAGTTGTGTATCTCCAGTCCCTGGAGGCATATCTACAATTATAAAATCTAAATCTTTCCAGTTAACCTTTTGTGTAAAAGTTTTGATTGCACTTGTTACCATTGGCCCTCGCCATATCATGGGTGTTTGTTGATCAGCCAAAAAACCAATAGACATGCACTGGATATCATACTTATTTACCGGTTCTAGTTTTTGTCCATCACTTTTAGGTTTTTCATTTACTCCGAGCATTTTAGGAACAGAAGGTCCATAAATATCTGCATCTAACAGTCCGACTTTACATCCAACATTTTTTAATGCTAAAGCTAGATTTGTTGCAAAAGTGGATTTCCCAACCCCACCTTTTGCGCTAGAAATTGCTATCGTAAACTTCGTTCCATTGATAGGATTTTTCTCAGGGGTTTTTCTGCTTAATTTAGCACGCATTGCGTCACTTAATTCTGGTTTTTCTTTTGGCATTTCTAGATCTTAACTTGTTTTTCCCAGTAAAGACATTATATAGATTGCCGTATGTCAGATGATTTTAGACAAAGTGGTGGAAGTCCCTGGGGAACCCCTCCAGGAGGTGGAAGTGGCAATGGCTCAGGAAGAGGCCCAACACCTCCAGATATTGAAAAAATTATAAGAGAATTTCAGGAAAAAATTAGAAAATTTTTACCAGGCGGTGGTTCATCTGGAGGCAAACAAGCTATTCTAGTTTTGATTATTTTAGGTTTTATATGGTTAGCGAGTGGACTCTATAGAGTTTTACCAGATGAACAGGGAGTTGTTCTTAGATTTGGTAAGTTTGTAAAAACTACTCAACCTGGTTTAAATTATCACATACCTTTCCCAGTTGAATCAGTGCTCACGCCAAAAGTTACAAAAGTTAACAGAATAGATATTGGTTTTAGGTCAGAAAGGGATAGCGGATTTTCCTCTTCAGGTGGAGTAGCAGATGTTCCACAAGAAAGTTTGATGCTAACTGGAGATGAAAATATAGTGAACATAGATTTTTCAGTTTTTTGGGTAATAAAAGATGCGGGAAATTTTTTATTTAAAATTCAAGATCCAGAGGGAACCGTTAAAGCTGCAGCGGAAACAGCGATGAGAGAGGTGATTGCTAGATCTAATATTCAACCTATTTTAACTGAAGGTAGATCAGTAATAGAGACTGATACTCAAGAAATTATTCAAAAAATTTTAGATGAATATACAAGTGGAATTCAAATTACTCAGGTTCAAACACAAAAAGCCGATCCACCAGATCAAGTTATTGATGCATTTAGAGATGTTCAAGCTGCAAGAGCTGACATGGAAAGATCAAAGAACGAAGCTGAAGCTTATGCTAATGATGTAATTCCGCGAGCAAGAGGTGAAGCGCAAAAAATCCTTCAAGCTGCAGAAGCTTACAAAAAAGAGGTTGTTGCGAAAGCAGAAGGTGAAGCAAGTAGATTTTTAGCGATTTATAATGAATATAAAATGGCTAAATCTGTAACTCAAGAAAGAATGTATTTGGAAACGATGGAAAAAGTTTTAGCTGATATTGATAAAGTAATTATTGAGAAAAATGCAGGCTCAGGTGTTGTTCCTTATCTCCCGTTACCAGAATTAAAAAAGAAAGCGACTAATTAAATGAAAACAGGAAAAATTATTGCTGGAATAATTGTTTTACTTGCGGTTACAGCGTTCTTTTCAATTTTTATAGTTAAAGAGGTAAATCAAGCAATTGTTCTTCAATTTGGTGACCCAAAAAGAATCATCTCTAAACCCGGACTCAATTTTAAGATACCATTTATTCAAAACGTGGTTTTTTTAGATAAAAGAATTTTAAACTTAGATACTCCTCCTGAGGAGGTCATTGCATCTGATCAAAAAAGATTGATTGTTGACGCTTTTGCGAGATTTCAAATTATTGATCCTTTAAAATTTTATATTTCAGTTGGAAATGAAAGAGTTGCTAGATCTAGATTAGCAACGATTATAAATTCAAGAATAAGAAATGTTTTAGGTCAGCAAGAACTCCAAACACTTTTGTCAGAAGACAGAACTAAACAAATGGCTTTAATTCAAGAGGGTGTAAATAATGAGGCAGAAAATTTTGGAATAAAAATTAATGATGTTAGAATTAAAAGAGCAGATCTTCCTCAAGCTAATAGTGATGCAATTTTTAGAAGAATGCAGACAGAAAGAGAGAGAGAAGCAAAAGAATTTAGAGCAAGGGGTGCTGAAATGGCTGTGACCATTACCTCAACTGCTGATAAAGAGGTGACTGTAATATTAGCTGATGCCCAAAAGAAATCAGAGATAATGAAGGGTGAGGGGGATGGTAAAAGAAATAATATTTTTGCTGGTGCTTTTGGTCAAGATCCTGAGTTTTTTGCATTCTACAGAGCTATGCAGGCTTATGAAAAAGCTTTAATCGGTGGAGAGACATCATTGATATTATCTCCTGATAGTGAGTTTTTTAAATTCTTTGGAAATATCAAGCCCGAGTCAAATTAAATTTTCAAATGAAAGAGCTGATTATAGCTTTTGGTTTGTTTCTATTTATTGAGGGTATTTTATATGCCGTATTTCCATCGAAAATGAAAAATATGTTAAAAAAATTAGAATTAATAAAAGAAAGTCAATTAAGGACTGGTGGATTAATTTTTGCAATAATAGGATTTGTCATAATTTACTATATAAAGAATTAAAATGAAAAAATTGAGATTATTTTTATTAGTTATAATAGCTTCTTTGAATTTACAAACAAACTCAATTTCCCAAAATCCTCCTGGATCGTTTGCAAATTTAGCTGAAAGATTAATGCCATCGGTTGTCAATATTTCAACTACAACAGTTGTAACTACCCAGTCTAATCCATTTCCTTTTCAATTTCCCCCAGGATCTCCTTTTGAAGATATGTTCAAAGAATTTGGAGCACCTCAAGAGAGAAAATCAGCCGCATTAGGATCAGGATTTATAATTGAGGAAAAAGGATTAGTAGTAACTAATAATCACGTAATTAGCGATGCTGAGGACATAATTGTTCGTGTAAATGGTGATAAGGAATTTAAAGCAAAAGTGATTGGAGCTGACCCACTATCGGATATAGCAGTATTACAATTAGAAACGACAGAAAAATTTATTCCTGTAAAATTTGGAGACTCTGATAAGGCAAGAATTGGAGATTGGGTCATCGCAATAGGAAATCCTTTTGGTTTAGGTGGAACCGTAACATCAGGGATTATATCTGCTAGAAATCGATCTATTGGATTATCAAGGTATGAAGATTATATCCAAACAGATGCATCAATAAATTCTGGAAATTCTGGGGGACCGTTATTTGATATGAATGGAGATGTGATTGGGATTAATACCGCAATCCTTGGAAGAAATGGATCTATAGGGATTGGTTTTTCGATACCCTCCAACAGTGCTAAAATAGTAATCGACCAATTAATAAAGTTTGGTGAAACCAAAAGAGGTTGGCTAGGTGTTCGTATTCAAGAAGTCACCAAAGAGATCGCCGATGTAGAAAAATTAGATGAGCCGAGAGGGGCATTAGTTGTGAGCGTTGCTCAAAATAGTCCTTCAGAAAAAGCAGGGGTAAAAGCTGGAGATATTATACTTGAATTTAATGGAGAAAAAATACAACAAATGAAAGAACTTCCAATAATAGTTGCAAGAACCGAAGTTGGAAAAAAAGTTAAAGTTAAAATTTGGAGAAATAAAAAAGAAATAACCAAAACAATCACTCTTGGAAGACTAGAAACTTCTGAGGATTTTAAGGTCGCAGAAAAAATTAAACCTGAAAAAGAAATAAGGATTGAGGGTCTGAAAATTTCAGTCAGAAAAATTACAAATGAAGACGTCAAAAATAGAAATCTGCCTAACCAAACTTCTGGTTTAGTTATAACTAAAATAGAAAATAATAGTCCGTTGATTAATTCTATAGAGGTTAATAGCATCATTTTAGAAGCACAAAAGAAAAAGATAAGAGTGCCAAATGACTTAAATAAAATTGTTAAAGAAGTTATCGATAGTAACCAAAAAACTATCTTATTAGTAATTTATAATATTCAAAATCAAAGAAGATATATTGGTATTAAATTAGATTAAGTTATGGATTTAAAATCCAAAATTATTTTGATTTATGGACCTACAGCCTCTGGTAAGTCAGATTTTGCGATAAAGCTTGCCAAAAAAATCAAAGGTGAAATAGTTAATGCTGATAGTATGCAGATATATAAAGAATTAAAAATTTTATCAGCAAGACCACCTTCAAAAAATCATAAAAAAATCAATCACCATTTATATGGATTTCATAGTGTTAAAAAAAGTTTCTCTACTGGAGGTTGGTTAAAATTAGTTAATAAAAAAATTTTAGATTTAAAGAAAAAAAAAAAAGTACCGATAATCGTTGGAGGAACAGGATTATATTTTAAAGCTTTGACAGAAGGCTTGGTGAATATTCCAAATATTCCAATCAAATTTAGAGAAGAAGTAAGGTCTTTACATAAAGAAGTTGGATCAAGAAAATTTTATATTAAATTAATCAAATTAGATCCACTAGCAAAAAAACATGTCGACCCCTCAGATACACAAAGATCTATAAGAGCTTATGAAATAAAATTATTTACCCAAAAATCTCTATATGAATGGTTTAAAAGTACCAAATCGAATTATGAAGAAAAAGATTTTTATAAAATCTATGTTGATTTTCCAAGGAAAGAACTTCTCGATAGAATTTTCAATAGATCTCAAGAAATGGTAAAAAAAGGAGCTATTGAGGAAGTTAAAAGATTTTTTAAGTTGAGAATATCAAAAAACAAAAGCGCCAATAAAGCTATTGGGATTAAGGAAATCAGAGAATATCTTAACAAAAAAATTACAATTACCCAGGTAATTGAAAAAATATCAATAAAGACTAGGCAATATGCTAAAAGACAGAGCACATGGGGCAGGGGAAATATGGTGAGTTGGAATAAAATCAGTCCAAAAGGTCTTAGTAAATTTTTAAAAAAAATTTAGATATCTCTTACTTAGCCTTGACCAATTAGCACAACTTCAGCTAGATTGCATAAATGTCTAAATTATACACAGGTGCTGAAATTGTATTTAAATGTCTTGAAGATCAAGATGTTGAATTTATTTTTGGTTATCCGGGAGGAGCAGTTTTACCAATTTATGATGAATTAAAAAATCACTCCTCAATTAAACATATTTTAGTAAGACATGAGCAGGGAGCAGGACATGCAGCAGAGGGATATGCAAGATCTTCAGGCAAACCTGGAATTGTTTTAGTTACTTCAGGCCCTGGGGCTACAAACGTTGTTACTGCTTTGACTGACGCTTATATGGACTCAATACCATTAGTTTGTATATCAGGCCAAGTACCAACTCATTTAATTGGCACAGATGCTTTCCAAGAATGTGATACCACAGGAATAACTAGACCATGCACTAAGCACAACTGGTTAGTTAAAGACATAAAAGATTTATCTAAAATTTTACATGAAGCTTTTAGAGTTGCAACGACAGGAAGACCTGGCCCTGTTTTAGTTGATATTCCTAAAGATATTCAATTTGCAAAAACAAATTATTTTAAACCTAAAAATGAAAAAAAAATAAATGGCAAAATACACAATAAGTTTTCTCAGGATGAAATTAATGACCTAATTGGTCTGATTTCTAATGCAAAAAAACCTGTAATTTATTCTGGTGGAGGAGTTATAAACTCTGGGCCAAAAGCGAGTGAGGCTTTAAGAGAGTTTGTTAGATTAACTGGGTTTCCTATAACGTCAACATTGCAAGGTCTTGGAGCTTTTCCAGGTGATGATAATCAATTCATAGGAATGTTAGGAATGCATGGAACATATGAAGCAAATAATGCTATGCATGATTGTGACCTACTAATTAATATTGGAGCAAGGTTTGATGATAGAATTACTGGAAAGATAGATGAGTTTTCACCTAAATCAAAAAAAGTACACATTGATATTGATCCATCATCAATTAATAAGATTATAAAAGTAGATTTAGCAATAGTAGGAGATGTTAATGAAGTTCTTAAAAGCGCTATTAAAAAAATTAATAAAAAACAAAATGGCTCTAAGATTTCTAATAAACAGAAAATATCAAAATGGTGGGAACAGATTCAAAAATGGAGAACAAAAAACTCTTTAGGATATATAAATAGTAATAAAACTATTAAACCTCAGTATGCTGTCCAAAGACTTTATGAGTTAACAAAAAATAAAGATACTTTTATTACTACAGAAGTTGGTCAACATCAGATGTGGGCTGCACAACATTATAAATTTAACAAACCTAATAGGTGGATGACATCTGGTGGACTTGGGACCATGGGCTACGGTCTTCCAGCTGCAGTTGGAGTTCAAATTGCACATCCAGATAAACTTGTTATTGACATAGCTGGTGAAGCTTCAGTTTTGATGACAATGCAAGAAATGTCAACTGCTGTTCAATATAATTTACCAATTAAAATTTTTGTTTTGAATAATCAGTATATGGGAATGGTGAGACAATGGCAGGAATTACTTCATGAAAAAAATTACTCAGAAAGTTATTCTGAAGCATTACCGGATTTTGTTAAATTAGCAGAAGCTTATGGATGTAAAGGTATTAAAGCGGATAATCCTGAGGATCTTGATATAAAAATAAAAGAAATGGTTGATTATAATGGTCCAGTAATATTTGACTGCCAAGTAGATCCTAATGAAAATTGTTTTCCAATGATACCTTCAGGAAAGCCACATAATCAAATGATTTTAGGCCCGAATGATAAAAAAGAAAATAAGATTTCAGCCAAAGGTAAAGCTTTAGTTTAATGGCAAAACCTAAATCAGCTTATAGTATTCCAACTAAAAAAGGTAAATTAGATACGCATATTTTTGTAGTATGGGTTGATAATGAGGCTGGAGTTTTGGCAAGGGTAGTAGGATTATTTTCTGGAAGAGGATATAATATTGAGTCTTTAGCTGTAGCTGAGGTTGATGCAACTAAAAATATCTCTAGAATTACAATCGTTACAACTGGAACTCCACAGGTTATAGATCAAATTAAATTACAGCTTAAAAAATTAGTTCCTGTTCATAAGGTAGCAGATTTTAAAAGGGAGGATAAAAAAGTAATATTTAAAGAAATGGCTTTACTTAAAGTTGTAGGAAATAAAAAAAAGATAGAAAAAACTCTTAAAGCCTGTAAAAGTTTTAATCCAGTAATATTGGATAAAACAAAAAAATCTGTTGTTATTCAAATTACTGCTTTGAGAAGAGAAATTGATAAAATGAGTAAAAAATTAAAACCTTTTGGCTTAACAAGCACCTCTAGAACTGGAGCTATAGCAATGACGAGAGGCGCAGAAGTTTTTAGATAAATCAGGAGAACTTTATGAAAATGTTTTATGAAAAAGACACAGATACAAATTTAATTAAAGATAAAAAAATAGCTATTTTTGGTTATGGAAGTCAAGGACACGCCCACGCGTTAAATTTAAAAGATAGTGGAGTTAAAGAAGTTGTTGTAGCATTAAGAGATGGTTCATCTAGCACAGCAAAAGCAGAGTCCAAAGGTTTAAAAGTAATGAATTTGTCTGATGCTGCTGCTTGGGCAGATGTTGTAATGATATTAACTCCTGATGAATTACAAGCTCAGATTTATAAAAATCATATTGAACAAAGAGCTAAAGAAGGAACAAGTATCGCTTTTGCACATGGTTTAAATGTACATTACGACCTGATAAAAGCTAGAAAAGATTTAGATGTATTTATGGTTGCCCCTAAAGGACCGGGCCATTTAGTAAGAAGTGAATATGAAAAAGGTGGTGGAGTTCCTTGTCTATTTGCTGTTCATCAAAATGGATCAGGCAAAGCAAGAGATTTAGCATTATCTTACGCATCTGCTATTGGAGGAGGAAGATCTGGTATTATAGAAACAACATTCAAGGATGAAGTTGAAACAGATTTATTTGGTGAACAAACTGTCTTATGTGGAGGTTTAGTGGAGCTTATGAAAAATGGATATGAAACATTAGTAGAAGCAGGATATGAACCCGAGATGGCATATTTTGAAACAGTGCATGAAGTTAAATTAATTGTCGATTTAATTTATGAGGGTGGAATAGCAAATATGAATTATTCAATTTCAAATACAGCTGAATACGGAGAGTATCAATCTGGACCAAGAATTATTAAAAAAGATGAAACAAAGAAAAGGATGAAAGAAATTTTATCAGAAATACAATCTGGAAAATTTACTAAAGATTGGATGGATGAATGTAAAAATGGTCAAAAAAATTTCTTAGCAACTAGAGCAAAATTAGCTGAACATCCTGTAGAAAAAGTAGGCGCAAATTTAAGAGCTATGATGCCTTGGATTGGTAAAAAAAAACTGGTTGATAGCGATAAAAGCTAATCTTCAAAATAGACCCAAAAAGACCAACAAAATAAAATCAAATTTGACATTTATTTTGCAATATCACTTATAGATTGTATTATAGATTCTCAAAAAAATTTAGATATGAGAGATAAAGATAAAGTTTACATTTTTGACACCACAATGAGAGATGGTGAACAGTCACCAGGAGCATCTATGAGTGTGGAAGAAAAGATTCAAATATCAAGAGTTTTTGACGAGATGGGTATTGATATTATTGAGGCCGGTTTCCCTATATCCTCGCCAGGAGATTTCGAAGCCGTAAGTGCAATTAGTAAAGGTTTAAAAAATTCAATTCCTTGTGGATTAGCAAGAGCTACTAAAAAAGATATTGATGCTTGTCATGAATCTTTAAAATTTGCAAAAAGATTTCGTATTCATACATTTATCTCTACTAGTCCAGTTCACATGAAACACAAACTTAATATGACTGATGAACAAGTTTTAGCAGCAATAAAAGAGAGTGTGACTTATGCTAGAAAATTTACTGATGATGTGGAATGGTCTTGTGAGGATGGTACAAGAACAAACTTAGACTTTATGTATAAAACAATTGAACTTGCTATTAATTGTGGAGCAAAAACTATAAATATTCCTGATACTGTTGGTTATTCAATACCAGAGGAATTCGCAAAAACTATTACTTCAATTAAAAATAACGTTCCAAATATAGATAAAGCAATTATTTCTGCACATTGTCATAACGATCTTGGCTTGGCTGTAGCTAATGCTTTATCTGGATTATCTGCTGGTGTAAGACAAATTGAGTGTACCATTAATGGTATAGGAGAGAGAGCTGGGAATGCTGCTCTCGAGGAAATTGTTATGGCTATTAAAACTAGAGAGGATTTATTACCTTATGAAACTGGAATTAAAACAGAATTGATTAGTAAAGCCTCTAAAATTGTTTCGAATGCCACAGGTTTTCCTGTTCAGTTTAATAAAGCTATTGTTGGAAAAAATGCCTTTGCTCATGAGTCTGGTATCCATCAAGATGGAATGCTTAAAAATAGAGAGACATATGAAATTATGACACCGGAGAGTGTTGGAGTAAAAAAGACATCCTTGGTGATGGGAAAACATTCTGGTAGACATGCTTTTAAGGATAAATTAAGTGATTTAGGTTATACAGATGTTACAGACGATGTAGTTCAGGCTGCATTTGGAAAATTTAAAATTTTGGCAGATAAAAAGAAACATATTTACGATGAAGATATAGTAGCATTAGTTGACGATAGTTTGATAATTGATAACAAAATAAATGCAATAAATCTTAAATCTTTAAAAGTTTTTGCAGGTACTGGAGAACCTCAAAGAGCAGATATGACACTAGATGTTTTTGGGGATATTAAAAAAACTTCTCAAACTGGTGATGGTCCAGTTGACGCAATTTTTAAATGTATAAAAGATCTATATCCTCATGATGTAAAACTATCTCTTTATCAAGTTCATGCAGTTACAGAAGGGACAGATGCTCAAGCAACAGTAAGTGTTAAAATTGAGGAAAATGATAGAACCACAGTTGGTCAATCTGCTGATACGGACACTTTAGTAGCTTCTGCTAATGCATATTTAAATGCATTAAATAAGATGTTGATTAAAAGAGAAAAAAAATCTTTATATAAAGACATTGAACAACGAAAAATTAAAGAAGGAGTTTAATATGGGATTATTTGATAGAATTAAAAAAGTTTGGAGCCAGGATATGGCCATTGACTTAGGCACAGCCAATACACTAGTTGTTGTTAAGGGCCAAGGCGTTGTACTTAATGAACCTTCAGTGGTTGCCATAGTTGATCAAGGAGGAAAAAAACAAGTTCTGGCAGTAGGAGATGAAGCAAAAACAATGTTAGGAAGAACCCCTGGTAATATTCAAGCAATAAGACCTTTAAGAGATGGAGTGATTGCAGATTTTATAGTTACCGAAGAAATGATCAAACATTTTATAAAAAAGGTTCATAAAGGCAGCACATTTGCAAACCCAAGAATACTTATTTGTGTTCCAACTGGCTCTACGCCAGTAGAGAGAAAAGCTATTCAAGATAGTGCTTTAGCAGCTGGTGCAAGAAGAGTTCAATTAATTGAGGAGCCGATAGCAGCTGCAATTGGAGCTAATCTTCCAATTTCCGAAGCAACTGGTTCAATGGTTGTCGATATTGGTGGTGGAACAAGTGAAATTGCTGTGATGTCCTTAGGAGGTTTAGTTTATTCCAAATCACTAAGAGTAGCGGGAGATGCTATGGATGCTGCAATGGTTAATTATATGAGAAAAGAGTATAATTTGATGATTGGAGATAGTACTGCTGAAAAAATTAAAAAAGAAATTGGAACTGCTATTCCGAGCAATAACAATACTTATGCGGTTAAAGGTAGAGACTTGAGATCTGGAACTCCAAAAGAAGTAAATATTACTGAGGAAGATACTGCCGAAGCACTAAATGATATTTTGAAAGAAATGGTTAATGGAATTAAAGATGCTTTAGAAAGTACCCCACCTGAATTGTCAGCAGATCTGGTCGATATGGGTTTAACTTTAACTGGAGGTGGTGCTTTATTAAAAAATATAGATAAAAGATTTTCCAAAGAAACAGGTTTGCCAGTACATATAGCAGATGATCCATTATCATGTGTGGCTGTAGGAACTGGGAAAGCCTTAGATCAAGAGCAAACATTCTCTACTATGATGACTGAATATTAGGAACAATGGCCACAAGCAGGGATGATTTTATAATTGCAATTCGTTCTGCTTTTTTAAAAAAAAGTACTCAACAAAAGTTTTCTTTATTATCCCTTCTTTTGATCTCAATATCTATAATTGTTTTATCAAACTTAAATTTTAAAGTTATTAAATACGTAAAAATAGGTTTAAATGAAGTAGTTTATAGATCTTCTTTCCTAGTTTCGATACCAGAAAATTTTGTTAAAAATTCTTTTTTTGAGATTAAAGAATACTCATCTTTTTTTAATGAATATAAAAAAAATAAAAAAGAATTAGATCAATTTAAATCTAATTATGTTTCTAATGAAATTATGCAATTTGAAAACAAAGAATTAAAAGAACTTATTGATGATTTTGTCTCTAGTTCAAATAAAATATTAGCTAAAATCATTGTGGATCATAAAAGTCCTTATTTAAAAAGTATAATCATAAATAAGGGAAGTAAAGATAATATCAAAATTGGAACCAATATATATGATCAGTCTTATTTAATAGGCAGAGTAATTGAGGTTAATTACAAGACTTCAAGAGTATTATTGTTATCTGATTTAAATTCTAATGTGCCTGTAACTATTGCACCTCAAAATGTACAGGCAATCATTACTGGTACAGGAAAAAATGATGGAAAAATAAAATATATCAAAGGAGATTTCTCAAGTGACCTTTCCGAGGAAAATATTATTTATTCCTCAGGAACGGGCGGAGTTTTTAAAAGTGGTATACCTATTGGGAAGTTGAAAATAAAAAAAGATGAATCGACTAGAAATATGTCTGTTCAGTTTTATAGTGATTTTTCTCAACTCAAATACGTATTTGCCGAAATAATCTCTAAAAAAGATATTGAAGATCTAGATCAAGTAATAAACCAAACCAATACGACGGATACTAAGCTAAAACTTTTAGAGGATGAAATTGAAATAATTGAAGATACAAATCTTAAATTTTTAAAAGAAAATGAAACTTTAAAATTTGAAATTAATAATTTGAATACTCAAATTTCAAGTTTAAAAGATCAGGTATTTTTGCAAAAAAAGGAAATTGATAAATTTAATTTTGATGAAAAAGAATTAGAGTTTTTGAGATTAAACTTAATTTATGGTCATAAGTGTAGAAAAACATTTCTAAATAGCTCTGGTTTCAAAATTAATACATTAGAATACAGGGAGTGTGTACTTAACAAAGGAATTATTAATTAATGAATGCTCTTAAAACAAACAATTATTTTTTTAAAATATACTCTTTTTTACCAATAATTTTATTATTTGTATCAGTATTAAATGAATTTGATTTTAATTACTTAAATTTAAAATATTTTTCGTTTAATTTTCCGTTTATTCTAATTTTTTTCTTTACTTTAAAAGATTTAAAAAGATTTGATTATCTCTTAGTTTTTTTTGCTGGTTTGTTAAATGATATTGTTGTTAGTTTGCCTTTGGGGATAAGTAGTTTTTCATATTTGCTTATTTGCATTGCTACATCGTATTTTAGAAATATAACAATTAGACCAAGCGGGATTAAAGATTGGTTTTATTTTTTATTTGTAATTAGCTTAATTAATTCAATAAATTATTCAATATTAATCTTATTCTTCTCTTACGAACTTATTTTAATGTATTATTTGGTAAATACTTTTTTTACATTTTTATTTTATATAATTTTTGTATCAATATTTAAATTTTATCTAAAGGGTTTAAATGATTAATTCCTCAAGTGAAAATGTTACAAAGCTTAATTCTATTAATAGAAGAATGTTTATTACCGGTTCCTTAAAATTTTTTATAATGATTGGTTTGGTTAGTAGATTGTTTTTTTTACAAGTTAAAGAAAACAAAAAATACCTAACACTTTCAGATAAAAATAGAATCAGAGAGTGGAAATTAGCCCCAATTAGGGGTGAATTTCACGATTATTTTGGCAACGTCATAGCGGGAAATTTTGAAGCCTATCAATTACATCTAATTCCAGAACAAATTGAGGACTTTAGATATGTAATGTACAGACTAAAAGATTTACTAGAATTAAGTGAAAAAGAATTTCAAAAAATTGTGAAGAAAAAAAATGCAATTAAACCATGGGAAACCTTAATTATTGCAGATAACTTAAATTGGAAAAAGTTTTCAAAGGTAAATAATCAATTATACGATTTAAATGGTGTTAAACCTGTCATTTCTATATCTAGAAACTATCCATATAATGAAAATTTTACTCATATTATTGGTTATGTAAGTCAAGCTAATGAAAAAGATATCGAATTAAATGATATTATTAAAAAAAATTTTGTTCCAGGTTTAAAAGTTGGAAAGATTGGTCTTGAGAAATCATTTGAAAAAAGACTTATAGGTTCAAATGATATTGAAAGATATGAGGTAAATGCTTACGGAAGAAGAATAAATCAACTCGAATTTCAAAAGGGTGAGAGAGGAAAAACTTTAAAATTAACGATTGATACTGAAGTTCAAAAACTTGCAAATGAATTATTGAAAGACAAGTCTGGCTCTATTAGTGTAATGGATATTTATACTGGCGATTTGATAGCAATGCACTCATCTCCATCATTTGATCCAAATTTATTTGTATTTGGAATAAATCAGGATGATTGGCAAATTATCCGAAATAATCCTATGAAACCACTTGTAAATAAAACACTTCAGGGTAATTACTCGCCAGGTTCAACAATAAAACCAATAGTTGCCTTATCTGCTTTAGAGAATGGCATCATAGATACTAACTTCACTGTTAAATGTAATGGTAAAACTGAAATGTACGGCCAAACATATCACTGTTGGAAAAAAAAAGGTCACGGTTTTGTCAGTCTAAGAAACGCAATGAAACAATCTTGTGATACTTATTTTTATGAGATAGCCCGAAAACTTGGAGTAGACAAGCTTAGTCAAACAGCAGAAAAATTCGGTTTAGGAAAAAAGGTATTTGGGGACTTATTCGATATTGAAAAAAATGGATTGATACCCAACACAGAATGGAAAAAGAACGCATTAGGAAAAGGATGGCTCTTGGGAGAGACTATAATAACTGGTATTGGCCAAGGCTATATCCAGACAACTCCAATTCAGTTGTGCTTAATGACAGCTCAAATCGCCAATGGTGGATATAAAATTTATCCTAAAATTATAGTTAATGACAAAGAAAATATTATTCCAAATGATAAATTTACTCCATTATATAAAAATCCAAAAAATATAAAGATTATTCAAGATGCGATGTTTGGATCAACCAACGAGGTTATGGGTACATCTTATCGATCAAGAATAGATGATCCAAAATATCGTTTTGCTGGAAAGACTGGTACTGCCCAAGTAAGAAAGATTACTGAAGAAGATCGGGAATTAGATTTACAAACTTTTGAAATTCCTTATGAGGAAAGAGATCACGCTTTATATATTGCTTTTGGACCCTACATTAATCCGAGATATGCTTTGAGTATTCTAGTAGAACATGGAGGAAATGGAAGTACAACAGCAGCACCTATGGCAAAAAAATTGTTCAAAAAAATCATTGATCGACATTTTTTAAGACAATCGATGAACAACAAAAAATATATGGAAATTTAAATGTATCAGCACACTAGATTAAAGGATAATAATTTTGGATTATTTCAAAAATTCAAAAATTTTGATTATGTATTATTTTTTTGTATCCTATTACTAGGATTTATTAGCCTAATTGCAATGTATTCAACAGATGGAGGGGAAATTCTCTTTCATACAAAAAGTCATTTTACTAAATTAATAATATTCACTTTAATGATGGTGTTGTTCTCATTTATAAATATAAAATTTTGGTTCTTAATAGGTTATTTTTCCTACTTTGTAGTAATAGTTCTATTAATTTGGACCTATTTATTTGGAATCAAATCTTCAGGATCACAGAGATGGATTGATTTATATTTTATAAATTTACAGCCATCAGAATTAATGAAAATTTTTATAATTTTATGTTTAGCAAAATATTTTCATAGAATGAAGTTAGATAAAATTAATTCTATTTATACAATTCTGACATCATTAATTGTTATTTTGTTACCAATGGGATTAGTGATTGTACAGCCTGACCTAGGAACTTCGTTGTTAATAGCAATAAGCGGTGTTGCTGTTTTATGGTTTGTTGGCATAAATCATAAATATTTTATCTATACTATGTTAGGTTTTTTACTTTTATTACCATTTATAATTTCATTTTTAAAACCTTATCAAAAGTTAAGAGTCCTAACTTTCTTAAATCCGGATAGAGATCCATTAGGTGCTGGTTATCAAATAATACAATCTAAAATTGCTGTTGGCTCTGGTGGACTATTTGGGAAAGGTTTTTTAAAAGGAACCCAAAGTTATTTGGAATTCTTACCAGAAAAACATACTGACTTTATTTTCACTCTTTTTTCAGAAGAATTCGGATTTATAGGTTCTGCTTTGCTTCTTTTAATTTATGCAGTAATTATTTATAGAATTGTAGCTATTGGTGCTTCTTCAAGAAGTTATTTTGCAAAAGTTTTTTGTTATAGTTTTGGCTCTGCAATTTTTGTTTACATCACAATTAATATGAGCATGGTCCTTGGTCTTTTACCTATTGTTGGTTCTCCACTACCGATTATGTCATATGGTGGTTCCTCAATGTTAGCCACCATGACAGGCCTGGGTATTGTTATGAGTGCAAAAGTTCATAGTCAGCAAGCAATTGCTTAAGTATAATTTGTCACCTAAATAAATTTTTTAAAAGATTGTATGTTTAGTTATGAGTAAAAATATAGAAGTAGGAATAGTTGGAGCTGGAATACAAGGAATTTCAAACGCTTTATTTTTGCAAAAAAAAGGATTTAGTGTAACAATTTTTGACAGAGACGAGCCAGGTAGCCCGGCAGCTTCTTACGGAAATGCTGGACACTTCTCCCCTTACGCATCATTATCTTTGAATAGAACTGATGTTTTAGCTGATGTCCCAGCAATGTTATTAAGTTCAACTGGACCCTTAGCTCTAAGATGGAATTATGTGCCCAAAATGGTTCCATGGTTTATCAAATTTATTTTTAATACGACAAAAAAAAAAATGATGCATACAGCAAAAAATATGCATCAAATTTTAGATCAAGCCCTACCAGCTTATGATGAACTTTTTGATGAAATTGATTTAGAAAATTTAGTTGAAAATAAAGGAATACTTTATGTATGGAGCAATAAAGATTTAAAAAGTAGAGATTTAGAAATTAAAGTTAGAGATGAATTAGGTGTAAAACAACAATTATTGAATAAGGATGAAATTCACGACTTAGAACCCAATCTAAAAAAATTTTATCACGGAGGGGTTTTCTACCCTTATGCAAGACATGCTAGAAATCCTAAAAAAATCTTATTAAAATTTTTTGAGCTATTTTTAAAAAAAGGTGGGATTTTTAAGAAAATCAATGTGCAAAAAATAGATTTTGAAGAGGAAAAACCTGTATTTGTATCTGACACAAGTAGATTTATTTTTGATAAAGTTGTCATTGCCTGTGGTGCATTCTCAAAAAAATTGACAGATAAATTAGATGAAAAAATACCTTTAGATACTGAAAGAGGTTATCATGTACATTTTAAAGATTGTGATCATTTACTTAGAAGGCCAGTAATTTTTTCAAATAGGGGATTTGGCATTACCCCGATGGAGCAAGGATTAAGAGTTGTTGGTACCGTTGAATTTGGAGGATTGGATAACCCTTTATCAAAATCAAGAATTAAAAATTTAATAAATAATGCTAAATATATGTTAGGAAATTTACCAGAGCATGATGATGAGTGGCTAGGATTCAGACCAACTTTACCTGACTTTTTACCTGTTATGGGACCTTCTAGAAATCATAAAAATGTATTCTATTGTTTTGGCCATCATCATTTAGGATGGACATTAGGACCAATATCTGGAAAGATTGTTTCTGGAATGATAGCTAAAGAAAATACCAATCTTAATTTAGATCCTTATAGCTCTTTAAGATTTAATTAAACAATGCCAAATACTAAGGCTTATATAATGTTGGTTTGCGCTTCATTATTTTGGTCTGGGAATTTTATAGTGGGAAAATTTGCTTTTTTAACAGATATACCTCCTTTGTCCTTAGTATTTTATAGATGGTTACTTGTATGGATAATATTATTACCTTTTACTTACAAAGAAATATTGAAATATAAAGATTTAATTTTAAAAAATTTACCATTACTATTTTTTTTGGGACTTACCAGTGTTGGTTTATTCAACTCATTTACCTATTTATCCTTAATACACACACAGGTTATAAACGCAACTCTGTTAAATGCAGCAATACCTGCAGTTATAATTTTACTTTGTTTTTTATTTAAAATTGAAAGTACAAATAAATTTCAAATTGTCGGACTTATAATTTCAATTATTGGAGTTATATCGATTTTAACAAAACTTAATTTAGATATTTTAATTTCATTAGACTTTAATAAAGGAGATCTAATAATGATAGCAGGAGTTTTAACTTGGGGTATCTACTCTTCTCTTCTTAAGAAGAAAACTTTTACATTACCCCTACTGACTTTAGTACATATTATTTGTACGTTTGGGGTAATTTGCGTTACACCTCAATATCTTTATGAGCTTTCTCAAGGACAGATTATAAAATTTGATATCAATTTAGTTTACACACTTATTTTTTTGGCAATATTTCCAAGTATAGGGTCATACTATTGTTGGGCAGGTGCAGTTTCAATCATTGGTGCTAATAGAGCTGGAATCTCTCTGTCTTTAATTCCATTGTTTAGCTCAATAATGGCAATTTTTCTTTTTAAAGAACAATTTCAATTTTTTCACTTGATTGGAGCTATATTAATTATATTAGGTTTAATTTTATCAAATAAAGAAGTTAAGAATGCTTAAAGTTGCTATTTTGGATGATTATCAAAATATTTCACAACAGTTTATCAATATAGAAAAGCTATCTGGGAAATATGAAATTAAAATATTCAGTGAACCTTTTAAAAATGAGGCAGATACGCTTGACCAACTATCAGAATTTGAGGCATTATTAATAATGAGAGAAAGAACTCCAATTACAAAAAATATTATTGAAAATTTAAATAGTTTAAAATTTATTGTTACCAGTGGATTAAGAAATAAATCTATTGACCTTGAGGCTGCCAAAAAAAAAAAGATTATTGTTTGCGGAACAGAAATGAATACTAATCCAACTCCCGAATTAACATGGGGTTTAATACTTGGTTTAGCTAGAAATTTTAAAGAAGAAATTGACAATATGTATCAAGGCTACTGGCAGACTACAGTAGGGGTTGAACTTAAAGGAAAAATCTTAGGCCTAATTGGTTTAGGTAAAGTTGGATCACAAGTAGCTAAAATTGGAAAAGCCTTTGGCATGCAGGTTATGGCCTGGAGTGAAAATTTAGATTTAGATAAATGTAAAGAGCTAGATGTTCTGCCGTGTAGTAAAGAAGATTTGATTAAAAACTCAGATTTTTTATCAATACATGTACAGGGTGGAGAAAGATATAAAGATTGTATTACTTTAAAAGAGATGGATAAAATGAAAAAAACCTCATTTTTAATTAATACTTCGAGAGGCCCAATCATAAACGAGGATGATTTGATTATTGCTTTATCAACAAATGAAATTGCAGGCGCAGGAATTGATGTTTATGAAAAAGAGCCATTGCCTGAAAATAATAAGTTACGTTTTTTACCTAACGCTCTTTTAACACCTCATATTGGTTACGTTACAGCTGAAAATTATAATATATTTTATAATCAAATGATTGAGTCGTTAGAGTCTTGTGTAAATGGAAAACCTATTAGAAAAATTGAGCAATAATAGTGAACAATTCCAATTCAAAACTTTTAGAATTGTCAAAAAAATTTAAGTCTTTTAAAAAAATTTACTATTTTTATAATATCTATATAAGAAATTTTAAATTTTTGAAAAATGGTACGCAGTTTGGAGAGGATAAATTTATTATAAAACTATTCAATGAAAATTTTAAAGGAAAGTTTTTAGATGTTGGATGCTATCATCCTACAAGACATAACAATACTTATTTAATGTACAAAAAAGGTTGGTCGGGTATTAATATTGACTTAAACCCTTTAACAATTGAATTATTTAATTTTATGAGACCCAGGGATATTAATATAAATTCTGGAGTTTCAAATTCTGAGTCTTTCCAAAAGTTATATTTTATCGGTGATTTAAATACGCAAAATACAATTGATAAAAATCAGTTAGATTTTTTAAGACAACATCACAATATAAAGGAGGATCAAATAATAGAAAAAAAAATTAAAACAATAAATTTAAATACTATTTTGGATGATTATAAATTTTATAATATAGATTTTATGAATTTAGATATTGAGGGAAATGAGCTAAAAGTTCTTAAAACTATAGATTTCAAAAAAATTAATATTAAATATTTGTGTGTTGAAATGATAGAGCATAATAAAAATTCAATTTTGAATAATGCAAACATAAAAAATTTACTTGCTGACAATGGTTATAAATTGATTAAAAATTTTGATTTTAATTATATCTATGAAAATATAAGTTAAAAAGATATGGACTTTCCAGTTGTAAATCACGAGGATTATTTTGCTAAAATTGATGAAGATCATAGATTTCCTATAAATAAATTTGGAGAATTAGCAAATTATTTATTAAAAAAAAAAGTCGTAAAAAAATTTCACAAACCCTATCCATGCTCTGATGAAACTTTAAAAAGAGCTCATTCTGAAAAGTATATAAATGAGATAAAAAATAAAACTCTAGAAAAAAATAAAATAAAAAAAATAGGATTTCCATTAATTGATAGTGTTGTGAGAAGATCTTTGGTTGCAACTGGTGGAACAGTTTTAGCTTCAAAACTTGCGATTAATTTTGGACTAGCTTGTAACACTGCGGGAGGTAGTCATCATGCTAACTTTGATGAAGGTGCTGGTTATTGTGTTTTTAATGACGTAGCTGTTGCTGCTCAATATTTACTTGATAGAGGATTGGCAAATAGGATTTTAATTGTTGATCTTGATGTTCACCAAGGAAATGGAAATTCTGATATATTTAAGAATAATAAAGATGTATTTACTTTTAGTATGCATTCAAAATCTAACTATCCAGCTAAAAAATCTATTAGTGATTTAGATGTTGAACTTGAAGATAATTTAGAGGACAAAAATTATCTTAAAACCCTTAAGTTTTATCTACATAAGCTAAACAAAGAAAATTTTGACTTTGTTTTTTATATAGCTGGTGTGGATATCCATTTTAATGATCGTCTAGGTAAATTAAATATTACTGATGATGGAGTTAAAGAAAGAGACGAACTTATTACTCAAAATTTTTATTCAAAATGTATTCCTCTATGCGGTGTTTTAGGTGGTGGTTATAACAAAGATTTTAATAAATTGGTGGAATTACATTCATTTTTACATCAATCTTGTGCCAAATTATTATAATAAATGACAAAAAAGAATCCTAATCTTACAGCAGAGCAAAAATTGATAATGTTTGAAGAAGGAACGGAACCACCTGGGTCTAGTGAATTGAATAATGAAAAACGAGAAGGAAGTTATCATTGTGCTAATTGTGGAATAAAATTATTTAATTCAATTAGTAAATACGAAAGTGGCTCAGGTTGGCCATCTTTTTACGAGTCTCTACCAGAGGTTTTTGAAACTAAGACAGATCATTTGATAGGATATGCTAGAACAGAATATCATTGTAAAAATTGTGGTGGTCATCATGGTCACGTATTTGAAGATGGACCTCAACCAACTGGAAAGAGATACTGTAATAACGGTGTTTGTTTAGTTTTTAAACCAAAATAATTTTATTTTAATAAATCTTGAAGTTTATTTTCTTTTTCTAAAGCTCTTACTTCATCATAACCACCAATATGTTGATCATCAAAAAATATTTGTGGGATAGTCCTTTTTCCATTAGCTTTTCTA
This sequence comes from uncultured Pelagibacteraceae bacterium, assembly GCA_902516465.1. Classification (GTDB taxonomy): domain Bacteria; phylum Pseudomonadota; class Alphaproteobacteria; order Pelagibacterales; family Pelagibacteraceae; genus Pelagibacter. The sequence continues at coordinate 89,902 of CABXZD010000001.1, forward strand.
ATCATTTCATCCATTGCACCATCTACTTTACCGATATCTATTTCATTATAGTTAGCATTATTTCTGGTTAATAATCTTTTGGCAGCATCGCAATAATTACAATAAGGACCTGTATAAATTGTAATTTTTTTCATTATTTAAAGATAATCACCTTTTTTAATTTTACTAGTGATTTGTTTTCTTGAGTATTCAAATTTTTTTCTGTGTTTTATACTTTTTTGATTTACTCTTTTCCTCCACAATCTAAATGAAGAAGGTTTTAGGGATCTCCTCATTATTTTAATAACATCAGTTTCTCTATAACCAGTTTTTTCTTCGATCTCCTCAAAAGTTATCCTATCTGCCCATGCGGCCCAGATGACCCAATCTGGACTTTCAATATTTGGTTCCGGATTTTTAACCTTGGTGATAGGGGTGTGACCTTTTTTTTTCATTAATTCCTTATATTTTAAAAAAATTGATAATGCATTTTTTTTTAGGCCTGATATATTACACTTGATAGTCCTTCTTAGCCATCTTTAGCTCCCGGTTTTTTAGGACTATCTTTTTTTTTATATGCTCCCCTTAGATTTTTTTCTTTTTTTACAGATAATAATTTTTCTTTTTATTACGCCAGGCACACCAAGAATTGTCATTGTCTCATATTCAATGAATTATGGAGTCCAAAAGTGTATTTGGACTGCATTGGGGGATATCTCTGCAAATTTAATACAAGCTACTTTAGTTATTTTTGTTTTAGGAAGTTTTTTTTCAGACAACCCTAATTTTTTGAATATATTAAAATGGATTGGTGTAATTTTTTTACTTTATTTAGCATATGATGTTTATAAAACATCTCCAAAAAATATAAATTCAAATATAATTTCCTCAAAAAGTTTTTTTTCTTTTTTTAAAGATGGTTTTTTGGTTGCTGGAACAAGTCCAAAAGCATGGTTGTTTTTTCCTTTAATATTCCCACAATTTATTGATTTTAACTCAAATTATATTGTGCAATTTTTTATTTTAATAACAACTTATGTAGTTTTAGATTTTTTATCTTTGATAGGTTATGCTTTTCTCGCACAAAAACTAATTACATGGATTAAAGCAAATCCAAAAACAATAAATACAATCTCAGCGAGTGCTTTAATCTTAATTGCTTTAATAATTATTGTTTCACAACAATATTAGAACAAACCCTATGAACTTTTTGTCTCTTGCAAAAATGAGATTTTCTTTATTTAATTAGATTTTAATTAATTAATAAGGGAAATAAAATGAAAATAAATAAAATAATCTTAAGTTTTATTTCTGCAATAGCATTATTATTATCAACATCTGTAACTTCCTTTGCAAAAGTTGTTGGAGATAAGATAATTTTAGGCTCTGCTATTTCATTAACTGGTAAATACTCTTCTAATGGTGTTCATACTCAAAACGGCTATAACATGGCTGTAGATAGAATTAATAGTATGGGTGGAGTTAAAGTTGGTGGAAAAACTTACAAGTTTGAAATCATTTATTATGACGATGAGTCAAACCCAAAAAGAGCAGCACAGCTTGCAGAAAGATTAATATCACAAGATGGTGTTGAGTTTATGCTTGGTCCATATAGTTCAGGTTTAACAAAAGCAATTGCTCCTGTAACGGAAAAATATGGTGTACCGATGGTTGAGGCCAATGGTGCGTCTAGATCTTTGTTCACTAAAGGTTACAAATATCTATTTGCAGTTTTAGCGCCAGCTAATTTATATCTTGATGTTGCTATTAGAACAGCTGTCGAGTTAAATGGTGGAAAAGGTGTAAAAATTGCACAAGCATTTGAACAAGATGCCTTTTCACAAGACGTAAGATTAGGTATTTTAGATGCAGCAAAAGAGACTGGATCTGAGATCATAATCGACGATAAACTGCCAAAAGAGCTTAACGATATGGCTGCTACATTGGTTAAAGTAAAACAAATGAAGCCAGATGTTTTAGTTGTTTCAGGACATACAAAAGGAGCATTAACTGCAATCAGACAAATTGCTGAAATGAAAGTAGATGTTCCTATGCTTGCAATGACACACTGTGATGCTGCGAAATTATCAAAACAACACGGTAAAAATTCTCAGTATGCTCTTTGTGCTTCTCAATGGCATAAAACACTAACTTATAAAGATGACTTCTTTAAAGATGGTATGACTTATGCAGCAGACTTTACAAAAGAGTTTGGATATGATCCGCCGTATCAGGCAGCTGAGTCTTCAGCAGCATTGTTAGTTTTCAAGGATGCTTTTGAAAGAGCTAATTCTTTTGATCAAAAGAAAGTAAGAGATGCTCTTGCTGCCACTAACATGCAAACATTCTATGGAAACATAAAGTTCGCACCGGGTGGTCAAAACGTTGACAAACCAATGGTACTTTTCCAAGTTATGTGTGATAGCGCAGGAAAATGTGAAAACAAAGTTGTGGCTCCACTTAAGTGGGCTTCTGCTAAGTTAATTCACCCAGTTCCTAAGTGGTCTGAAAGATAAAAACAAATCTACAAATACCCCCTAAACTTCTAGGGGGTATTTTTTTTTTAAAGGCAAATTATGGATTTCATGGTTTTTCAATATCCAATGATAAGCGTTCAAGCTTGCTTGGATGGAATACTGCTTGGTATTTTATTTGCCTTAATTGCTTATGGTATGGCTTTGCAATGGGGAGTTATGAATATTATAAATATTGCTCAAGGTGATTTAGTCATTCTTGGCGGATATATTGCATATTTTATGTATCTATATGGAATTCATCCTGCATGGGGAGTAATTGTTGCGCCTATCATAATGTATTTTGTTGGAGTTGGACTTTACAAACTAGTAATTAACAAAGTTGTAGATAGAGATTTATTTATCTCAATTCTTGCTACATTTGGCATAAGTATTCTTTTTATGCAGTTAATGAATTTTGCATTTGGAGCAGACGTTGTTTTAGCTAATTCAGGTTATGGAACAACCTTTTTATTTGAAAGTGCAGTAGTTTTACCAAATTCAAAAATATTTTCTGCATCCATTAGTATTTTATTTGCTATTTGTTTAGTTATTTACATGAAGAAATCGAAGCTTGGTCGTGCAATTAGAGCGACTGCTCAGAATGCGAGAGCAGCAAAAATTTTAGGAGTGGATACTGAAAAAGTTTATGCAGCTACATTTGGCATTAATGCGGCCCTTTGTGGTGTTGCAGGAGCTTTAATATCAATAACATTTACAATCCATCCTTACATGGGATTACCTTATACGATTAGGTCCTTTATGATCGTGATTGTTGCTGGATTGGGAAATTTACCTGGAGTAGCATTATCTGGAATGGGATTAGGAGTTTTTGAGGAATTTGCAGATTATATTTTAGGTACAGAATTTAGAATTGGTGCGGTATTTTTATTATTAGTTTTAATTTTAGTTTATAGAAGATTTAAATTATCAAGAAAAAGAGAATATTTAAAATAAATGAACAAAAATTTAATTTTATATGCTGCTATATTAGTTTTTGGAATAACAGCTCCCTTTATTTTTCCAGCATTTAAAGTTCAATTATCAATACTTTGTGTCTTAATTGTATTAGCCCTTACTTGGAATATTCAAGGTGGAGAAATGGGCTACAATACTTTTGGAAATATATTGTTTTATGGCCTTGGAATGTATCTTTGTGCTTCTGTTCAAGTTGGAATGTTTTTTCCGTTAGCTGAATGGACTGAAAGTGGTGGTGAGAAAACATTTGTACATACTCCAGCTCAATTTTTTCAAGGAATGGCCGTTGGATTAGTAGTAGCAGCGGTAGTTCCAACAATAGTTGCTGGATTAATTGGTTACTCGATTTTAGGATTAAGAGGTCATTACTTTGCGATTTGTACATTAGGTTTAGGAGTTGCTGCAGGAGAAATTTCTGGAGGTATAGAAATTATTGGAGCCGGACAAGGTTTTACAACACCACCATTTCCTGATGTTGGTGGTTTAGAAGCAAGAGGTGAATTTTTTTACTTCTTAAGTTTTATGGCAGTTGTTTTAACTTTTATTGCTGTTAGAGCAATTTATTCAACCAGATTTAAATTAATCTTAAATGCAATAAGAGATAATGAAGACAAAGCAGAGGCGATGGGAATTCAAACAATGAAATATAAGATCATTGGTTGGATGATATCAGCTTTCTTTTGTGGGCTAGCTGGAGGAATTATGGGTGGACTAGTTGGATATATAGATTCCACTGATGTTGCATTTGATGGAAGAGAGATGGGAGTATTTATGGTCTTGATGGCAATCTTGGGTGGTAAAGGAACTTTATGGGGACCAGTTATTGGAGCAACTGTATTTCATATTTTCAAGGAAGGGTTTTGGACATTCTTTTTAGGCTGGCAGTACGTTGCACTTGGAGTTCTTATAGTTGTAATAGTAATTTATTTTCCAGAGGGAATAATGGGATGGTTAAGAGAAAAATACCCTGAAAGATTTGGGGAAGTAGTTGATGAAGCTGATCGAAAAGCACAGGTAGAATTAAAGTGAGTATTTTGAAAGTCAGTAATGTAAGCAAATCATTTGGTGGGGTTAAAGCCAATGTTGATATATCAATGAATGTAGAGAAAGGTAAAATTGTAGGTTTAATTGGACCAAATGGTTCTGGTAAAACTACTTTATTTAATTCTATCGTAGGTACTTATCCAATAGACAATGGTTCTATTAAATTTAACGGAAAAGAAGTATCTGAATTACCAGTGCCAGTGATCGCAAAACTTGGTCTGTTAAGAACTTTTCAACAAACAAGAATTTATGGAAAGTTGAATTGTGTAGAAAATATGCTGATTAGTCACAAAGGTAGTGATGCTAGTTTATTTACAATATTTAACAAGATTCCAAAAAATTTAACAGAGAAAGCAGAAAATTTATTAAATTTTGTTGGTTTATATCAGAAAAGAAAATTGAGAGCTGGCGACTTGTCTTTTGGTCAACAAAAATTGTTAGAATTAGCTATGGCATTAATGAATGAACCAGAAATGCTTTTATTAGATGAACCTACTGCAGGAATTAACCCAACATTGATTAATGGGATTATTGATAGGCTGATCAAAGTTAATCAAGATTTTGGTATCACACTTTTAGTGATTGAACATAATATGAAAGTAATTATGCAATTAGCAGAAGATATTTTTTGTTTAGCACATGGAAAAATGCTTGCCAATGGAACACCTAGCGAAATTAAAAATGATAAGCGTGTAATTGATGCTTATTTAGGAGCTCAATAATGTCAAATCAATATGAAGTTTTAGGTAAAGCTCCTAATGCAGAAGATCTTAAAAATCTATCACCTAATAATGTTCATTTGACAATTAAAGATCTTAACGCTGGCTATGGAAAAATGGAAATTCTTCATAACTTTGATCTTTGCGTTAGTAAAGCACAATCACTTTGTTTGATAGGCCCTAATGGTGCAGGTAAATCTACTATACTCCATTCAATTTATGGATTCACAAATATCTTTTCAGGAAGAATAGAAATCGATGGAAAAGAAATAACAAATCTTTCACCAGCAGAAAAACTTAAATCAGTAGGTATTGCTTATATCCTTCAAGATAATTCTGTATTCCCTGATATGACTGTTGAAGAAAATTTATTAATGGGTGGTTTCATCAAAGATAAAACAGAGGATTCTTATGAAGAAGCAGAAAAAATTCTTCAAAAATATGAAAGATTGGGAAATAGAAGAAGCCAACCTGCTAAAGTCTTATCTGGAGGAGAAAGAAGGTTATTAGAAATATCAAGAGCTTTAGTAATGAAACCATCAGTTCTACTTGTTGATGAGCCATCAATAGGATTAGAGCCAAGATATATCGATATGGTTTTCGAAATTTTAAGAGATCTACAGGAGAATGAAAAAAAAACTATTATTCTTGTGGAGCAAAATGCAAAAAAGGGTCTTGAGTTTGCAGACATTGGATATGTGTTAGTTTCTGGTCAAACCGCTATTGCAGGGAAAGGTGATGATCTTTTAAAGAATCCTGATGTAGGTCGCCTATTCTTAGGTGGGTAATGGTAGATACAGAATATTTTTTAAAAGGATTTAAATCTATAAAAGGTGTTGGAAGTCCAGCTATAGCTTTAGGAGCAAGTTTCATTGCAATTGGTGCACTTTTAAAAAATTTAGGTTTTTCAATCCAAGAAAGTATTTTTTCCACTTTTTTAACTTATGCATTGCCTGGTTCATTAGTAATGGCAGAATCAATGCTAATAGGTGCATCTCTAATTAATATTTTTTTAGCAGTATGGCTAGTTAACGCAAGGTTATATCCTATGACTGTAGCTTTGATGCCATTACTGATACATGAAAATCAACCAAGATGGAAATATTATTTATCGTGTCACTTCATTGCGGTTTCTTCATGGCTTATCATGAAAGACAATTATGAAAATATAGAAAAAGAAAATAGAATAGATTTTTGGATAGGTATTGGGACTGCAACTTGGTCTGTAGCAATTGTTTCAACAGTAATAGGTTATGTTGTCTCTGATTTTTTGAATAAAGATATACTTATCGGCTTATCAATTATTAATCCGATTTATTTTATATGCATGATGATAGGAGCAATGAAAACAATACAGATAAGTTTATCTGTAGCATTAGGCACAATACTAGGACCAGTTTTTTACTTTTTATCTCCTGAGTGGTGTATATTATTTGGAGGCTTCATAGCTGGTACTATTGCCTTTTTAATTGGAGAAAAAAATGGGAAATAATATACTAGTTGTAATTATTGTTACTTCTTTAGCAACTTATTTATCAAGATTTTTAGGTGTAGTAAGTGCAGAAAAAATAAAAGAAACTTCTAAAATATTTAGATGGTTTAATTGCCTTGCATATTCAACTCTTGCAGCTCTGATTGCAAGAATAGTAATTTTTCCTTCAGGTACTTTGTCTGAGGTAGATTATTTAGTTAGATTTATTGTTGTTATTTTATCAATAGTAATTTTTTTTCTAACAAAAAAAAATTTAGTTTACCCAACACTTTTCTCTGCTATGATATTATCTTTATTAAACGTTTATTTATGATTGAAAAAATAGAAGGATTTGAAATTTCTCGTAACCAATTATCGCAAAGAATAATTGATATAAGAATAGATGACGAAACTATCAAAAAATTGATTTTTCCTTTTAATAAATTTGATTTAACAGCAATTGAATACAAACCTTTTACCAGATTTACCATTGCTAGAAGTTTAGATGATTTAAGTAAAAATAAATTAAGTATTTTACTTAACAAAATAGTAAGAGATAGAAATACTGGCTGTTTTATTATTTCGCCTAAAAATTTTCAAAAAAAATTAGACGAAAATTTTTATATAAAATTATCTACCGCTATATCCCATTTGATTGGAAAACCTAACCACGATTCTATGTCTGGAAAATATTATGCTAAATTTTATATTAAACACGAAGATGCTAGTGACTCATATTTGAGAAAAGCTTACAAAAATATGGATCTACATACCGATGGCACTTATGTTAATGAAATAACTGATTGGCTAATGATGACTAAATTAGAAGAAAAAAATGTTGAGGGAGGTGAAACAGTAATGCTTCATTTGGATGATTGGGAACATTGTAAAGAATTATTTAATAACCCGATAGGGAAACAAAACTTTATTTGGGGTTCTCCAAAGAGTAAGAATGTTGATTATAAAGTAGAACACCCAGTTTTCTTTGCTGATGAAAAAGGAAGGCCAAAAATTTCATATATTGATCAATTTCCAGAACCAAAAAATATGGAACAGGGTAATTTCTTGCAAAATTTATCTGATGGCTTAGAGGAAAGTAACAACAAAGTAATTACTAAATTAAGTCCTGGATCAACAATTGTTGCAAATAATTATTTTTGGCTACACGGTAGAAAACCTTTCAAAGAAAATGAAAAATTAAGTAGAGGACTGATAAGAATCAGGGGTTCTTTTAACTGATTACTTTCTTTTTAAAATGGTCAGTTAACTCTTGAGTTGAATAAAAAATTACTTAAAGATAACCTCTAAAAACCCATATTTTATTGAGCTTTTTAGTTGTAAAAATACCACACTAATAAAATAAATTTATTGCCTTGTTTAGGGGGGTGTTTTTTTAATAAAAAAAAGTGTAAATACTTCCAATAATATTAATAAAACATAAGGATTAAAATGAAAAAAATTATAATTGCGTTCACTATGCTTATTATAGGCACAGTGTCATCACACGCATTTGACAGATCTGTGTTCTCAGTTACTGCAGGAATAGCAGCTAACCAAGGTGTATTTGGAGCGACAGCTACGGAGACTAACTTTACTGATACTAATACAACAGGACACATTAAAAAAGAATCAGGTGTATTTACAGATAGTTATGGGTCACAATTCCTTGAATTAGGTATTGGTGAGTGGATTTCATTAGGTTATGAGCACACTCCAGATTCAGTTACAACTCCAACAAATACATCAAGACATGGTAATGCAGCTGGAGAGAATAATGTTTCAGTAGACTTTAATGATTTAAACACTACATATTTAAAAATAGGTCTTCCATTTGCTTCAGGCATGTATGTTAAGGCTGGATCAGTCTCAACAGATTTAGATATTAAAGAAACAATGGGATCAGGATCATCTTACAAAAACGTAAGTACTGACGGTTCAGTGATTGGTGTTGGTTATAGTAAGTTTCTTGGAGATTCGAGATTTGGTCTTAGAATTGAAGGAAGTTATTTAGAACTAGATGCTGTAAGTACAGATAACGGAGTTTCAAAAACTGGAGGTACAGTAGCTAACGGTGGTAGAAACCAAATCGATGCTAAGAATCTAGAAGGTCTTCAGGCTAAAGTTGCTTTAACAATTACTTTAGGTAAAGACTAAAAAATAAAAAAGTTTTTATTAATATTACAATAGCCGACAACACTTAAATGTTGTCGGCTATTTTTTTTTGTAGATAGTAAACTCAGATTAACTACAATCTTTTTAAGAAATGAAAATCGGTTTTATTGGAACTGGGAAAATAACATCAGCAGTTGTCACTGGAATTTCTAGATCGTCAATTAAATATAAAAAAATTTTAATATCCTCAAGAAATAAAACAATATCTAGAAATTTAAAAAAAAGTTTTAAAAAAATCTCAATTATAAAGGATAATCAAAAAATAGTAGATGAATGTAATTGGGTTTTTTTATCAGTAACACCTATTGTGGGTAAAAAAATAATTAAAAATTTAAGGTTTAAATCTAATCAGACCATTATAAGTTTTATTTCAACAATAAGTCTTCTTGACTTAAAAAAAATGATTAAAGTTAAATCAATAATTGTGAGAGCTATCCCTTTACCTCCAATATCTCTCAAAAAGGGTCCAGTTCCTATTTGCCCACCAAATAAAAAAGTAAAAGCTTTTTTTGATAAAATAGGATCAACAATTGAAATTAAAGACGAAAAGTTATCAATAAATTTTTGGGCAATATCAGGAATGATGGCTTCTTATTATGAAACATTAAGAGTCATGAGTAATTGGCTATCTAAAAGAGGGGTTAAAAAAAAAGAAGCGCAAAAATATATTACCTCTTTATTTTTAGCATTATCAGAAGATGCTCTCATAAATTCAAAAAAGGACTTAAAATTTTTAGTAAAAGACTCTCAAACACCTAAAGGCTTAAATCAACAGGGATTAAAAGAGATGTTAAAAAAAGGAACATTTAAATCTGTAACTGATACATTAAATATTATTCGCAAAAGATTAAATAATTAATGTCTGAAAATATTTTAGAGATCAGTAATTTATCAAAATATTTTGGAGGCCTGGCTGCAGTCTCTAATTGTTCTCTTAAAATAAAAAAAGGGACAATTACTGGTATCATTGGTCCTAATGGATCAGGCAAAACAACTTTGTTTAATTTAATTGCTGGTAATTTAAAGTCATCAGAAGGAAGTGTAGTTTTTAATAATGAAGATATTACAGATGTTCCCTCTTACGAGCTATTTTCAAAAGGGTTGTTAAGGACCTTTCAGATTGCCCATGAGTTCACTAATTTATCTGTTTTAGAAAATTTAATGATGGTTCCTAGTAATCAATCTGGAGAAAAATTGATGAATGCATTATTAAAGCCTTTATTAGTCGAAAAAGAGGAAAGTCAAATAAAAGAAAAAGCTATGGAAGTTGTTAATTTTTTAAATTTAGGTCATCTAAAAAATGAATTAGCAGGAAATTTGTCTGGAGGACAAAAAAAATTATTGGAATTAGGTAGAACGATGATGGTTGATGCTAAATTAGTATTATTAGACGAAGTTGGTGCCGGAGTTAACAGGACATTATTAAAAGACCTTGGAACAGCTATAAAGAAATTAAATATAGAAAAGGGGTATACTTTTTGCATGATTGAGCACGATATGGATTTTATAGGAAGATTATGTGATCCTGTAATTGTTATGGCAGAGGGATCTGTACTTTTTGAAGGATCGGTTGAAAATGCTAAAAAAGATGAAAAAGTTATCGAAAGTTATTTGGGTAGAGGTTCAAAATTAAAGGATAATTAGTAATGGCATTTTTTGAAGGTAATAACATGACTGGTGGATATGGAAATGGTCCAGATATAATTAATTCTTGTTCTGTAAATGTTGAAAGAGGTGAAATAGTTTCAATTCTTGGACCAAATGGCGCTGGAAAATCTACAGCTATGAGAGCAATGTTAGGTTTATTAAATTTAAAATCTGGAACAATTATTATTAATGGAAAAGATATTTCAAAGTTATCACCTCAAGATAGAGTAAAAGAAGGCATTTCGTTTGTACCTCAAACAAAAAATGTTTTTACAGGCATGACAGTTGAAGAAAATTTAGAGATGGGTGCTTTTTTAATAAATAGCGATTTCAAATTAGTGTTAGATGAAATTTATGAATTATTTCCAATACTTAGAGAAAAGAAGAGTCAGTTAGTTGGAGAATTATCTGGAGGTCAAAGGCAACAAGTTGCACTCGGTAGGGCATTAATGATCAAACCCTCAGTTTTAATGCTTGATGAACCAACAGCAGGTGTTTCACCTATAGTTATGGACGAATTATTTGATCATATAATAAAAGTTAAGAAAACTAACGTTGCAATTTTAATGGTTGAGCAAAATGCTAAACAAGCATTGAATATTTCTGATAGAGGATATGTTTTAGTTACAGGAGAAAATAGATACTCAGGGACTGGGAAAGAATTATTAAATGATCCAAGAGTAAGAAGCTCTTTTTTAGGTGGTTAACATGGATTTTTTAAATGCAATTGTACTTTTGTTAAATTATATTTTTGTACCAGCTTTAGCGTATGGATCTCAGTTGGCATTAGGTGCGATTTTCGTAACTTTAATTTATGGAATTTTGAGATTTGCAAATTTTGCTACAGGGGACATGATGTCTTTTGGAACAATGTTTACTATTTTATTTACTTGGTATTTTCAATCTGTTGGTATTAGTCTTGGAATTCTACCAACAGCTCTCTTAGCGATTCCCTTTGCTATCATCTTTATGGTTGGGTATATGCTTTTTATAGATCAATTTGTTTTTAAATATTACAGAGTAAACAAAAGCCCACCTGTTCAATTAGCAATGGTAAGCATTGGTGTAATGTTTATAACACAGGCTGTTGTAAGAATAATAATCGGACCTTCTGATAGAAGATTTTTTGATGGTGAAAAATTTCTAATTAAAGCAGGAGAATTTAAAGAAATGACAGGTTTGAATGAGGGATTGGCAATTAAATCAACTCAAGTCATTACAATTTTTATTACTTTAATTCTCGTTACGACTCTTTTTTGGTTTTTAAATAAAACTAAAACTGGAAAAAGTATGAAAGCATACTCTGATAACGAAGATTTAGCATTACTTTCTGGTATTGATCCAAAAAAAATAGTCATGATTACTTGGATTATTGCAGGTATTATAGCTACGATCGGGGGAGCACTTTATGGTTTAGATAAAAGTTTTAAACCGTTTACATACTTTAATAATATGCTTCCAATATTTGCAGCTGCAATTGTTGGAGGTATAGGAAATCCTTTCGGAGCATTCTTAGGAGGTTATGTAATAGCGTTTTCAGAAATATTTTTGACATATGCCTATAAAAAATTTTTTATGTATATTTTGCCAGAAACTATGGAACCAGATGGATTAGTACAATTACTTTCAACAGATTATAAATTTGCGGTATCTTTTTCTATACTAGTAATTGTATTGTTATATCGACCATCTGGAATATTCAAAGGAAAGATTTTATGAGAAAAAATTTAAATGTTATTACAGCATATTGCATTATGATGGGATTAATTATTCTCGTGGGTATATTTCAATCCTGGAATATAGCTTTGTCTATATTCAATCTTTGTTTGATTTCAGCTGTTATGACAATGGGTGCTAATATTCAATGGGGGTATGCTGGTTTAATAAATTTTGGAATAATGGGTTATACTGCACTTGGAGGTTTAGCAGCAGTTTTAGTTTCAGTAAATCCAGTTCAAGAAGCTTGGAGTGTAGGAGGTTTAAATATTTTAATAAGTTTTTTCTTAATCATAGGAATGGTTTTAGCTGTTAGATATGTTTTGAAAAATTACAAAAAGTCTAAAATTAGAACTTATATTATTTCTACAATTATCATTTTAGGAATCATATTAATAAGATTTGTTTCTGAACCTGGTATTGAGGCAATTGAGGAGGTAAACCCTGCTAAAACCGGTTTTCTGGGAGGTTTTGGTTTACCAATTATTTTTTCTTGGATAGTAGGTGCTTTGTTTGCTGGTGGACTAGCATTTGTAATAGGTAAAGTCGCCTTAGGTTTAAGGGCTGATTACTTAGCTATAGCTACACTGCTGATATCGGAGATTGTCATTGCAATCATCAAACATGAAGATTGGTTGACAAGAGGAGTTAAAAATGTGATTGGACTAAAACGTCCTGCGCCTTATGAGGTAAATTTACAACAAACAGATTGGTTTATAAATTTAGTTGAAAAATTTAATTCTGGTAAATTAAATTTAATTACAGATTTTGCAGAAAGACAAGCTGCTCTTAACCAATTGGTAATCGAAGGATCGTCAGTTTTCGTAAAACTTTGTTACTCTGGACTATTTTTAGTTGTTGTAATTATTCTTTTAATTTTAACTCAGAAAGCTCTTTACTCTCCCTGGGGAAGAATGATGAGAGCTATTAGAGATAATGAGGAAGCTGCAAATGCAATGGGAAAAAATGTTGTGAAACAACACTTATTAATTTTTGTTTTAGGTTCAGCAATAGTAGGAATTGCAGGAGCAATGCTAGTAACCCAGGATGGGTTATTTACGCCAGGAAGTTATAGACCAATGAGATATACTTTTTTAATATGGGTAATGGTTATTGTTGGTGGAAGTGGAAATAATTTTGGAGCGATATTAGGTGGTTTTGTAGTTTGGTTTTTATGGATTGAGGCTGCCCCAATAGGATTGTACTTAGTAAATTTAACCACTGCAGGTCTAGATGATACACATTTCTTAAAAGTTCATTTAATTGAAAGTGTGCCATATTTTAGGTTTTTAATGATGGGAATAGGTCTATTATTGATTATGAGATACAGACCAAAAGGTATACTTCCAGAAAAAATAGAAATAAAATAAATTTTATGAAATATATTATATTAGGTGCTGCATTAGCTTGGGCTATGTATATGGCTGACAAGTATATGTTTTAAAAAAAACCTCAGCGAATTTCTTCGCTGAGGTTTCGTAATATTAAATATTATCTTTGTTTTTTAGTTTTAAATTTTCCACCTTTAATTTCTTGCTCTAAAAAAGAACCTTCAGCTTCACCGACTTTAGTAAAAGACACTCCAGTTGCTCCTTCGTAGTCAACTTTTTTGCCTTTAGCTAATAAATCCAAACCTTTTTTAAGTTCACCAGGATATATTTTTGTTCCCGGACCATTAGCGACATCCATTACATTTTTTGCGATAGATGCTCTATCTGCAGATCCACCTGCTTGCATAGCTAAGACAATTAAAGCCGCTGCATCGTATGATTCACCAGTGTAAGGTCCAGAGCTATCTATTCCCGCAGCTTTTGCTACTGAACCAAATACTCCAGCTCCTTTTCCTGTAGAGCCTGGCATAGAACCAAATGATTTTTTAAGATCGTTGCCAAATGCATCTACTAATGATTGGCCAATCATACCATCAGATAAGATAAATTTATCAAATGCTCCTGAATCTAAAGAGGCTTGAATGATACCTTTTCCTCCTTGATCAAGATAACCTATTACAGCTACCGCATCTCCACCAGCCGAAGCCAGAGTTGCAACTTCCGAAGAGTAATCAGCTTTTCCATCCTCATGAGCAGTCACAGTAGTTACTTTGATACCGTGGGCCTCAACAGCTGCTTTATAAACATCTGCTAGACCTTTTCCATAGTCATTATTTGTGTAAGTAATAGCTACACTTTTAACTTTTCTATCTTTTGTAATATCTGCTAAAATCTGACCACCTCTAGCGTCTGAAGGCGCGGTTCTAAAAAAATACCCTTTGTCATCAAGAGTTGTCAATCCTGGAGATGTAGCTGATGGTGAGATCATTGTTACACCATTTGGTACAGCAACATTTGAAGCTATCGCTCCAGTTACACCAGAACAATCTGCTCCCATGATTGCAGCAACTCCTTGAGAAATGACTCCTTCAGCTGCTGCGGTAGCTGCTGCCGAGTCAACACAAGTTGAGTCTGCTCTTATTACTGAAATAGTTTCACCACCTAGCAGTGATCCAGATTCGGATGCTTCTTTAAACGCAAGTTCAGCAGATGCAGCCATAGCCGGTGTAAGGGACTCAATAGGACCAGTAAACCCTAAAATAATTCCCATTTTAACTTCCGCAAAAATATTTGTTGTAAATGTAGAAACAAATATAAATGCAGCAATAAATAGTTTTTTCATTATTATCCTCTTATATTGTTAACAATTTATAAAAAATAAATTAAAACCTATTTGAGTATTTTTTCAATAAGCAAATTATTTTATTTTATTAAGAAAAAAGACAGAAGAAATAACGATAATACCACCCAATATGAACAATAAAGTGGGCACTTCATCAAAAATAACATATGAAAGGATTATTCCAAAGATTGGGAATAAAGAATAAAAGGGAAAAATTTTTCCAACTGTATAAAATTTATACAAGTAAAACATTAACAAATGAGCTCCTAAAGAAACAACAATTGCTTGATAAGAAATTAAGATCCAAGAGTTAGATGTTATTAAACTAATATTTAAAAGTGTATTTCCTTCTATAAAAAAAGAGATGAAGAGTAAAATTATAAAACCAAACAAGCCACAAAACACATTTAATACGCTAATATCTAAACTTCTTAATTCTCTTGAATAAACTTGTGCTAAACCAAAAGATAGTGCCATTAAACTAGCAAAAAATAATCCTAAAAAATTATTCACTAACTTAGGATCAAAAAAGATTATAAAAATTCCTATAAAAGCGCTTAAAATAAGGAACCATTTTTTGTAACTTATTTTTTCTTTTAGCATTATCGAGCTTGCAAGAATTCCAAATGGTATAGCTAGTTGAGAACCTAAAATAATAGGAGATATAATTGTTGAATGGTAAAGAGACAGATTCATAAAAACATAAACTAAAACACCCATATAAATAGAAAAAGCCATTAAAGATTTAAAATATTTTTTTTTTGGAATCTTAAATTTCCAAAAAGGAATTAGTAATATAAATACTAGACCCATTCTTAATGATGCCATTAAAATGGGTGGAACTGAATTGTTAAGAGCTAATTTTGCTACAGGAAATGCGCTGCCATGAGCTATCATGATAAAGATTAAAATTAGTAAATGCTTAATTGGCAACTTAAAGAAAATTAAAAATATTTTTTAAATGTTTCATTGATAGACAATACCCCGTAATCATTTAGTCCACCAATGACTAATTGCAATGCTACAAGTAAGATGAAACCTAGTCCTACATATGCAATCCATAAATGTTTTTGAATATAGTTAGCAAGATAAGTTGCTAGTGCACCTGTTAAAACAACTGATAGAACTAATCCAAAAATCATAAATCCAAAATTTCCTTTGGATGCACCGACAACACCTATTACATTATCGAAACTAATCGTGATGTCAGCAAAAAGAACCTTGTATATACTTTGAATAAAAGATGGTTCTTTTGATTTTTTTGTAGGTGACTTAATTTTTTTAATTTCGAATAAGTCTTTTCTTAAGTCATTTACAATCCATATTAGTAATAAACCACCTATAATTTTTATCCAATAAAATTGAAATAAATAAGTTGCAAATAACGCAAATATAATTTTAAAAATTAATGCACCTACAACTCCCCAAAAAATAATTAATTTTCTATTTTTAGGTACAAAATTTGCTGCGATTAAACCGATAATAATTGCATTATCTGCTGCAAGG
Source organism: uncultured Pelagibacteraceae bacterium (assembly GCA_902516465.1). Lineage (GTDB taxonomy): Bacteria > Pseudomonadota > Alphaproteobacteria > Pelagibacterales > Pelagibacteraceae > Pelagibacter. The sequence goes on from CABXZD010000001.1 coordinate 106,320, forward strand.
ATAATATCAATAAAAATAATTTGTAATAATATTAATGCTTCTTCAATCAAAGTGACTATGTATAGTAAATTATAAGAACAATTTCAAATTAAAGTTATATCAATTCTTTTCTAAAAGATTTTTAAGTTTTATATATTCTTGACAATTACATATGCTTAAAGCTTCTAATCTTTCTTTAGCTAGGTTTATTCTTTTTGTTTCAAGGTAAAGTTCACCCAATCCTTGGTTTATAGTAGGATTTTTTGGATCTAATACTAAAGCTTGTTGATAATAAATTTCTGACATGATCAAATCACCAATTACATTGTATGTAAAACCAAGATAGTTAAGTATTTCAACATTCTCTGGATATTCCTTGTGAGCTAAAACAAAGTAACCTAAAGCTTTTTCAAATTTTATACCTGATTTTTTGATTTTATTTTTTTTTTTTAACTTTATAGCTTGTTTAAAAAAATCTTTACCTTTTTTTAAATTACTATTTGTTACATTCAAAAAAGAATGATCTTCAGCTCCTCCTTTACCCTCGAATGTCCCACTTTTTTTTTCTGTTGAATAAGATTTCGTAAACATTATTAAAGTACAAAAAAAAATGAAAAATAAAAGCTTATTAATTTTCATTTGAAAATTATAATATCTAATTTAATACTTTGAAGCCTTATTTCCCTCGATTACATCTTTTAATTCTTCATATTCTTCACAATTACAACCTTTTAAAACTTCAAGTCTTTCTTTAGCCAAGGAAAGTCTATTAGTGGCGACATAAAGTTCTCCTAAATATTCATTTATACCATTATGTTTAGGATCAATAGCAAGACCTTGAAGATAGTATTTTTCACCATTTGAAAAATCTCCAAGTTTTCTGGTTGTAAAACCAAGATAATTGAGCGTATCTGCACTATTTGGTTTTTCAATGTTTGATTTTATCAGAAGATCTAAAGCTTTTTCATAACTTTTATTGGCTTTTTTATCGTTACCTTTTTTTTCATATTTTTTTGCTGATTTTATATGTGACACTGCTTTATCGTAATTGGATTCTGATTGGTTAGAGTCACTACTGCTTGATCCTGCAGCAAAACCATTAACAGTTAAAAAAAGTGATATGATACATGTTAAAAATATTTTCTTAATCATTAAATAAATTTCTCCATTTCGTTTAAAGGTTTTAATTTAAGCTTATTTTCTAATAGATTATTTCTAATACACTTAGCTGTTTCTAATGAACTTAAATTATCACCATGTATACATATAGAGTCAATTTCACAAGGTATCTGTTTTCCACTGTGACAATTAATAGCCTGATTTTTAACCATTTTTAAGACATGTTTTTTAGCTTCTTCAGGATTAGTTATCAATGCATTTGATTTTTTGCGGGAAACTAAATTACCATCATCCTCGTAATTTCTATCTGCAAAAATTTCACAAGCGATTTTCATGTTGAGTTTTTTTGCTGCTTTTTCCATTTTTGAACCAGTTGGAACAAGATAAATTAAGTCTTTATCAATATCATATATTATTTTTGCTAAAATTTTTGAGAGCTCAACATCCTCACAAGCCATATTATTTAATGCACCATGAGGTTTTATATGAGTAACTTTATCATTATGATCTGAAGCTATTTTTTGAAGTATCTCATATTGGTCAATGACAAGTTTTCTAATTTCGGTTGACGTTAGGTTTACTCTTTTTCTTCCAAAATTTTCTGGATCATTAAAAGATGGGTGCGCACCAATACTAACACCATTTTTTTTTGAAATCTTTACAACTTGATTCATTGTTTCTTTATCACCAGCGTGATATCCACATGCAATATTAGCTGAATTTACTATCTCCAGTAAATCTGGATCATTTTTATTAGAGTGGTGTTTCGACTTTTCACCCAAATCACAGTTGATATTAATTTCCATAGTTTAAATAGTTGAAGTATAACATGACATGATAAAAAATATATCAAATCTTGGTGACGCAGCTTTGTATTGTGACTTTGGTGAAGATGTGAATAAGGAAGTAAATTCTAATGTAATTAAATATTTTAAAAATATAAAAGAAAAAAATATTAAAGGAGTTATCAATTTAACCCCTTCATATAATAAGTTGATTATTTCATTTGATTTAAAAAAGATTAATTTTATAGAAATTAAAAAAATCGTTGAAAATTTGGATATTAATGATTTTAAATCTGAATTTTCAAAAAAGATTGAAATACCAATTTGTTGTGCCGACTTTTTTTCACTAGATATTAAAAGATTAGAAGAAAAATTATCTTTGAATAAAAATAAAATTTATGAAAATTTTTTTAATAAAGAATATTTTTGTTATATGACAGGTTTTGTTGCTGGAATGCCATTTTTGGGTGATCTTGATAAAAGTATGAGAGCTAAAAGGTTAGAAACTCCAAGAGTTAAAGTTCCTAAGGGGTCTGTAGGTTTAACTGAACAATTTGCTAACATTTACAGTTTTGAAAGCCCAGGAGGATGGAATATAATTGGAAATACTCCACTAGAAATTTTTAACAGTTCAAAAATAGATAACCCAAATTTAATTTCGCCTGGAGATACAGTAACTTTTAAACAAATCTCTCTCAAAGATCACAAAAATTATAATGAATAATTGTTTTGAAATAATAAGAGCAGGAACCAATACCACATTTCAAGATAATGGTAGAAATAATCTTAATCATATTGGTATACCATTCAGTGGAGCTATGGATAAAAGAAATTATGTTTTAGCTAACAGTTTAGTTGGCAATAAAATTAATGACCCTGTTATTGAGTTTGCTTACCAAGGACCTTTAGTCAAATATAGAGGAAAAAAAATTAGTTTTGTTATTACTGGAGATGTAATATTTAAAATAATTAAAAAAAAAAATGAAATTAACGGTAACTGTTATGAAACTTACAACATTGAGGATGGAGATCAAATAGATATTATTTCAACTAACAAATCTGTGTATGGTTATTTTGCAATTAGCGGTAAATTTTACTTAAATTTTCAATGGGGAAGTTGTTCAACAAATACAACGGCAAATATAGGTTCAAATGAGGGGAAAAAGCTACAAGACTCTCAAAAAATTGAGATACTAAATATTAATTCAAATCAAATTCAAAAAAAATTAAATTATATTAACACGAGACTGGAAAAAATCAGGGTCATTAAAGGAACAAATTTCAATTATTTTTCAAATGAAGGAAAAAAAATTTTTTTTGAAAAAGAATTTATTATTTCAAAATTATCAGATCGGATGGGAATGCGATTAGAGGGGCCAAATATTGAAAATATTGTTGAAACAAATATTAGATCAGAGGGATTAATAAAAGGAGTAATTCAAATAACAGCAGATGGCAATCCAATTATAATGCTATCAGATCATGGAACAATAGGAGGTTATCCGAAAATTGGAGTTGTAATAAGTGCAGATTATGACAAATTGGTTCAACTATCACCTGGTTCAAAATGTAAATTTCAAGAAATTGAATTAACAGATGCAGAAAATTTGTTTAAATTATATGAAATTGAAACGAATAATCTAATTTCACAATTGAGATGAATATAGTTAGAAACTTACCTGGTCCTTTATTAATTTTTTTGGGAGCTTTAAGTTTAAGTTTTGGTGGATTAATCGTAAAATCTTTTGAAGGAGCTACGTTATGGCAAATTTTATTTTGGCGTTCATTTTTTTTTACTTTAACTGTTTTAGCTTTCTTAATGATTAGTTACAGGAAAGAGACTTTAAATTCTTTTTATAATTCTGGATTACCAGGATTTTTTGGTGGAATAGTATTATCTTTTGGTTTTTGTGGTTATGTATTTGCTATGTATAACACAACAGTCGCAAACGTAAATTTCATAATATCACTTCAAATATTATTTCTTGCAGTGTTTGGATACATCTTTTTAAAGGAAAAAATCAATACTCTAACTATAACATCAATCATATTAGCAATAAGTGGAGTTTTATTAATGGTTGGTAATTCGTTAACCCCTGGAGAGTTATCTGGAAATTTAGCTGCGTTTTCAATGCCAATTTGTTTTGCTGTTTTAATTATGATTGTAAGAAAATATCCAACAGTAGATATGATTCCTGCACAATTTGTAGCAGGAATTTGCTCTTGTTTAATAGGATTTATTCTTTCAACAAAAATTATGATTTCTCCTCATGATATTTTTTTAGGATTTCTAGCCGGTTTTTTTCAAATTGGTTTCGGATTTATTTTTATCACTATTGGTGCTAAAACCACACCATCAGCAGTGGTTGGGATAATAATGTTATCCGAATCTGTGTTGGGCCCAGTTTGGGCTTTTATGTTTGTAGCTGAAAGGCCATCAATATTTGGTTTAATTGGTGGTGCGATAATACTCTTCGCAGTATTGCTTCAATTTTATGCACTTTTAACTAAAAGTAAAAAAAGTGTTTCCCATTGACATTTATAGTCACTTGTAAGATTATCAATTTACGGGAGAGACTACAGATTATCGTAGCGCCGAAGGAGCAACCACCCGGGAATCTCTCAGGCAAAAAGGACCGTAACATATTAACTCTGGAAAGAGATTAAGTTCTCGCCGAAGGAGCAAAACTCTCAGGCAAATATACAGATGGGTAGAATGAGTTAATATGTAAATGAAAGAAACATCTTTAATAAATCTTCATAAATCAAATGGAGCAAAGCTTGTTGAGTTTGCAGGTTATTATATGCCTATCCAATACCCAGACGGAATTCTCAAAGAGCATAGGTTTACTAGGACAAAAAGTGGTATTTTTGATGTTTCACATATGGGTCAATTATTCATTTACGGCGACGATATGTTAACAAAAGATCTTGAAAAAATTTTTCCTATAGATCTACAAAATTTAAAGATAAATCAAAGCAAGTACTCATTTTTGATGAATGAAAATGGTGGGATTTTCGACGATCTAATTATAACTAAGATTAGTAAAGGTTATATGATTATTTTGAATGCCGCTTGTAAAATTAATGATTATAAAATTCTTAAAGAAAAATTAAATGACAGCTATAAATTAGAACTTAAAGAAAACCTTTCTCTAATTGCGATACAGGGACCAGGTGCCAAAAATATACTTGGAAAAATTATACCTGAAACTACTAATCTAAAATTTATGCATGGGGGAGATTTCAATTACAATAATTTTAATATTTATGTCACTAGATCTGGATATACTGGGGAAGATGGATTCGAGATTTCAATTCCAAATGAAATAGCAGAGGATTTTACAAAAATTTTGCTTAAAAATGGATCGAAATTAATTGGTTTAGGTGCAAGGGATACATTACGTTTAGAAGCCGGGCTTTGCTTATACGGAAATGACCTAGATACAGAAACTACTCCTATAGAGGCTAATCTAAAGTGGGCGATATCAAAAAAAAGAATTGATGACCAATATCCAGGATCAGAGGTAATTAAAAAACAATTTTTTTCTGGAGTAAAAAAATTAAGAGTTGGGATAAAGCCAGATATCAAAGTTATTGCTCGAGCTAATACAAAAATTTATAATGATGATAATAAAGAAATTGGAAAAATCACAAGTGGCTCTTTTGGACCAAGTGTAGAATATCCAATATCTATGGGTTATATAGATAATAATTATTCGTCAATAGACACAAAAATATTTTTAGAAATTAGAGGGAAAAAGATTGCCGCAAATGTCTGCAAGTTACCTTTTTATCAAAAAAACTATTTAAAGGAGATTTAAATGTCTGAAGTAAAATTTTCAAAAGAACATGAGTGGATTAAACTTGAAGGAGAGGTTGCAACTATAGGAATAACAAAGCATGCAACGGAAATGTTAGGTGACATTGTATTTGCTGAACTTCCCGAGAAAGGTTCAAAAATAGAAAAAGATGGTACAGCTGGGGTAGTTGAGTCAACAAAAGCAGCAAGTGATGTTTATACTCCTCTAAGTGGGGAGGTTATTGATACTAATCAAAAAATTGTAGATGATCCTGCAAAAATAAATGAAGATCCAGAAGACACAGCATGGTTTTTTAAATTAAAATTAAAAGATAAATCTGAGATGGATACTTTAATGAATAAAGAAGAATACGATAAATTTGCAAAAGAAAGTAGTAGTTAAATGTTAAAAAATGCTCAAAAAGATTTTATCAAAAGACACATAGGCCCCTCTGAAAAGGAGCAAGAAATAATGCTTAAAGAGCTTGGTTATAAAAGTTTGGATAATTTAATAGAAAATACTGTACCAGAAAAAATTCTATTGAAGGATAATTTAGATATTGGCGATCCGAATTCTGAGTATGAAGCCTTGAGAAAACTTAAAAATATTTCTAAGAAAAATAAAATTTTTTCAAGTTTTATTGGTATGGGTTATTATGGAACATATACTCCTTACGTAATCCTTAGAAATATATTAGAAAATCCAGGGTGGTATACTTCCTATACGCCATATCAACCCGAGGTAGCTCAGGGCAGATTAGAAATGTTGTTAAATTTTCAACAAATGATTATTGATTTTACTGGGATGGACATTGCAAATGCCTCTCTCTTAGATGAGGCTACTGCAGCTGCTGAAGCTATGGGATTGAGTTTTAGACTTTCAAAAACTGAGACAAAAAAAGTTTTTGTTTCAAAAAACTGTCATCCTCAAACTATTGAAGTTATTAAAACTAGGGCTGAACCTTTAGGAATAGAAATAATAGTTGGTGATGAAGATAAAGACATTAATGAAAATATTATTTGTGGAATACTTCAATATCCTGGGACTTTGGGCGATATAAAAGATCCAAGCGAGGCAATAAGTAAAATTCATAAAAATAATGGTAAAGCAGTTTTAGCTTGTGATTTACTTGCTTTAGCTAAACTTAAAACACCTGCGGAATTAGGTGCTGATATAGCTATTGGTAGTTCACAGAGATTTGGAATTCCAATGGGATATGGAGGTCCTCATGCAGCTTTTTTTGCTACAAAAGATGAATTTAAAAGATCTATGCCAGGAAGAATAGTGGGTGTTTCAGTTGATAGACATGGTAAGAAAGCCTTTAGATTAGCCCTGCAGACTAGAGAACAACATATCAGAAGAGATAAAGCTACAAGTAATATTTGCACAGCTCAAGCTTTGCTTGCAATAGTCTCGGCAGCTTACGCAGTTTATCATGGACCGACAGGTATCAAAAAAATTGCAGAAACTGTTTCTCAACTAACAAAAAATTTTGCAGACAAATTAAAGCAATCAGGATATGAATTATATTCTGATAAATTTTTTGATACAGTCACAGTAAAAACTTTAGATAAAACAGATAAAATTTATAAAAATGCGCTAGATCAAGGTGTTAATATAAGGAAAGTTAGTTCTGAATTATTGGCAGTATCTTTTGATGAACGAAAAAACCTTTATAGAGCAAATCAACTTTTAAAAATATTCAATTGCTCAGAAACAATCAAAGAGACAATGAATGAAAGTTTATCAAACTTACCAAAAAAATTATTACGAACTTCTACTTATTTAGATCATCCAGTATTTAATAGCTATCATTCTGAGACAGAAATGCTCAGATATTTAAAAAAACTAGAGGACTCAGACATAGCTCTTAATAGAACAATGATAGCTCTTGGTTCTTGCACCATGAAATTAAATGCAGTTTCAGAAATGACACCTATTACATGGAAAGAGTTTTCACAACCACATCCATTTTCTCCAGTTGAGCAGATGGATGGTTATAGAGAACTTTTCACTGATTTAAAGAATTGGTTAAGATCAATTACAGGTTTTTCTGGCGTTTCACTTCAGCCTAACGCTGGTGCTCAAGGAGAATTTACAGGATTGATGGTAATAAGAAAATATCATGAAAAAAATGACGAGCTTAATCGAAATATTTGTTTAATTCCAAGTTCTGCTCACGGTACAAATCCAGCGAGTGCTCAAATGGTGGGTATGAAAGTTGTTGTTGTTAAATGTGATGAAAAAGGAAATGTTGATTATGAAGATTTAAAAAAGAAAGCCGAGGAACATTCAGAAAATTTGGCAGCGTTAATGGTAACATATCCTTCAACTCATGGTGTTTTTGAGGAAAAAATAATAGATATTTGTGACTTAATTCACAAACACGGTGGACAGGTATATATGGATGGGGCAAACTTAAATGCTTTGGTAGGAGTAGCAAAACCTGGAAATTTTGGTCCAGATGTATGTCATATTAATTTACACAAAACTTTTTGTATTCCACATGGAGGTGGAGGTCCGGGTATGGGTCCAATAGCGTGTAAAAAACATTTAGAAATATTTTTACCCAAGCATTCTGTAATCAAGGATTGTGGACCAGCAACAGGAATTGGTGCGGTATCAGCTGCCCCATGGGGAAGTTCAAGTATTTTGTCTATTTCTTGGATGTATATTAAAATGATGGGATCAGAAGGTTTGAAAAAAGCGTCTCAAGTTGCAATCTTGAATGCTAATTACCTAGCTCATAAATTAAGAGATACATTTCCAATTTTGTATAAAGGAAAAAATGGTAACGTTGCACATGAATGTATAATAGATATTAGAAAAATAAAAAAAGATATTGGCATTACCGAGGAAGATATTGCAAAAAGACTTATTGATTTTGGTTATCATGCACCGACAATGTCATGGCCAGTTGCTGGTACAATGATGATCGAACCCACCGAAAGTGAAAGTTTTAATGAAATTAATAGATTTTGCTCAGCTCTCAAAAAGATCAGACAAGAAATTGATAAAGTTCAGTCTGGTGACTACGATAAAGTTGATAATCCACTTAAAAATGCGCCACATACACACGTTGAATTAAGTTCTAACAAATGGGAACATATGTATGAAAGGGAAGAAGCTGCTTATCCTACTGAAGCTCTGAAAACAATAAAGTATTGGCCTCCAGTTGGAAGAGTAGACAACGTCTATGGAGATAAAAATTTATTTTGTACTTGTCCGTCCATGGATGAATATGAGGACTCAGCAGCATAAAGTTTTAATTTAATGAAAATAGCTGTAGTTGGTTCAGGCATTTCTGGTTTAAGTGCTGCACATTATTTATCAAAAAAATATCATGTGGATCTTTTTGAAAAAGAAGATCATTTTGGAGGACACTCTCACACAATAGATCTTAACTTTGGATCAAAAAAAATATCAGTAGATATCGGCTTTATTGTTTTTAATTTTAAAACTTATCCAAATTTGATTAATTTTTTTAAAGAAAATAAAATCAAAATAGAAAAAAGTAATATGTCTTTTTCAGTTTCAGTCAAAAATACAAATTTTGAATATTGTGGAAAAGGTTTGAATGGTATTTTTTCAAATAAATCAAATTTATTTAACCTCAAATTCTTAAAAATGTTTTTTGATATTATTAGTTTTTACAAAAAATGTGATGACCTAAAAAACTTTAATGAAGGAATAACTCTAGGAGATTATTTATCTAAAAATAGACTATCAAAAGAATTTATAAATTATCATTTAATACCTATGGTTTCAGCTATTTGGTCAATGCCACCATACGAGGCTAGTAAAATGCCTTTAAAATTCTTCCTGAAATTTTTTCAAAATCATGGTTTATTTAAACTGAAAGACAGACCACAATGGTACACTGTTACCAATAGAAGCAGAACCTATGTTCAAAAAATTATTTCAAGTTTGAGTGGTGAATATTTTAAAAATTATGCTGTAAAAAAAATTGTAAGTAATAATTCAGGAATAGATTTATATTATGGTGGAGATAGTGAATTTTTTAATTACGATAAAGTTGTATTGGCAACACATGCTGATGAAGCCCTTTCAATTATAGAAAATCCATCAAAAGATGAAAAAAAAATATTATCAAATTTTAAATACAAAGAAAATTTCGCTTTCATCCACACCGATGAAAAAGTTATGCCTAAAAATAAGAATGCTTGGTGTTCATGGAATTCCTCGATGGATAAAAATTTTGTTGAAAAAAACTCAATAACTTATTGGCTAAATTTATTACAAAATTTAAAATGTGATCAAAATATATTTTTGACTTTGAACCCTTACTTTGAAATAGATAAATCAAAAATATTAAAAAAAACAAAATACACTCATCCTTATTTTGATCAATCTGCATTAGACTACCAAAGTGACCTTAAAAGTTTACAAAATAAAAGAAATATTCTTTTTTGTGGTAGTTATTTTGGTTATGGATTTCATGAGGATGGAATAAAATCATCTCTTGAAATGTTAAAAAATTTTAATGAATAGCTCAATTTATAATGGAACTGTAATTCACAAAAGATTTAAACCTAAAAGTCATTTTTTTAAATATAGTGTATTTACTTTTTTAATAGATTTATCTGAATTAAATTATCTAAATAAAAAAATTAAATTTTTTTCGTACAATCGTTTCAATCTTTTAAGTTTTTATGAAAAAGATCACGGTGATAGGGATGGCTCATCATTAGTTCAATGGGTTAAAAAGAATTTAGACGATAACAATATTAATTCAGAAAGTGTGAAGATTAGATTGTTATGTTATCCTAGAATTTTTGGTTATGTATTTAATCCACTAAGTGTATTTTATATTTACGATATTAATGAAAAATTAATTTGTATTTTATATGAGGTAAAAAATACTTTTGGAGAACAACACACATATATTTTTAAGGTTCATGGAGATAAAAACCTTTATCAACATAATTGTTTGAAAAAATTTCATGTGTCTCCTTTTATTGAAATGGATTGTGAATATTTTTTTAGGATTTTAAAACCTGGAGAAAAAATTTCTGTTATTATCAATCAATATCAAACAAATGAAAAAATATTATATGCATCTCAAGATGGTAAAAGAGTTGAATTCAATTCGAAAGAATTAATTAAATCCTACATAAAACACCCATTAATGACATTTAAAATAATTTCAGCGATACATTTTGAAGCGTTCAAATTGTGGATAAAAGGAATTAAGTATGTAAAAAAAAAATTAAAAATTAAAAATAATATTACTTTTGAAAATTAATGGGTTTATTTAAAATTTCAGACAAAATTGTATTTAATGCTTTAAAAAATATAAGATTTGGTTATTTAGAGATCACCAATCATAATGGTGATGTACATAAATTTGGAGACTCAAACGAGATATTAAAAGCTTATCTTGAGATAAAAAAGCCTAATTTTACTTTTAATATAATAAAAGGAGGAAGTGTTGGGCTGGCTGAGTCTTATATGAGGAATGAATTTGAGACTAAAAATTTGTCAAATTTAATAGAATTAACTGCAAGAAATATAAAACAAGTTCATAAATTTTCAGGTCTTCTTGATATGCCATTATTTAATTTTTTCAAAAATATTTTTATTAAAAATACAAAAAGTAGAAGTAAAGCAAATATAGCAAAACATTACGACCTAGGTAATGAATTTTTCTCTCTCTGGCTAGATAAGACGTTGACATATTCGAGCGCAATTTTTGATGAAAAAAATAAAGACTTATCAGATGCACAAAATAATAAATATCAAAAATTGATTAACTTAATCAAACCAAATATTGGTGATAAAGTTTTAGAGATAGGATGTGGCTGGGGAGGTTTTGCTGAATATTTGGGTAAAAAATATGATGTTAAACTTGATTGTATTACAATTTCTAAAAAACAATTTGAATATGCAAAAAAAAGAATTCATAAATGCGGCTTAAGTGAAAAAGTTAATATTGAAATTAAAGATTATAGAGACTTAAAAAATAAATATAATTCAATAGCTTCTATAGAAATGATTGAAGCAGTAGGTCAAAATTATTTAGAGAGTTATTTTCAAACAATTAAAAATAACTTATCACAAAATGGAAAAGCAGCTATTCAAGCTATTACAATTGACGATACTTTATTTAATAGATACAAAAATAAAGAAGATTTTATTCAAAAATATATTTTCCCAGGAGGGTTTCTACCTAATAAAAATAGTATAAATAAGTATGTTTCTAATAATGGGTTGACTATAAAATCTTATGAATCTTATGCTGATCATTATTCAAATACTTTGGCTATATGGAGAGACGAATTTAATAGAAAATGGGATCAAATTAAAAATCAAGGCTTTGACTTAACATTTAAAAGAATGTGGGAATTTTACTTGTGTTATTGTGAGGCTGGTTTTAAATCAAAAAATATTGATTTGATACAATTTTCGATACAAAACAAATAGAAAAATATAAATATGACGAACACAAAATTTTTTAAATCAATTTTATTGATAATTTCTTTAATCTTAATTACAAGTTGTTCAAAAAATAGTTCTATGAAACCAGAAGATTTTAAAGATAAAAAACCAAGATTAATTATTGAGGAATACTTGTCAGGAAATGTTAAGGCTTGGGGTGTTCTTCAAAATAGATCTGGAAAAGTTACAAGACAATTTTCAGCTGATCTTAATGGAAAATGGGATGGTAAAGAATTAATACTTGATGAAAAATTTAATTGGGATGATGGTGAAGTTCAAAATCGACAATGGAAAATAACAAAAATTGATGAAAATAATTATGAAGGCACAGCTGGTGATGTTGTAGGTAAAGCAAAAGGTTTTTCTTATGGCCCAGCTTTTAAATTTGAATATATTTTGTTAGTGCCCGTCAAAGGTAAAGAAATGAAAATTACATTTGATGACTGGATTTTTAAACAAGACGATCGTGTAGCAATTAATAGAGCAACAATGACTAAGTTTGGCTTTAAAGTTGCTGAATTAACGGTGGTATTTGTTAAAGACTAGTTCTTCTTTTGATGTTTAGTCATTTTACCAACTAAGCCAAAATAAATTTTACTTGGTAAAAAACTTAATATTTTAAGTATTAAAGTTAAAGATTTCGGGAAATGAATTTCAAAAACATTTTTATTGATTAAACCATCATAAATTTTCTCAGCTGCATATTCAGTTGTTTTTAAAAAGGGCATTTTAAAATCATTTTTATCTGTCATTGGAGTTTTTATAAAACCAGGACTTACTAAGCAAATTCGTACATTTGATCTTTTAAAATCAAAATATAAACTTTCAGCTAAATTATTTAATGCTGATTTTGATGGCCCATACCCAGTTGAATTAGGTAATCCTCTATATCCTGCGATAGAAGAGACTATTGTGATAGTACCGTTTTTTTTATTTTTGAAATATTCTTCAACAGCTTTAATACTATTTAGTGTTCCAAAAAAATTTATTCTAAAAACATCTTCTATTTGTTCAACATCTATATCTTTTTCTTTTTTTGGATTCCATGTACCGGTTGAAAAGAAACAAATGTCAATATTTTCAAATTTTTTTTTGATTTCTTCAAAAACTTCTTTGCATTTGGATTTATTTGTAACATCAAGTGGGAAATCATAAATATTTTCGTACTCGTCTGAGATCTCTTTAAGAAGATTTTCTCTTCTAGCTGAAATGGCAACATTCCAACCTTGATTAGCAAATTTAATTGCTAATGCTTTGCCAATACCTGTACTTCCACCAGTTATCCAAATAGTTTTTTTATTCATTATATTGTGATGTATAATACTTATATGTTAAAAAATAAATTTCTATCATTTGTTATTTTCTTTGTAATTACATATTCAGCATCGTTTATTGGAGGTTTTGTCACATTAAGTTTCAAAGAACCTTGGTATTCAGAGCTTATTAAGTCAAATTATAATCCTCCTGACTGGGTTTTTGCCCCTGTGTGGACAATACTTTACTTAATGATGACCTTGGCTATCTGGTTTTTCTGGCATAGTAAAAATAGAGATATAAAGACAATTTATGTTTATTTAATTCATATAGCTCTTAATACAACTTGGAGCATTGTTTTTTTTGGTTTACACCAAATTTTATTAGCGCTTCTTGTACTTTTATTATTAATTTTTTTTATAATTTATCTTATTTTAAGATACAAGCGTGTCAATTTAGTGAGTTATTATCTTATGATTCCCTATTTACTTTGGACTATCTATGCACTATTTCTGAATTTTAACTTATTAATTTTAAACTAAATATGAATGATGTTGTAATTGTTGGAGGAGGCATAATAGGTACTGCAACTGCCTATTTTTTGTCTAAAGAAAGAAGAAATGTTAAAGTTATAGAGAGAGATCCAACATATAAAACGGCTTCATTCCCATTATCTCTAGGAGGTTTTAGAAGACAGTTTTTTCAAACAGAAAACATTTTGTTAGGTAAATTTGCTCGAGAATTTATATCTCAAATACCAGAGCTTCTTAAGACAGAAAAAAACCCTAGACCCACTGCAAGTATGGTTGCCAATGGTTATTTATTAATGTTCGGCCCAGAACATGCAGAAGAGCAATATAAAGCTCTTGAAAATCACAAGGCTTGTGAAGCTGGAACTAAAAATATTAAAGGGTCTGAATTAACAAATTTTTTTCCATACATAAATAATACTGGAATTGAAACTGCTACATTTACAGATAATCAAAGCGAGGGTTGGATAGATCCATTTATGTTTCATGGTGCTTTAAAGAGTAAAGCGATAGAACTTGGAGCGGAATTTATTAAAGGAGAAGTCAAATCTCTTTCAGAAATAAAAGCAAAAACAATTATTTCTGCTGCGGGTTGTTGGACAAAAGAACTTCTAGAAGATATTCCTGTTGAGCCTCAAAAGCACACAGTATTTAGAGTTAAATGTCCAAAACATATACCAGAAATGCCCTTAACAGGTGATCTTACTACTGGTGTTTATTGGAGACCAGAGGGAAAGGAGTATTTAGCAGGATCTCCCAAATCTGTTTTTGATGCAAATGATCTTGAACCGGCCTGGGAGGATTTTGAGGAACTTGTTTGGCCTGCATTAGCTAAAAGGATACCTGCAATGGAAGAGCTAAAATTAACTGGAGGATGGGCTGGTTATTACGATTGTAATAGACTAGACAATAATGCTGTAGTAGGAAAACACCCAAAATTCGAAAACGTTTATTTAGCTACAGGTTTCACAGGTAGAGGGTTGATGCAAGCACCAGGAATTGGAAGAGCTTTAACTGAGCTTATTACTACGGGGTCATATCAAACAATCGATATTTCTAACATGGCAGTTGAGAGAGTATTAGGTAAAGAAGCAAGACCAGAGCCTTACGTCCTCTAATTAAGTTCCACAAAAAGTTTGATATTTTTCATCTAAGTTAGATGGAATTTGATAATTGAGGATACCATTTTGTTGAGTATATGGACTTTTTAAAATTTTTAATAGATGAGTAAGAGGTTTCATATTATCTTTTTTAGCTGCTTCAAGGGCCTCTTCTACTTTGTGATTTCTCGGAATGACAAGAGGATTAAAAGTTTTCATAAGTTTTTTATATTTATCAGGAGAATTGTTATTAATTTTTAGTCTTATCTTCCATCTTTTTTTCCAACTTTGAAAATCTTCATTATCATAAATTTTATCATCTTTTATTTTCTCATCCATTAAATGACAAAAAGTATTTGTGTAATCTACTTTATTTTGATGCATCCAAGTAAGTAAATCAACTATTAAGAATTTATCTTTATCATCTGAACCTTGTAATCCTAGTTTCTTTCTCATCATGTTCATCCATCTTTCTTCATATTTTTTTTCAAATGTATTAATGATTTCCTTTGCTCTTTTAATTGCTTGATCTTTATCTTTGTGAATTAATGGTATTAGACATTCTGCAAATCGTGAAAGGTTCCACTTTGTTATAGCAGGTTGGTTACAGTATGCGTACCTACCTGTTTTATCAATTGAGCTAAAAACAGTTTCTGGATCATATGTGTCCATAAATGCACATGGTCCATAATCAATTGTATCTCCAGAAATTGTCATGTTATCAGTATTCATGACACCATGAATAAAACCAACGCGCATCCAATTGACCACAAGATTTATTTGTTTATCTATAAGAATGTTCAAAAGATCTAAAGCTTTTTTTTTTGAATTTACAAGTTCTGGATAGTGCCGTTTTATAGCATAATCTAAAAAAATTTCTAACTCATCATCTTTATTTCTTGCAGCAACATATTGAAAAGTTCCAACTCTAATATGACTTGAGGCAACTCTTGTCAAGATAGCACCTTGTAATGGGGCATCTCGTATTATTGTTTCACCTGTTTTAGCTACTGCTAAACTTCTTGTTGAGGGAACATTAAGATAATACATTGCTTCACTAATAATATATTCTCTCAACATTGGACCTAGTGCAGCTCTACCATCACCATTTCTAGAAAATGCAGTTTTACCTGATCCTTTAAATTGAATATCGTATCTTTTATTATCATTCGTTATATGTTCACCTATTAAGACTGCTCTTCCATCCCCTAACATTGTGAAATGTCCAAATTGGTGACCTGCATAGGCTTGAGCAATTGTATTACTTCCCTCTGGAAGAATATTTCCAGTAAATAAATCTGATAATTTATCTTTATTAATTTTGGTAAAGTCTAGATTTAATTCTTTGCATAAATCCTCATTTAATAAAACTAATTCTGGGTTTTTTACAGCTACAGGTTTAATGTGCTCTTTAAATGCATCTGATAGTCTTGAATAAGAGTTATCGAAATTCCAATTTATATTATTTCTCATAAAGATTTATTTACTCCAAATCCTTTTCAACAATTCTTCTCTTCCACAAGCTTTTTTATATTTAAGATATCGCTCAAACTTGATTTTATAAAAATCTTGATGGTACTCTTCTGCTTTATAAAATTTTTCAAATTTTCTAATATAAGTCACTACTTTCTTATTAAATTTAATTTCTAATTCTTTAATATCTTTTTCTATTGCAGTTTTTTCATCATTGTTTGTATAAAATGCGACTGATCTATAACTATATCCTTTGTCACAAAATTGACCATAAGCATCAAATGGATCTATATTAACCCAAAAATTTTTTAATAATTCTTCATACGAAATAATTTTTTTATCATAGATTATTTCTACAACCTCAAAATGACCAGTTTTTCCATATGTTACTTCTTTGTAAGTTGGGTTTTCAGTTATACCTCCTGAATATCCAGAAATAACCTCATTTACACCTCTCAATTTTTCAAACGACTCTTCTACACACCAAAAACATCCCCCAGCAAAATATGCTTTATCCTTCTGTACAGAATGTGAAAGATTTGTATTAATTAATAAAATAAAAATTATAACTAAATATTTCATCAATAATAATAAACAAAATATCTGTGATTAGTCCATGATATTAAAGGTAGCTACTTTTAGTAGTCTACCCTTAATATTAATTTTTAATAATTATTTTTTTTGATATTTGGCTGCTTCCTCTGAACCACCAGTTGCTGAACCTTTACTATATGAATGAGCACCCATCCCAGCTAACTGACCATCTTTTACAATTAAATACTGATTTCTAATTTCTTTGCCATCAAAGAAACATTCAAGTATTTCTCTTACACCATCAGCATATCTTGCTTGTGCTGTCAAAGATGTTCCCGAAGTATGAGGTGTCATACCGTGATTTGGCATACTTCTCCATGCATGATCATTAGGTGCTGGTTGAGGAAACCATACATCTCCAGCATAACCACTTAATTGACCACTTTTTAGTGCTTTCGCTATTGCATCACGATTACAAATTTTTCCCCTTGCAGTATTTACAATATAAGCTCCTTTTTTCATTTTACTTATCATCGCATCATCAAATAAGTTTTCTGTTTCAGGATGAAGGGGACAATTAATTGTCACCACATCACAAACTTTCACCATTGACTCAACAGACTCATGAAATGTAAGATTAAGTTCTTTTTCAACTGCATCAGGTAGTCTATGTCTATCAAAATAATGTAGGTGAGTGTCAAAAGGTTTCATTTTTCTTAATGCATCTAAACCAATACGTCCTGCAGCAACAGTTCCAATATGCATACCTTCAACATCATATGATCTTTGAACTGCATCTGCAATGTTCCAGCCCCCTTCATTTACGATCCTATGTTGATTGTGGTAATCTCTTACCATTGAAACTATCATCATGACAATATGCTCAGCTACTGATCTAGAATTACAATAAGTTACCTCTACAACATCAATTTTATTATCCATTGCAGCTTGTAAATCAACGTGATCTGAACCAATACCTGCTGTAATTGCCATCTTAAGATTTTTAGCTTTACCAATCCTTTCTTTTGTCAAATAGTATGGAAAAAATGGTTGAGAAATTACAATGTCAGCATCAACAATATGTTTATCAGCTTCGCATCCATCACCATCTTTACTATTAGTAACAACCAACTCATGACCGTTACTTTCTAAAAACTTTCGTAATCCAAGTTCACCAGATACACAACCTAATAATTGCCCTGGGGTATAATCTCGACCTTTAGGTGAAGGTAAAGTCATTCCGTCCGGGTATTTTTCTATTTTTGGTAATTGTGAAAGTGCGTAAGATTTTGGCATTCCACCCTTGGGATCATCATATAATACACATAATATTTTCATTTATTCCTCTCTGTAAATTTAAATGTTTAAACATTATCTAACATCATTTTAAGATATCTAGCAATTAATATTTCTGACTAGGGTAATTTTTTTTTAAAATAAACCTATTGATAATAATTGCAAATACAATAATTATTATAGAACCTGATATAACAGGACTTAGTAAAAAATCTAGGGAAACGCTACCTATAATCACGATTATTGGATTACCACCTGCTGGAGGATGGGTTATATTTAACAATATCATTGCTCCAACACCAAATCCTACAGCTAATGGAATAATTAAAAAAATTGGTAATGGAATAAAATACAAAAAAATTAGACCTACTGCCGCAGTAGTTAAATGACCGAAAAAAACATTTTTTGGTTGCGCAAAAGGACTTTCAGGGTAGCCATATAGTAAGACCATTGAGGAACCAAAAGAAGCTAATAGAAATATTCCTAATCCAGTTTTATAAGTTAAAAAAGTTAATATACTAATTGTTATAGTAGAAAATAATCCAGCGAAAATCGATTGTTTTAAGTTACCCATTTTTTTAATTTGATACTATTTTTTTCAGAGCATTGAAAGGTAATAATATACATTCTTTTCTAGAAAAATTTTTTTTCTTAAATAATTTGTTAAATGATAAATTTTTTTTTTTAAAAATATCAAAATTTCCCTCAAAAAAATTTTTTGCATCCTCACATAATTTTTTTATTTTATCTTTTCGATTATTGATAGATGCTTTGGAAAGAATACTTGCAGATGCCTGGCAGTAAATACAGGAATTTCCTTGATATCCAAAATCAATTATTTTATTTTTTTTAATAATCAATTTTATTTGTACTTCGTCTCCACATAAAGAGTTTTTTAATTTTGAATAGTGAGTATGATTTTTGATATTTTTATTATTATCAGAATCAGATGCTATACCTAATATTTCTAAGTCCATTTTTATTTATATAATAAAGATGTTAAATCCTTTAGTTAAGCCTTAAATTTTCAAAAAAAAAATAAAAAAAATTAGGAAATAAAATACTTTTTTGAAGTATTTTAGTGAAATTTTATTTTATTACAATTCAATTTTTGTTGTAGTTCAAACTAATTACAACTAAATATCTAATTATGATAGAGCTAAAAAAAGAAAAAATAGCCATACCAGTTGTTTTGTTCGCTGGCATTTTATGGTCATTTGGACCTTTAGTAGTCAGGTATATGGATAATCCACATATGGTGCCTTGGCAGTATATTTTTGGTCGGGGATTAACAATATTTATAATTTTGAATTTGTATCTATATTTTGAGGAAGGAATAAATTTTTATAAAAATTACAAGAAAATTGGTAGATCTGGAATCATTGGAGGAAGTGGACTAGGAATTGCTATGATTACTTTCATTTATTCAATTACTAACACAAGTGCAGCAGTTACCTTATTGTGTTTAGCAGCAATGCCATTTTTTACAGCTATAATAGCTTATTTATTTTTGAAAGAAAAAATTACATTTAATGCATGGGTGTCAATTTTTATAGCAACAATAGGAATTACAATTATGGCATTTGGAAATACAGAAAAAAATTCTTTAATAGGGTTTCTTTTTGGTCTTGCATCTTCGATAGGTTTCTCTGTATTCTCAGTAACACTAAGATGGAGAAAAGAAACACCTAAGTTTACTACTGTGGCTGTAGCTGGGCTATTTTGTTTTATTTTTGCATCTATAGTTATTTTAATTACTAAGCAAAACTTTTTTTCAACCAGTTATAATAGCTCAATGTTTTCTTTACACGGTATTATAGTTTGTTTGGGTTTGATCTTATATTCAATTGGTTCAAAGGTAATACCAGCTGCAGAGTTGACACTTTTATCTTTAACAGAAGTTATTGGTGGAATTTTCTGGGTTTGGTTACCATTGTTTGGAATAAATGAAATTCCTTCTACAAGCACCATAGTCGGAGGATTTTTTCTTTTTGTTTCTCTAGTTTACTATAGCTTAATTATGAGATGGAATAAAAGATATATAGCTCTCAATTAAATTTTTAGAAAATAATGAGTAAAAATAAAAATATAGTCAATAGTTGGAATGAATGGGACCCATTAAAACATGTAATAGTAGGTAAAGCTGACGGAGTTTGCATACCCGCTCCTGAACCAGCATTAGATGCAAAAGTGCCTGAAGACTCAGATATGAAAGGCCAATATGGGCCAAGATCAAAGGAGTCTATTGATAAAGCCAATCAGCTTCTTGATGACTTTTCAAATATATTAATCAAGCGAGGGATACAGGTCGATAGACCTACACCAATAAATTTTAATCAAAAAATATCTACACCAGATTGGGAAGCAGAAACTATGTTCGGTTGTATGCCACCAAGAGATGTATTGCTAACCGTAGGAAATGAAATTTTAGAGGCGACAATGAGTTACCGTTGTAGATGGTTTGAATATCTGTGTTATAGACCGCTATTAAAAAAATACTTTAATTTAGACACTAGGATGAAACATGAATCTGCACCAAAACCTCAATTAACTGATGATGATTATAGAAAAGATTATTTATCTGAAAAAATTGGTATTCAAAAAAGATTACAATGGACGAAAGAAAAATTTTTTGTAACTACTGAAGAAGAACCATTATTTGATGCTGCTGATGTTTTGAGATTTGGTAAAGATTTAATTGTTCAACACGGGTTTACAACTAATTTAAAAGGTATTGATTGGCTTAAAAGGCATTTTAAAGATCACAGAGTTCACGCTGTGAATTTTCCAGGTGATCCTTATCCTATTCATATAGATGCAACCTTTACGCCTATTAAAGAAGGGCTTATTATAAACAATCCTCAAAGGAGGCTTCCAAGAGATCAAAGAAAATTATTCGAAAAAAATGATTGGAAAATCATTGATGCTGCTCAACCAGCACATAATCAACCACCTCCTCTTTGTTATTCATCAGTATGGCTTTCCATGAATGTATTAGTTCCTGATCAAAAGACTGTTTGTGTAGAAAAAAGTGAAAGATATCAAGCAGAACAACTTGATAAACTGGGTATGGAGGTAATACCTGTAGAAATGAGAGACGCCTATGCTTTTGGTGGAGGTCTTCATTGTTGCACTGCAGATGTACATCGAGAAGGTGAATTAAAAGATTATTTTCCTAACCAATAAAAATTCCAAGGATTAAAAGGTATGCTAATTTTCTTTAGTTTTATCAATATTGAAGTTTTCTAATCCTGAAGATAAATCATTTTCTATTTCATCCTCCTTTTCTTCAATAAGTCCTAATTTCTCCATTTCAATTTGTTTAAGTCTTTGTTCTCTTAAGTTTTCTTTGTGTTCTTTTATTTTTTGATCACGATCAAACTTTTCTTCCCACTCTTTAATTTTTAAATATTCTAACTGTCTTTGTTTTTCTTCTTCCTCTTTGATTAATTTTAGAGCTTTTTCTTTTCGTCTTTTTTCTTTGAGTTCTAAAATTTTTTGTTCATCCTCTCTAATTTTTAAATCAATATCTTTTCTATTTTGTTGCTCCTCTTTTAATCTAAGCTCTTTTTCCTTTACCCTCAGTTCTTTAGCGATTTGAGTCAAATCTTCATCCTTTTTAATAAGCCGATAGTATTCTTCTTTTTGTTTCTCTTCTTTAATTTTAAAATCTTTTAACTTATTTTTTAAATCATCTTCTTTAGACTTTAACTTGCTATCTTCTTTTTTAAGTTTTTCCTCTAAAGTTTTTAGCTCTTTTTTTTCTTTAATCAGTAAATTTTTTTCTTGAATTTTTTTTATTCTTATCTCTTTGATTTTTCTTTGTTCATTATTTTTTTTAAAATTTATAATAACATTACTAAGTGATCTTGAAGTAATATTAGCTATTTTGACTAAAGTACTTTTTTTTTTATAATTTTTTTTTTTTTTATTAGTTCTTTGTTTTTTTTTATCTGGCATTTTATGAAAGTATATTTGACCAAAAAATCATAAGTGTTTCAAGAATTTAAGAAATTTTTTGTATTATTACAAATATGAGTTTCAACCTATAGGTGATTATTCTCATTAAAACGTTTAATATTCAAATTTTTTTTTGCATTAAACATCTCAAAATATTATTAAGCCTTTGTGAGAAGATTTAATAAATTAATAATTGCATGTGACGGAGAGTCTGCAAGTGGAAAAAGCACTGCTGCAAAGTTAATATCAAAAAAATATAATTTATTACTAATTAATTCGGGTTTACTTTATAGATATGCGAGTATTTTAATTATAAAAAATAATCCTAAAAATATTTATTCTTTTATCAAAAATAAATTTAAAAATGTTTCCTATAAAAAAATTGCCAAACTCAATTTACATTCTGAAAAAATTAGTAATCATGTTGCGACCTTAGCTCAAAATAAAAAAATAAGACAAATAATTAATATGTTCCAAAAAAAAATTATAAAAAAAAATAAAAGAATTTGTGTTGAGGGTAGGGATATCGCGAGCAAAATTTTAGTTTCAAATCCTAAATACGATTTAGCATTCTATTTTAAATGTAATTTAGATGTTGCAAGTTATAGAAGATGGATCGATATAAAAAAAAAAGTCTCTTTAAAAGCTGTAAAGAAATCTTTATCCAAAAGAACAATGATGGATAAAAGTAGAAAAAACAGTCCTTTGATCAAGGTTAAGGATGCGATCTTAATTAGAACTGATAAACTATCAAAAAATCAAGTATTATCTAAAATGTCAAATTACATTGATAAATTAGATTAATTTTTTTCTTTCTCTGTAAGTTTCTCTTCTATTGGTTCTGTAATTGGGTTCAGCTCTATACCGGCTGGCGTTATTGTTTGAGGCATAGCAACGAATTGAGAATCTGGATTATCCACCGTTTGTCTTACTCTCATTCTATAAATTCCAAATATTCCAATTATTCCATGAAAAAAAAATAAAAAAATAAAAAAACCATTTGCACCAACTATATCCATAAAAATTGAACATAAAAATGGACCACTCATAGCTCCTAAACCGAAAGTAAATTGCAGACCAGCCCCTGCAGATACGAATTTATCTTTTGATATATAATCATTAGTATGGGCTAAAATTAATGAAAACATTGGTAAACTACAAAAAGAAAATAAAACAAAAAAAACATAAAACCAGGTTTTACTCGTGGCTAAATCACCTGGTAAGTACATTTGTTTTGAAACTAATATAGCTAATATTGAAAATATAGCAGCTCCAAATGTGCTACAAACAATTACTTTTCTCCTATCATAAACATCTGAAATTTTTCCTATTGGAAATTGAGCTATAGCACCAGAAATTGCTAAAAGAAAGGTTACTAGAGATATCTCAAATATAGTAAAATTCATTGAAGTTGCATAAACTGCAAGCAAAGTGAATACTGCTGACTGAATAGTCCCATAAAAAAAAGAACTTATTATTCCAAATGGCGATACTTCGTAGAGATCTTTTAAAGACATAGCTTTAATCTTTTTAAAAGTTGGTGGTTTTTTTTTAGTTAATAATATTGGTATTAAGGCCAATGATGTAATTACTGAGACTAAAATAAACGGTTGAAAATTTTGTGGACTACTAAAATTTAGCAAAAACATTCCAACACCGATAGATCCATACAATATAACCATATATAAAGATAATACACTTCCTCTATTTTTGTTATTTGATCTATCGTTCAACCAACTCTCAGCAACGGTATAAATGCATACCATACTGACTCCAGTTAAAAACCTTAACAAAAACCAGACGAAGGGATTAATGATAATTGAATGAACTAAAATTACTAATGATGCTAATGATGCAAATGCAGCAAAAACTCTTATGTGACCAACTCTTGATATTATATTTGGAATTGTGGCTGCCCCTATAAAATAACCTACAAAATAACCAGACATCATAAAACCAGTTGCGGTAAGGCTGAATTCCTCTTGAACAGCTCTTACACCTAATAAAGAGCTCTGGAAACCATAGGCCATCATTATAAAGCCCATTCCCAAAAAAAGAGCCCATGAGTTCTTTAATAATTTATTCATAAAATTTGCTGTAATTATTCGCGATGTATTATTAAATCAAGTCTTAATTGTGACAAACTTAGAATCTTTTGAGTTTCAAAAATGAGTGAATTGCAATAGTTATTATTATAACCAGTCCCCCTGTAAGTGTTTCCACACTTGGTTGTTCTTTGATTATAAGCCAGACCCATATTGGACCAATAATGGTTTCAAGTAAGAAAAATAAATTCACTTCTGCAGCAGGTATAAATCTTGGTGCTATAGTGACTAATACAAAAGGTATAGCAACACACAAAATACACATTAAAGGTACAATAATTAGGTCTTTGTTCTCAAGAACAAAACTCTCTATAAAAAATAACGCAAAAGTTGCCACAAACAGCTTACCTATAACAGCTGCTGGAACCAAATTTTGAGATTTTGCAGAACGAATGGTTACTGCTCCTATAGCAAGTCCAATTGCTGTAATAAATCCTAAAATGTCACCAAAGAAATTTCCTAATTTTAAAGAGTCAAAAAAAATATAAATTATCGCTAAAAAAGTAATAATGATAGAAACCAAAGTTTTTTTATCTGGAGGTTCTTTTAGAAAAAAAGCCCCAAGAATAGCTGACAACATAGGAGCAGTAGCTATCATTACCAGAGTATTTGCTACATTTGTATTCTGTATTGAAACCACAAAAGTAATGTTTGTTATACTAAATGTTACGATATATATAATCCCATGATAACCACTTGAGAAAAGAATCTTAAAAAAATTTGATTTATAAATTAGCAACATTCCCAAAAAAACTGTCAAAAAGGGTATAATACCTCTATAAAAAACAAGCCCCCAAGTATCTACACTTGAAAGTCTTATAAATAAAGAATCTGGTGTAATGAATAATACTGCTACAAACGCAAGTAAAGAACCCTTCTGCTGATCTGATAAATTATTCAAGCCTTAAGTTCTTCCCAAAAAGTTTTGGCCAAATTAATTTTTGTTAAATCATAATAAGTTTTCAATCCAGTAGGGGATGTAACATTAATGTCACCATTAAGTTTTTGATCAATAAAATCAATTCCAGCAAAAAAAATATTTTTTTTTTTTAAATTACGAGCAACCAATTTAGATATTCTTTTTTCAATGGTTGTTAATTTCGTGTTTACCGGAGTAGCACCTTTACTCATATTACTTAAAAAGGATCCTTTCCTAGGCACTCTAGAAATCGCCCCTACAACTTTACCATTAATAAGAAAGACTCTTTTATCACCTTTGTTTATTTTTGATAAAAATTTTTGGCAGATTACATGGTCGTGTTTTTTTAAATATTTTTTTACAAAATTTAAATTAAATTTTTTCAAAAGATAAATATCATTTCCGCCATAACTATGGGTAGGCTTTAATATAACTTTTCTATTTATAATAAAAAATTTTTTAATTTCATTTATATTTTGAGTAAAAATGGTATTTGGCATATATTTTTGATATTTCGCAGAGTAAAATTTTTCTGACACATTTCTAATAGATGTTGGATCATTTATAATTCTTACTTTTTTTTTGATTATATCTAAAATATAAGTTGTTGAAATATACTCCTGATTAAATGGAGGATCTTGCCTGATTAAGATAAATTTACACTTCATTAAGTCTAACTTTTGTTTATGTAGAATCTTAAATTTTTTTTTTCGAGTGTAATTAAATTTAACAAAGAAACCCTCGGCTACAATCTTAGAATTGATTATTGATAAATTTTTAGGCTCATAATAAAAAATCTTGTAATTTTTACTTTGAATTTCGTTAGCCAAAAAAATACTTGTATCTGTTAATATGTTAAGCTTTGAGGGATGATTTCCTTGAATAGCAACAATTTTATTTATCATAAAGTACACTTAAATCTTCATTTTTTGAAAATCTATTAATCATATGATCCGCATTTGTAGTTTTATTATCAATTAATTTTTGCAAGTGGTTGAGAAATAGAGTTTCATTTTTTCCGCTTTTATTTATTATATCTCTTTGATTTAGTCCTTTTCTTGATAAATCTAACAATTTTGATGCCCAGTAAAGAAGATCCTTGCCCATTAATTGTGTGTTAAATCCTTTTTGAGGAGCCTCTAAATAAGCATTAATAATTTTATCTTTGTCCCATTTTACTACTAATTCATAAACTTCATCGAGATTACCGTATAGCAACCCAACATTAAAAGCAGGACCTGCACACAGACAGTCCCAACCACATGTATCCATTGATCTAAGCTCTATATATCTCTTTAATCTATTCTCAGTGAAAATTGTGCTTAAATGAATAGATAAATCATTCTCATTTGGTGAACGATTTTTAACCTCAAAAATTTTTCCATTCATAAAGTCTTTAAAAGTATATTTTTTACCTGATATGTACCCTTCATTATCATGTATAAATAAAAGAGGATAATTTATTATAAATTCTGCGTATTTTTCAAAATTTAATTTCTCCAAAAAAACTTTTGGCAGGCCCCCTCTTGAGGTGTTCTGCCAGACCTTTGATCGATATGATAAATAATTACTTTTTTTTTTTTCTACAATTGAGGAGTTTGCAAATAAGGCAATGATAATAGGAACAATCGAATTAACAACTTGAAATTTTTTGATGAAATCATATTCAGAGTCGTAATCAATATTTAATTGTGTTCCACATGTTCTATACATCATATCAAGACTTAATTCGCCTCCCTTTGGCATATCCTTTGTCATTAGTTTATATCGTTCTTTTGGGTTGTTAGGAATCTCTTCAAGTTTTGAAATAGGATCAAATCCTGCACTTACAATATTAATACCCAATTTTTTGGTTACTTGCCTTAACTCAAATAAATAATCTTGAGACTCAGCACATGCTTCATGAATATGACTCAACTTATCACCTGATAATTCAATTTGATTTCCTGGTTCTAAAGTAATATTTTTTCCCCCTTTATTTAAAGCAATAACATTTTCTTTTTCATAAATCGGGTTCCAACCAAATTCTAACAAAGATGAAAACATCTGTTTTATTTTTGAATAATCAATTCTTTTATTGTCCTTGTTATTAAATAAAAATTTTTCATGCTCTATACCAATTTTGAAACTTTTATTCTTCTTAATACCTGATTTAAAATAATCTATTATTTGTTCTTTAGATGTAATCATAAGTTATTTAATAATACTTTACTGATATAATTAAAGTAGAGAATATGGTTTCCTAGAAAAAATTTTTTTTACCATTGGCTTAAAAAATTTTAATGGTAGTGATTTATAACTAGGGTCAAATGAATTTTGATCATATTTTTCACAAAAATCGATTGTATCTTGATAATACCTGTGACCTTTGTATTTATCTCTCTTATTTCTGTCCCCGCCCAAATGGTGCGCATAATAATACATTTGAAATTCACCATGCTTTTCTATTATCCAGTGGGTTTTTTCTGAAACGTATGGTTTTAGAATTGAAGCAGCATATTCTGAATGGTTCATTGGAGCTAGTTCATCCCCGATATCATGAAGTAAAGCTGCAACGACCATCTCCTCACTCTCTCCGTTATTATAGGCTCTAGTTGCACTTTGAAGTGAATGCTCTAATCTTGATATTTGGTAACCTTCCAATGTCTCTGTGAGATTAGACATAAAATCTATTATCCTATCTGAAGTTTTTTTAGCAAAATCTTTTTCATGTTTGTCTAAAAAAAGATAATCCTCTTTAGTTCCATTTTTCATTTGTGTAAAACTTACTTTTTTCATTATTTAATTATTTGAAGCTGTACTTAACAATGACAGTTGAGTTATTTTACTATCACCTAATTCGTCGACTGGCTTTACTGGATAATCACCGGTAAAATAATGGTCAGTTAGTTGTGGGTAAGTTTCGTTTCTTTTATTGAAACCAATAGCTTTATACAAACCATTGATTGATAAAAATTTTAAAGATTTAGCTCCAATATAATCTCGTATTTCATCATTGGATTTGTTAGCCGCCAACAACTCTTTTTTTGTTGGAGTATCAACTCCATAAAAATCGGGATATTTTATTTCTGGGCAAGCTATCATTACATGCACCTCTTTTGCTCCTGCATCATACAACATCTTCACAATTTTATGAGATGTAGTTCCTCTAACTAGCGAGTCATCAATTAGAATTATTTTTTTATTTTTTATTGTAGTTTCATTTGCATTTAATTTTAATCTAACCCCTAAACTTCTAATTTTTTGGCTCGGTTCAATAAAGGTTCTGCCAACATAATGGTTCCTTATTAATCCATGTTCAAAATTAATATTTATTTTTTGTGAAAATCCGAGAGCAGCTGCATTTCCTGAATCTGGTACTGGTACAACTATATCGGCATCAACATTATTCTCATTTGCAAGTTCTTTACCTAAATTCTTTCTGTGCTCATATGCAGTTTTGTTATCTAAAAGACTATCTGGCCTTGAAAAATAAATATATTCAAAAACACATGGCCTTACTTTTTTTGGGGGAAATGGTTTAATACTAATCAATTCATTATTTTCTATTAAAACTATTTCTCCGTTTTCAACCTCTCTTAAAAATTTAGCTCCAATTATATCTAAAGCACATGTTTCAGATGCTAATACGTAACTTCTGCCTAACTTTCCAATCACTAGTGGTCTAATTCCGTAAGGATCTCTTACACCTATTAAAGAAGTTTGAGTCAGCATTACTAAAGCATAACCACCTTGTATTTGAAATATAGCATCGACAACCTTGTCAATTGTTTTAGATCTTTTAGATTTTGCAATTAGTTGAACAATAGTCTCAGTGTCTGAGGTAGTATAAAAAATCGCACCCTCTTCAACGAGTTTATTTCTTAACGAAATTGAATTTGTTAAATTTCCATTGTGTGCAACGCCAATACCACCAGCATTCGTATCTGCAAAAAAGGGCTGAATATTTCTTAAAGTATTATTTCCAGTGGTGCTATATCGATTATGGCCTATGGCATAATCACCTTTAAGGTTATTAAGAACTTTTTCTTTATTAAAATTATCACCCACTAAACCAAATCTTTTCTCTGAATAGTATTTTTTACCATCAAAAGAAACTATTCCACAACCCTCTTGACCACGATGCTGTAAAGCGTGTAGACCTAAAGCTGTTAAGGCAGAGGCATCTTTCGCATTACTAACCCCAAATACCCCACATTCTTCTTTTATCTTAGGATCAAAGTTCTTCAATTTTCTCTTTAGAGTCTTTATATTTTTTTTCATTTGGAAATTCTTTTAGTAAATAATTACTACCTTTTTCTAAATATGGAAAGACGAATGATTTGTCTAAATTTATTGGCCATTTATCGTAATTATACACAATATGTATGCCTGAAAATATAAATATACAAATAATATATGCCCTGACGAATCCAAAAAAAAAACCAAATATTGTATCTAAGCTACCAATTCCTGAATAACTAATGGCTTTACTAATTCCACGATTAACCATTAAGATCAAAAATATTACAATTGTAAAAATTGTAATGCCAAGTCCGATATCGAGTACATATTCATTATCGATTATATCTTTAAAATAAGGTTTAATTTTTGGAAAAATAATCAAAGTCATCACATAAGCTAATAACCATTTAGCTATTGACAAAATACTTAATACAAAACCTTTTTTGTAACATTTTATTAGTGAGAGAATAGTTAAGATTAAATAAATAAGATCAATAACGGAAGTTGTCTGATAAAAGTCTTTTAGCACTTCAATCATCAAATTATTTTTTAAATGGTTTAATTAATAATATTAAAGTAGGAAGCAAGGTTAGGACTGAAATCATTGCTAATAACATAGCCAAACCTGTAAAGATCCCAAAGTAAATTGTAGGAATAAATTTAGATAAAATTAGTATTGAAAATCCAAAAACGATTGTAATGGACGTATTTAAAATTGCTTTACCTACAGTAGAGTGGCAGAGAACAAGGGTTTTATTGTATTCACCTGAACTATTAAACTCTTCTTTGAACCGGTAAATATAATGGATGCTATTATCTACAGCAATTCCAATAGTAATTGCAGCAATAGTAATTGTCATCATATCAAGAGGAATACCAAGCAATCCTATGATTCCAAGTATAAAAAAAGCAGCTATAAAATTTGGAACCACACCAATTAAAGATAATTTAATATTTTTGAAAAGCACTAAGAACATAACAAATATACCTACCATGACTAGTCCTAAAGTAAGAATTTGTGATTTAAAAAGACTTTGGAGTAAATTGTTAAATAGAATTAAAACTCCTGCAAGTTTATACTCTTCCTCTTTTAGTTTTAATTTATTTTTTAAGTCATAATTTATCTTATTAATTAAATCATTTCTTCTTAAATTTTTTTGAGAGTCAATTATACGAAGATTAATCCGCGCCTCATTATCTTTAATAGAAATGTAGGGATCAATTATTTCAGATTTTATACTTTTTGGAATTTTTGAGTATAAAACCCCCATCTCTAAAGTACCCAATGGTTTATTGTTATTCAGTAAAGTGGCTACATCAATAATTGATGAAAATGATAAAACTTTTCCAACTTGAGGTAAGTTATCTAAGTAATTGTGAACTTTGGCTATTTTGTCTATTTTATCTTTAGTAAACCAGTATTTTTCATCATTCTCTTCATCTTCATCACCCCAATCTTCGAATTCATCTTCTTCATCAATTTTTGGTATTTCTCCTTTCGAAAATTTTATAATTACCTCAAGAGGTGTGGTCCCACCTAATTTTTCATCTATTAGTTTCATTCCTTTATAAATTTCCGTTTTTTTACTAAAATAATTTATAAAACTATTTTCGACCTCTAGACGACTAATTCCAACTAAACTAAATACAATTACCAACCCCGTTAAAATAAAAATAATTTTATGATTATTTTGAGATATTTTTGCAAAAAAAGAGGTGATGTTTGAATTTTCATATTTTTTTAAAGAAATATTTTCTTTTGGTACAAAACTAATAAGAGTGGGTAATAACGTAAACGTTATAATAAAAGAGGTAATTAAACCCAATGTCATCATCCAACCAAAATCAATAATAGGTTTTATTTCACTAAAAATAAGAGAGAGAAATGCAATGATAGTAGTTAAAACTGTGTATAAAATAGGCCAAAACATTTTTTTCGTAGTTAAAGTAATTAATTCTATTACATTTTTTAAAGGATAAGACTCTCTTAGCTGTAAAAATCTAGTGCTCATATGAATGTTCATTGCCATAGTTAAAATTAACATAAGAGCAATAAAGTTTGATGAAATAACAGTAACTTTCCAGCCTAACAATCCAAGTATTCCTGTCATTATTACAACTGAAAAAAAACAACTACTTATGGGGACTATGATCCAAATTAATTTACGAAAAACGAACCACAAAGTTGCAATAATAAATAATAGCACTCCTATGCCAAAAACAATAATATCGCTTTTAATAAATGACATCATATCATCAGCTATCATTGGTATTCCACCTAAATGAATTTTACCAATATCCTCATAGCTTTTAATAACATCTCTTATTTCGATAATATTTTGATGGTTTTGTTTTTTAATTTTTTCTTTCAATCTCTCAGATTCTTTTTTTGATTTATCATTAATATTTGCTAATTCTTTATTTCTTTTTATATTAACAATGATACCGCTTGTTTTGCCATCTTCACTAATAACAAAATTTCTAAAGACAGGACTATTAGTAATTTCATTAAAACCTCTAATTCTATCGACATCTTCATCTTTAAGAGTTTTAAATTTTTCAAGTCGTTCTTGAAGAGGTGCGTCAGAACTATCTAGTAGGGGTATATCTAGCAAAGTTATTACACTATGTACCCAATTTAAACTTTGAATCTTATACTTTAGGCTTAATAGATTATTAATTGAGGTATCAGAAATCATACCTTCATTAGGAGTATAAGTTAAAATCAAAAATTCTTTAGCACCATACCTTTTTGATATTTCCTGAAGATATTTCAGATCTGGATCTCCTTCAATTAAAAGTGTCTCAGAAGAAGCATCTAATTTAAAATCCTTTGAATAATATCCAAAACTAAACAAAGTGATGAGGAGTATTATAAAAATTAATTTTGGATTTTTGAGTATTATATTTTGATAAAATTGGGCAAACATTTAACCCCTTTTATATTGGAATTTAACGTATTTGAGTATCCTTAAATTTCGTAAACATGGCCTCGAACTCTAACATCACATTTCCAGTTGGACCATGTCTTTGTTTACCAATGATTAATTCTGCTAAATTTGAAACTTCATTCATTTTTGCTTGCCATTCTGCATGTTCTACTGTGGCTGGTCTAGGTTCTTTGTTTTCTAAGTAATATGATTCTCTATAGACAAACATAACCACATCAGCATCTTGTTCAATTGAGCCGGATTCTCTTAAATCTGATAATTGGGGTTTTTTATTGTCTCTTTGCTCAACTTGTCTTGATAATTGAGATAGAGCTAAAACTGGAACTGATAATTCTTTAGCCAATGCTTTTAAACCTTGGGTAATTTCTGAAACTTCTTGGACACGTCCGTCTTTATAATTTAGAGAACCTTTCATTAATTGGATATAATCAACAACAATCATATCAAGACCATGTATTCTTTTAATTCGTCTTGCTCTATTACTCATTGCAGCAATACTTATTGCAGGAGTTTCATCTATAAATAATGGCAGTTCCGAAATATTTTTAGAAGTTTCTATAAATTTATCAAACTGTTCATCAGAAATTTTTCCCCTTCTTATATCATTAGACTTAATTCTTGATTGTTCAGCAAGTATTCTTGTTGATAATTGCTCAGACGACATTTCTAATGAAAAAAAGGCAACACAAGATTTTCTCTTATTTTCTTGAAGTTTTTGAGCAGCATTAAATGCTATATTAGTTGCTAATGCAGTTTTTCCCATTCCAGGTCTGCCTGCTATAATAATTAAATCAGATTTGTGAAGACCTCCTAATCTGTCATCTAAATCTTTTAATCCCGTAGGAACTCCTACTATACCAGCTTCATTTTTATAAGCTGCTGAAGCCATCTCAATTGTCTGTCTCATAGCCTCATCAAATTTTATCAATGAAGAATTAAAAGACCCCTTTTCAGCAAGATCAAATAATAATCTTTCAGAATTTTCAATTATACTTTGACCATTAGTATTCAAATCGTTTAGTTTTGCTGTATCAATTGTTTGTTCTGAAATCTTAATTAATTCTCTTCTTACAAACATATCATATATAATTTTTGAATATTCTGTTGACTGTCTCGCCGATGTAGAAAATTTCGTTATTTTAACTAAATAATCAGGAACGTTTAAATCATTTTGTTCATCCTCAAAATAATTTTTTAAGGTGATGGGATTAGCCAGCATTCCTTTGTAGATAAGGCTTTCAATAGCGGCAAATATTTTTTGATGCATAGGATCATAAAAATTATTACTAGAAATTATTGTATTGATTTCATCAAAAATTTCATTTGTGACTAATATTGAACCAATAACTGACTGTTCAGCCTCAATATTGTTGGGTAATTCTTTAAATTTATCTTTAACCAAGCTTAGACTGTTATCCATATTTTATAGCTTATATAAAAAGAAATAGAATTACATTCTAAAAAATTAATGGGGAAAAAATTGTATAATTATTGAATGGTTTCCGCTGTATCCACTATAATTGTGATTTCAGCATCAACTTCAGAGTGTAAAAAAATTTTGACTTTAAATTTACCTAATGATTTGATTTCTTGAATTGGTTGTATCATTGATGGTTTTATCTCAATTTTTTCTTTTTCGAGTATAAGTTTTGCAATTTCTGTAGGTTTTACCGAACCATATAACTCTTTATTTTCTGTACTCAGTTTCTTAATCTTAAAAATTTTTTTATTTATCTTCTCAAAAACTTTTTTTGCTAGGTCTTTCCTTTCATTATCTTTTTTAGTTAAATCAGATTTTATTTTTTCAACTCGAGTTATATTTTCTTTGGATGCATATAAAGCTTTGTGGTTAGCAATTAAAAAATTTCTTGCGTAACCTCTCTTTACTTCTATAATATCTCCTATAGAGCCAAATTTTTTTAAGTTTTCTAACAGAATTACTCTCATTTTATATTAATGCTAGGTTTCTTGCTCTTTTTATTGATAATGATAGTTCCCTTTGTTTCTTTTGACAAACATTAGTAATTCTAGAAGGTAAAATCTTCCCATTTTCTGACATGTATTTTTTTAAAAGTTTAATATTCTTATAATCAATTTTAGGGGCACCTTTTGTAGAAAGTGGACAATTTTTTTTAAATTTATATTTATTTGGTTGAAAAATGCTTAATTTAGCAAAGTTACTTTGTTTACTTTTTTTATTTCCGCTTTGTCTTTTTGGCATATTAATATTTAGTTTTCTCTTTTTTCACTTTCTTCTTTTTTTGAAAAATAGTTTGTTTCTAAATCAAAATTTTTCACTTTTACTGTTAAGTATCTAAGGAGTTTTTTATCGATCGCCTCGTTTTTTTCAAGCTCACTAATTATATTACCTTTACCTTTTATTTTAAAATGTATGTAACTACCTTTCTTATTTTTTTTAATCAGATATGACAGATTTAGTAGTCCCCAGTTCTCAGTTTTGACTACCTCACCACTATTTTTTTCTATTATTTTAGAATATTTTTCAGTTAATTGTTTGATCTCACTTGGAGAGGTGTCTTGACGGGCTATAATTGTATGTTCGTATAAATTCATTAATATTCTTTAATAAAATCAGAGGATATACTATTATAAGGTCTCAATTTCAATAGTTAAAAAATTGAAAAAAAGGTTTTTTTAAAGATGTTTTCAGTAATTTTTCCAGGTCAAGGTTCACAACTCGTAGGGATGGGTAAGGATCTTTTTGAAAAATATGATTTAGTTAAGAATTTATTCAAGGAAGCTGATGATGTTTTAAATTTTCATTTATCCAAAACTATCTTGGAGGGACCTAAGGAAGATCTAAATCTTACTGCTAATACACAGCCAGCCATTTTTTTAATTAGTTATTCAATTTTTAGAATAATTAAAAATGAATTTAATATAAATTTGAATAATGCTAATTATTTTGCTGGACATTCCTTGGGCGAGTATTCGGCATTATCTTGTGCAGAATATCTTGATTTTTCAACCACTATTAAATTATTAAGAATTAGAGGGGAAGCAATGCAAAATGCAGTACCTAACGGTGAAGGAGGAATGACTGCAGTATTAGGTATTAATATAGATATATTAGAAAAAGTACTGGAAGATAATAAAAAAGATTTTTTTGTTGAAATAGCAAATGATAATTCTGAGGGTCAAATAGTTGTGAGTGGTAAAAATCTTGATTTAGAAAAATTAAATTTAATTTTAAAGTCACATAACATCAGAAGTATAAAATTACCAGTTAGTGCACCTTTTCACTGTAAACTTATGAACAGAGCTACGCAAGTTATGAAAAAAGAACTTGATAAAACTTCTTTTTTAAATGGAAAAAATTTACTAATTTCAAATGTTACGGCCAAAGCAATATCCGACAAGCATGAAATAAAAAAGTTACTTATTGATCAAATTGAGAATAGAGTTAGATGGAGAGAAAGTATCATCTACATGATAAGTAAAGGAGTAGATCATTTTATTGAAATAGGACCTGGTAAAGTATTGTCAAGTTTAATTAAAAGAACAGCAAAAAATGTAAAAATCGATACAATTAATCTTGAGAGTGATATAAAAGACTTAAAGATATGAATGATTTAAAAAATAAAAATATTATTGTCACAGGTGCATCAGGTGGAATAGGTAATTCAATTATTGAAAAACTCCATAATTGTGGAGCAAATATATTAGCATCTGGAACTAAAATTGAAAAACTTGAGGAATTAAAAAAAAAATTTAAAAATATTAAAATTCTAAAATTTGATATTTCAAAAAGTGATAAAATTGAGAGTTTTATTGAAGAGGCTGCAGTCAACCTTGGACAACAATTAGATTGCCTAGTTAATAATGCAGGAATAACTCAAGACAATTTAGCAATACGAATGAGTCTGGATGAATGGAAAAATGTAATTGATGTAAATTTAACATCGACATTTCTACTTACTAAATTTGCAGTAAAAAAAATGTTAAGAAGTAAGTCAGGAAAAATCATTAACATAACTTCTATTGTTGGTCATACTGGAAATCTTGGGCAAAGTAATTATACTGCCTCTAAAGCTGGAGTTGTAGCGATGTCAAAAAGTTTAGCTTTAGAGTACGCAAGAAAAAACATAAATATAAATTGTATTTCACCAGGATTTGTTAAAACAGCTATGACAGATAAAATTGATGAAAAATATAAAGAAACTATAATCTCAAAGATACCATCAGGTAGATTAGGTCAACCTGAAGACATTGCAAATGCTGTTCTTTTTTTGGCATCGAGTCAATCTGATTACATCAACGGGGAAACACTTCACGTTAATGGCGGTATGTATATGGCTTGACAAAATAAGTTTTTAAACTAATAAGAATTTATAACTATAAAGGATTAATATGTCAGAAGACGTTTCAAGCAAAGTAAAAAAAATAGTGGCAGACCACCTTGGTATAGATGAAGCAAAAGTAACAGAAGAATCCAGTTTTATTGATGATTTAGGTGCAGATAGTCTAGATACAGTGGAGTTAGTAATGGCTTTCGAGGAAGAGTTTGGTTCAGAAATTTCCGATAGTGAAGCTGAAAAAATTTTAACTGTTGGAGATGCAGTTAAATTTATAGAGGGAAAAGCTAATTAATTTTTAAATGCCCACTGATATTGATGGGGTAATGATAATTTTATCATCTCCTTCTGGAGCAGGTAAAACAAGTCTAGTAAATCTTCTTTCAAGATTAGAAAACTTTGAAATTTCGATTTCACATACCACCCGTAAGCCTAGGCCCAACGAAATTCCTGATAAAGATTACTATTTTGTAAATGAGGAAAAGTTTAAAAGATTAATTAATGACGAAGAATTTTTAGAATATGCAAAAGTTTTTAATAATTATTATGGAACATCTAGGACTCCAGTTATAGATAAATTAAATAAAGGAAAAAATATTTTGTTTGATATAGATTGGCAAGGTGCAGATCAAATTAAAAATAAAAAACTTAATTATAAATTGATAACTTTTTTTATACTACCTCCGAGTAAAAAAGTCTTATTTGAAAGATTGTCTAATAGGGATATGAAAGATAAATTAATAGCTGATGAGAGAATGAAACAATTTAGTAGGGATGTGTTACATTGGATTAATTATGATTATGTAGTTATTAATGATGATTTGCAAAATTGTTATATGAAAATTAAAAAACTAATCGAAGCAGAATTAAATAATGGATCAAAAGATTATGATCTTGAGTATATTAGAAATCATGTAGAAAAATTAACTTCTTAATTTTTCGTATTCCTCTGCTAATTTGTAGTAAGTTTTAAAGTTTAGATTATGAGGTCTCAAATTTAAACTAATAGCTAGTTTTTTTAAAATGATTAAATTATTCTTGAATAGTTGATTGTAAGGTTTTTTAATCATTTTTCTTCGTTGACTAAAAAAAATTCTAGTAATCTTTTCTAAATTTTTAGGATCTTTAAGTTTTATGAAATCTTTTTTTAAAGAAAAAAATAATAAAGAACTATTTATTTTTGGTTTAGGAGAGAAGCTTTCAGGACTGATATCAATTATTTTTTTGATATCTAATTTCCAATTAGCCAAAATTGTTAATCTACCATAATTCGAACAATTGTATTTTGAAATAATTCTATCTGCTACCTCTTTTTGAAACATCAGTATTAAATTACTAAACCATATTTTTTTATCGTTCAAATTTAAAATCCATTTACATAAAATTTCTGTAGATATATTATATGGTAAATTACCAAAAACTATTAGTTTATCTTTGGATAAAGAATCTTCCTTAAATTTCAGTACATCCTCATTAAAAATTGTAATTTGGTCTGTAAAATTGTTACGCAATAATAAAGCTAAATTTTTATCTTTTTCAATTACATAAATTTTTTTAGGTTTTTTTTGCAGTAACGCCGAAGTCAGGTTTCCTGTACCAGGGCCAATTTCTAAAATTGTTTTATCCTTTATTTCGATAATATTTGATATTGTACTGATAATATTCTTATCAACCAAAAAATTTTGTCCTAAACTTTTTTTAGCTTTTATCACCTATTATCTAAAAATTTGATTGCATTTATTAAACTTAGAGGAGTAGAGATATTTTTATTTATCATTTTTTCGTTTGGTCCGTGATCAGGAGATATTCTGTAAAAAGGTAATCCTAATGTGATATTAATGGCATTATATTCTTTTAATGTTTTCATTGGTGCAAGAACTTGATCATGGTACATACCTAGGATAACATCATATTTTTTTCTATTTTGTTTTAAAAAAATTGTATCTCCTGGAAAGGGACCATAAACATTATAACCTCTATTTCTTAAATTTTTGATTGCAGGTTTAATTATTTTACTATCTTCATTTTCTTTGAGGAAACTTTCACAATGTGGATTTAAACCTGTAATTGCTAACTTTGGTTTAAAACCCATCTCTTTAATATAAAAATTATTAATTAGAGCAACTTTTTCTTTAATCAGTTTTTGATTAAGTTTTTTTGAGACTAGTTTAAGTGGTAGATGTGTAGTTATGGGGCAAACAGATAATTCTTTATTATAGATTAACATTGCAACTTTATCTTGCTTGAATTTTTTTGATATATACTCTGTAATTCCAAGAAATTTTTTATTAAGGAACTTAGATTTGTTAACTGGGCCATTTATAAACTTATTTGTTAAACGAGAATTTAAAATTTTAAATGCAATTTCAAAAGTTTCTTTAACGTAGACTTGAGTTCTATTCCGAACTAAATCTACATTTATAATATAAATAGATTTATTCTGAAATTGATATTTATTGATATCTTTAAAATGTATCAAATTAATTTTCTTTCTGAAGTTGAACTTTTTTATTTGATTTTTCAGAATTTCTATAGATGCAATTAAAATTAATGGACTTTGAATTTTTTTAGATTTAACTGCTTTAAAAAAAATCTCAAAAAAAATACTTTTAGGTTCTCCTGCAACAATAACTATGGGCTTATTTTTCATTAATTGAATAATTTATTTTTGATTTATTAAAAAAAATTCTTGAAAATTGATTAAGTTGTTTATTTGTCTCATAAACTATCATTTTATTTAATTCTTCTTTTTGATTGATTTTAATTTTATTGAATCTAATTTCCTCAATTTTAAGAATAAGAAAGTTATTTCCAATTTTTATAACTTGAGAATGTTGTTTTTCCTCTAGTCTGTTTAATTCTTTGACAATCTTTTCAGACAAATTTTTCTCATCAATCCATCCAATTTTTCCTCCTAGCTTTGAACTTTCTGATATACTGTAAATATTTGCAGTATTGTTAAAACCTATTTTTTCAATGCTTAAGAGTATATTTTTAATAATCTGATTGATAACTTCATCTTTGTTTTTTTCAAAAACAATTTCAGACAATAAATATTCTTTTTTTGTTTTATTTTTCTGGTTTTGAATTTTTTTTAGCAATAATCTTTCATCAATTTTAACTTGGTTAATATATCGATTATAAATTAGTTCATTCCATAAAATTTCTATTTTTAATTTTTGTTTAATTTCATTGATCGAATAATTTTTTTTATTTAGAAGGTAGCTTTCGAATTCAGCTTCACTATTAAAATTTAGTTGTGAATAAAGATCCTTTAAATATTGTTTAATTCCAGGATGATCAGAAGCCAAATCTACAAATTTTTCTATCTCTTCTTTTTTTATAATCTCATTAATAAGTGAGTTTTTAGCTATATTAAAAATCTTATCATTATCTAATTGCGTTAAATTTTTATTTAAACTTTTTAAGTATTCTCCCTCTTTTTTAATGTCTAAATTAGTGATTATATTATCATCGATCGTTGCATATATATAAATACTATTACTCGAAAGCGCTGGAGTGATATAGTAAATAATAGAAAATAGAATATATAAGATTTTTTTAAACATTAATTTTTTAAATTTGGTGAGCTTGATTCACCAAAAGGAATTATAGTAAGTTTGAAAAAAATACTTTCTTCAGGTTTTATATCTCGATCGCTATAGTAATCTTTATTATATTCTATCGATGCAGCCAGACAATCATTTTTATATTGGTACATAAAATTATAATATTCTGTTAAGTCAGTTTTTTTATTTCGTCTGGTTGAAAATAATAAACTATTTGTATCATCAAAATTATACTGAGATGTATTCTTTAAATACGTAATTTTTTCTTTAGAATTATTCTCGTTAACATAATCAAAAGTAGTTACAAAGTTATTCATACTAATTTCAGTCTCAAAGTTTTCGTAACTAGTATCTTTCAAGTTGTTTTTTAAAGATGTATTATAGCTTGTAGATAGATATTTATTTGGGTTAATTGTCACCTCGCCAAAAAAATTAGAGGTCTTAGCTCCCAATTGGTTGGTTTGAGGCAAATCATCGTTCTCCTCATATCTAAGATTATTTGCCAATTTGAGATTTAATATTTCTCGAGAGTTTTGTTTATCAAAAACTGTAAAATCATTTCCATATGCTAAGGAAAAACCACCTTCTATAGTATCATTTGTTGAAAGTCTGTTTATGTTAAACAAACTATTTGCATCAATCCTTAATTCTTCATTTCTAATATTTTTTGTATTGTTAGGACTGATTTTGAATGACAGTTTAGGTTTTAAAATTTTTTGAAAATTATCATTTTGTTTGATTAAGGGTAAGGATGAATTAAATTGCAGTATACTAGAAAAATATTGAGATGTACTCTCTTTAAATTTTTCTGAATTTTGTGAATTTGAATTCACATTTTTTACTATAAAATCAAAGTTATTATAAAAACCATAATTACTGATTTTTGGATCTGAATTAAATATAAAATCATTTACATTCGTCTTTTCCAATATGTTTGTTTGGTAATTTCTTATAAGACTTTCTGATTTAAATAAAAAATTACCATCAAAATTTGTATTATTGTTAATATTTTTCACTAAATTTAATTTAGGTAAAACATATTCATATTTATCACTATTTTTTTCTTTAGTTAAATCTTCATAAACTAATAAGCTTGTATCAATTGACATTTCATCAGAGAATAAACTAAAATTCATATAATTTTCCAAAGAATTATAGTTAGTGATTAAAGGTGATCTAAATTTATTAGCTTGAAGATAAGTATCATTAGAAGTTTTTTCTAAATTTAGAAACAAATTGCTATCATCAAAATAATTTGAATCAAAACTTTTATCATATTTATAAAAAAAATGGTTTTTTGAGTTTCCATCTTTATGTTGAAAGATACTAAAATCACTTAGGTGACTACTTTTAGCATTAACTTGTCTGTATTCAGTTTGAACTAAAACTTGATCATCAGTATAAAAGCGTGGGGTAAAAGTAAAGTCTTTGTTATCACTTAAAACTTTAAAGTAAGGTAAGCTTAGATAATTGTTTGAGTTTGGTGAATTCTTAATTGTTGGTATTAAAAAACCTGATTTTCTATCAACAGTTGGATCAGGATGAAAAAATTTTGGAAAATATGCTACTGGCACATCATAAACCCTCAACCAAGCATCTTTATAATTGATTACTTTATTTTTTTTATCATGTTTGACCTTATTAGCAGATAGTGCCCATGGTGGACACTTTCCATTTCTTTTTTTACAAGTTGTAAAAATTCCTTTTGTAATTTCTGTGTTTTCATTATCGTAAATAACACTATTTCCTTTAATTCTTGGTTCGTTATTTTCATTAAAAGACTCATTATTTAGATCAATAACAACATCTTTTCCATACAGTTTATTAGAAATAGTATTGAGATATGCAATTTGAATTTTAATATTGTTGTTCTCTGGATCTTTTAAATTGG
Organism: uncultured Pelagibacteraceae bacterium; assembly: GCA_902516465.1. Taxonomy (GTDB): domain Bacteria; phylum Pseudomonadota; class Alphaproteobacteria; order Pelagibacterales; family Pelagibacteraceae; genus Pelagibacter. The sequence goes on from CABXZD010000001.1 coordinate 148,587, forward strand.
CATCATTAACTTTTATTATGTTCTCATTTAAGTCAAAGTTGAAATATTTAGTCTGAAGTATATTGTTATTACGGTCTCTTAAAGTTGATTTTGTAGAGGACTTAATTTTATTCTTATTTTTATTATAAATAATTGTATTTGTTTCTATTACAAGTTTTTTTTTTTCATCAATTACTTTAACATTGTCATATGCTTTTAAAATATTTTTTTTTTGATCAACTTCCAGCTCATTAAAATCTATTCTTATGTTACTTGATTTGATAAATGCAATTCCTTGTGAGGCTTTTAATAAATTTAAATCTTTAAAATATTCAAAATTTAATGCCTGAATTTCTAAATCTTTATCTAAAGAAATAGCTTTGCCTTCACCTGCAACTATCAGGTTCCCCTCATTTAAAATTTCGATTTTTTTTGTCTCGAAATTAAATTCATTAGCTAAGGACACACTTTGAAACACAAAGAAAATCAAAAGAAATTTTTTAATCTTATTTTTCATTAACTCTTATTAAACCTATGATCGAAAATATGGAAATAAATAAAATTGGTAGAAAAATTGATATTAAGATAGGGATTTTTCCATTATTTCCAAGAGAACTAAACATAAAATTTATATAATATATTATTACTGACATTAAAATTCCTAAAATAATATGAAAAAAAAGAGATTTATCTTTTTTAAAATTAAACATTATAATTGAGGACAGAATAGTCAAAACACCGTAAAATAATGGCGTTGAAAAAAGTTTAAGAAGATGAATTGTAATTTCATCTGACGAGTATCCTAACATCTCGTAATCTTTCTTAAGACCAAATAATTTTATTATATTTAATGTTGAGATATTTGAAAATAAATTTGTAATTTTCTCTTTATCAAAATTAGTTTGAAATTCTAATTCTGGAATGTCCTTTTTAGAAATATTTTTAATAGTGATTGTTGGGTCTTTAATTATCCACTTTTTTTTATTGATATTGACTGTTTTTGCTTGAATAATTTTCTCTAGGTCAAAATTTTGATCAAATTGATTAATTATAACATCACCCAAATTATCGTTTTTAATTGATTTTGCTTTTATAATTATTACAGAATTTTCAATTTCATCTTTCAACCATAATCCATTATCTGTTACCACAGCAAGGTATTTATTATCATTTGAGGACCTATTTTTTATATCTGTGTAAATAAAATTTAAAGAAGAAGCTATGTTATAAAAAATTAAAACTGTAATTATTCCAATAAAAATTGAAGATAAAAATAAAATTTTAATTATTTTCAAGTTACTTAAACCATTATTTTTCATATGGTTTAATTCGTCTTTTTTAAATAAATCAAAAAATAAAAATTGCGTCGATATTAAAAAAATAAAAGGAAATATTTCAAACAAGGTGATTGGAGCACTTAAAAATGTTAAAAAATAAGGGAACAAGAAATTAACTTCTGAATTTTTGAAAAATGAGATCTCTTCAAGAATACTGAGAATAATTATTAGACTCAAAAAAATTAAACTAATGACAAAAAATTTGTTTATGAAATTTTTGATTATATATTTCTCGTAAACTTTAAGCATATTTAATTTTATTATAAAAAATTGTATAGATTAAAATAAAACTTATCCACGGCAATAATAAGTACATAATAGATGTTAAATTTGAACTAGTAGAATATCTTAATGAGGCTTCAGATAAGATTAAAATTAAAAGTGTGACTAAAAATATGTAACGTTTATATTTCTCATAAGTAATATTATTTTTGGGTACTATAACCAAAAAGCAGCATAGGAGTGCGATAATAGGAATATACAAAGGTTTATAAAATCTCTTAAGTAATTCTTGGTCAACTTCTTTAGATAATTTTTTTTCACATCTAAATTTTCTATCTATATTTGTTAAATTACTATCTTCATTTTTCAACGAACATTTTAATAGAGCCACAGATTGCCTCTCTTGAATTTTAGGAACTAAAATTGTGTATGATGTAAAGTCTGCTAAGTTAAAATCAATTTGATCAAAGTTAAAAACATTTATTTTATCTTTTTCATTATTAATAATTCGTCCATTATAAAGTTTGAATATTTTTTGTTGATTGTTATCAACAATTACTCCCGATTTAGCATAAATCATTCTTGAATTTGTTTTAGAAGAATCATCCAAGAAAATATTATTAAATGAACCATTTTCATTTTGAGAATTGATAAAAATAGTTAAGCCTTTAACAACGTTTATAAATTTACCCTCTTTAATCAAAGAAGAGAAAAAATCTACGTTTGAATTTTTTAAAAATTCACGTGCCTTATATTGTGAAAAGGGTGATAAAAAACTTCCTAACCATATTTGAATTACAGTTAGTATTATTGACATATAAATAACTGTGTTGGCAAAATTTATTTTTGTGATTCCGTGAAACCAAAAAATTGACAATTCATTTCTGGACTCATAACTAATTAAAACATAAAAAAGAGAAATAAAAAAAACAAAAGGAATAATTCTATGGATTATTTTAGGAAAATTGAAAATTATGAAAGAAAAATAGGTTTTAAGCCCATGTCCATCTTGTGTGACAAAATCGAAATAGTTTACTGCCTGTATTGTCCATACTATTAATCCTATGGAAAAACACATTATTATGAATAAAATGAATGTATCTTTAATAAATTTTCTAAATATTAATTTTTTCATTGAAAATATTTAATTTCTAAATATATAGCATTCATTTATAACTCTTTGTAATTAAATATTATGACTGTTAAGATTAATTTTAAAAATAATACCTCTAAAAAAACCTCTACAAATCTTGTTTTATTTGTAAATGAAAATTTTAAAACAGATTCTCTGAAAAAGTATATTTCTAAGTTTGAGCTAAATTACATATCGGATATATTAAAGACAAGTGATTTAAACAAAAACTTATTTGTTTTTGAACTTAGTTCAAAAAAAAAAATTATCTTAGTTTCTGTAAAAAAAAATTTAAAAAATTCTGAAATAGAAAATTTAGGAGCTGAATTTTATGGGCGGATAAATTATGGAAAAAATAATGAATACCTTATTAATTCAGATAGTATAATTGGTAGTTATGAAAATTTCATTGGTTTTTTTCTTCACGGACTTAAATTAAAATCTTATGAATTTAAAAAATACAAAACAAATAAAAAAACAAAAAATATTATCTTAAATGTAATTGGTAACAGGAATAAACTTTCGAAGAGTACTCAATTAAAATTTACTGCATTAGAAAAGGGAACTTTTTATACCAGAGATCTGGTTTCTGAACCTGGAAACGTTCTTCATCCAGACGAATATGCGAAAAGATTAAATTCTTTAAAAAAAGTTGGTTTAAAAATAAATATATATGATGATAAAAAATTAAAGAAATTAGGCATGAACGCTTTACTTGGTGTAGGTCAAGGAAGTATAAGAGGTTCATACCTTGTAACTATAGAATGGAAGGGAGTTAAAAATAATTCAAAGCCTCTAGCTTTTGTCGGAAAAGGAGTTTGCTTTGATACTGGTGGCTATTCTCTCAAACCTGCTAAATTCATGGAAGATATGACATATGACATGGCTGGCTCAGCAACAGTTGTTGGTTTAATGAAAAGTCTTGCATTAAGAAAAGCAAAAATAAATGCAGTAGGTGTTGTTGGACTTGTAGAAAATATGGTCAGTGGAAATGCTCAAAGACCAGGCGATATTGTTAAATCTTATAGTGGTAAAACAATTGAGATTTTAAATACTGATGCAGAAGGAAGATTAGTTTTAGCAGATGCGCTTACTTTTACAGAAAAAAAATTTCAGCCTAAATTTATAGTTGACCTAGCAACTTTAACTGGTGCTATTATAGTCTCTCTTGGATCAGAGTATGCTGGACTTTTTTCTAACAATGATAAATTGTCTAAACAGTTAGTTGATGCTGGCCAAAAAGTAGATGAAAAATTATGGAGAATGCCACTGCATAAAAATTACGATAAATTAATAAATTCCAAAAATGCTGATATGCAAAATATTAACTATGTTGGGGGTGCTGGCTCAACGACTGCAGCACAATTTTTACAAAGATTTATTTTAAACAAAACACCCTGGGCTCATCTAGATATAGCTGGAATGGCTTTTTCAAAATATGGTGGTGCATTAAATTCTGGAGGCGCAACTGGTTACGGGGTGAGATTGTTAAATCAATTAATTGAGGATTATTATGAGTAATATAGAACAGACTTTATCAATAATAAAACCTGACGCTGTAGAAAGAAATCTAGACAACGCTATCAAAGATATGTTTAAAAGTAATGGTTTCTTAATTGTGAAGGAAAAAAAAATTCAGATAGAAAAATACGAAGCAGAAAAATTTTATAAAGTTCATGAGACTAAGTCATTTTATAACGATCTATGCTCCTATCTTTCATCTGGCCCAATAGTAGCTATGGTTTTAGAAAAAGAAAATGCTGTATTAGATAATAGAGAGTTGATGGGTGCAACAAACCCTAAAGATGCATTAAAAGGAACAATTAGAGAAAGGTATGGAATTTCTATTGATAAAAATTCAGTGCATGGATCTGATAGTTTAAAAAATGCTGAAATTGAAATTAATTTTTTTTTTAAAGACTAAAGATTTTCATTATCGCTTTTGGATATAGCTTATGTTCCTCGATTAAGATTTTTTTAGCTAGAGTTTTACTAGTTTCATTTTTTTTGATCTTTACTCTTTTTTGAAGAATAATCTTACCAGAATCAAGTTTTGTATTTACAAAGTGAACAGTACAACCTGAATATTTTTCCTTTTTTTTTAAAACTCTTACATGGGTATTAAGACCCTTAAATTTTGGGAGAAGAGATGGGTGTATATTTAATATAGTCCCATTAAAATTTTTTATGAAAGATTTAGAGAGAATTTTCATAAAACCAGCCAAACAAATTAATTTTATTTTTCTCTTTTTTAATTCAAAAAGAATTTTTTTTTCAACTACCTTTTTCTCTTTAAAGTTAAATATTTTTTTTTTTGTATTAAAAATCTTACTATAATTTAAACCTTTTGCTTTGGGATTATTTGAAATGATTATACTTATCGAAATAGGTGATTTCTTTAATACTGAGAATTTTAGAAGTGAATTTAGATTACTACCTTTTCCTGAAATAAAAACCGCTGTTTTTACTTTATTAGATCCAGTTGATTGAACCATCGAGCCTAATTTTATTTTTTCCTTTTGAAATTTTTCCAATGATATATGGTTTAAATTCTTTAGAGAAATATTTTTTAATTTTTTTAAGATTTTTTGGATTAATTATAAGACAAAATCCGACACCACAATTGAATGTTTTGAGCATTTCTTTATCTGAAATACCATTTTTTTTAAGCCACTTAAAAATTTTATTAGCTTTTATTTTTTCTAGATTTATTTTAGCAATTAAATTTTCAGGTATAATCCTTTTAAGATTATCTTTAATACCACCACCAGTTATATTTGCACATCCATTAATTAAATTTTTATCGATCAATTTAAGCACTTCTTTAACATAAATCTTAGTGGGTTTTAAAAGTTCAGTTTTTAAAAATTTATTTTTTTTAACATTTATTTTTTTTTTATTTAATAAATGTCTTACCAATGAGTAACCATTTGAATGTAGCCCACTAGATGGAATAGCTAGAATTAAATCATTTTTTTTAATTTTTTTTTTACTTATAATTTTATTTTTACTCACTACTCCTACAGCAAAACCTGCTATATCAAATTTTCCTTTTTCATAAGTCCCCGGCATTTCAGCTGTTTCACCACCAGCTAATTCACATCTTGATATTTTACAACCTTTTAAAATACCTTTCATTATTGATTTAAGTTTGGTTAAATCAATTTTGTTGATGGAAATATAGTCTAAGAAAAGTAGAGGTTTTGCCCCTTGTACAATTAAATCGTTAACACTCATCGCAACTAAATCAATTCCGATTGTATCAAATTTATTTAATATATTTGCAATTTCAATTTTTGTTCCCACACCATCCGTACAAGCGACTATTTTGGGTTTTTTGATATTATTTGGAATATTTGAAATCGATCCAAAACCACCGATATTATTAATCTTTTTTCTTGTTAGATTTTTTCTGGATGCTCTAGAAATAAAATTTACAAATTGATCTGCAGCTTTAATATTCACTCCACTTTTTTTATAGGTAAATAAGTTTTTATTCATTATTATATAGTATGTTGAGTATATATAAAAGATTTCACCCTAAGATCTTATATATTTTTTTTGTAATCCTATCTCTAATAATATTTTTTTTTTCCACAAGTAAGTCTTATAGCAAAGGTTTTGATATTAATAATATTGAAATATCTGAACCTTTTGAGATAAATTTTAACAAAAATCAAGTAATAGATGAAGGTTTTAAAAAAGCGTTTTCAGAATTAGTTTTATTAATATTAAACTCCTCAGATCAAATTAAAGTAGAAAAAGTAAGATTAAGTGAAATTAAAGCTATGATTGAAACATTTTCAATCAAAGAGGAAAAGTTTGTAAATGAAACTTATTATTTAAATTTGGGAGTATCATTTAATAAAAAAAAGATCTTCAAATACTTAGAAGGTAAGAATATTTTTCCATCAATTCCTCTAAAAAAAAAAATTTTATTTATCCCTATAATTATCGATGAAAATGAGAAAGAACTACTCATTTTCTCTAATAATAAAATCTTCAGTGAGTGGAATAATGATAATTCCAGCTATCATTTGATAGAATATATTCTTCCAACCGAAGATCTTGAAGATTTAAGTTTATTAAAAAAAAAATATGATTTTATTGAGGACTATGATTTTAAAGAAATCACAAGTAAGTATAACTTAAAAGACTCAATTGTTGCACTAATTTTTAAAAATGAAAGAGATGTCAGAATTTTATCTAAAATTAATATTAATGATGATATAATTCTAAAAAACCAGTCGTTCACTAATATGGATCTTGAAAACTCGCTTAAGATAAAATCAATTACAAATGATTTAAAAATTATTTATGAAGATTATTGGAAAAAATTAAATCAAATTAATACATCTATAAAACTTCCTATTAATGTAAGAGTTAAAAGTTCTGATAATAAGAAAATTTTAAATTTTGAAAACATTTTATACAATGATGACTTAATATATGATTTTTCAATTATCAAATTTGATAAAGATTTCGTTTATTATCAAGTAATTTTTAATGGGACACCAAACAATTTTTTAAATTCTATGAACGAAAATGAGTTAAATTTTAATACCCAAAACGTAATTTGGACTCTTAAATGAATGACTTAAAACAACAAATAATTAAATTTGATTATGATAAAAACTTTAGTTATGAGGATTTTTATATATCTAAATGCAATGAACACGTTTTAAGATACCTTGAAATGTGGCCTAAATGGGAAAAGAATTTTTTAAATATTATTGGGGAAAAGTTTTCTGGAAAGTCCCATATAATTAATATTTTTTTAAAAAAATTTAAAGGAATTAAATTAAATTCAGATTCTATTAATAACAAAGTTTTAAGAGAAATTAAAGTTTATCAAAATATTATTTTAGAAAATTTAAATGAAAATATTGACGAAAGACTGATTTACACTTTATTGGACTTAATTGAACAAGATAATAAATATTTAATAATTACTTCAATAAAACCTATTGTTGAAATGAACTTTAATTTAGATGATTTAAAATCAAGATCTAAAAATTTTATATTACAAAATATAGAAAAACCAGATGATGATTTGATTTTTGCTTTAATCTTAAAAAATTTGTCAGATCGTCAAATTTCTTTAGATAAAAAGATGATTAATTACATAATTAAGAGGATAGATCGATCTTATAGTAAAATTTTTGATTTTATATATAAGATCGATGAAATTAGTTTAAAAAAAAGGAAATCTATTAATTTTAAAATTATAAAAGATGTTTTGGAGGGATAATTGAATAAATATAGAAGTCATAATTGCAATGAATTAAGAAAAAAAGATATAGATTTAAAAGTATCTCTTTCTGGATGGGTTAATAAAAAACGTGACCATGGAAATCTTCTATTTATAGATCTTAGAGATAATTATGGAATAACTCAGTGCATAATAGATAAAGAAAACACAAATTTTTCACTTTTAGAAAAAATTCAATTAGAAACAGTTATTAAAGTAACAGGAAGAGTTGTTGATAGATCAGATGAAACAGTAAATAGAGAGATTGAGACTGGAGAAATAGAAATTTCAATAGAAAATTTTGAAGTCTTGGGATCTTGTATAGAATTACCAATGCCAATTTTTAGTGATCAAGAATATTCTGAGGAAATCAGACTCAAATATAGATTTTTAGATTTAAGGAGAAAAAAAATTCATGAAAATATAATTTTAAGATCAAAAGTAATTTCATTTATAAGACATGAAATGAATAATTTGGGATTTTTAGAATTTCAGACACCTATATTAACTTCCTCAAGCCCAGAGGGTGCAAGAGATTTCTTAGTGCCAAGTAGATTAAATCCTGGAAAATTTTATGCTCTTCCTCAAGCTCCTCAACAATTTAAACAATTAATTATGGTCTCTGGGTTTGATAAATATTTTCAGATTGCTCCATGTTTTAGAGATGAGGACGCTAGAGCAGACAGAAGCCCAGGTGAATTTTATCAATTAGACATGGAGATGTCATTCGTAGAACAAGAGGATGTTTTTGAAATAGTTGAGAAATTACTATTAAAGACGTTTAAAAAATTTTCTAAAAAAAGACTAATGTTTGATAGATTTCCTAGAATACCTTACTCAGAGTCATTATTAAAATACGGCAATGATAAACCTGATTTGAGAAATCCCTTAATAATTCAGGATATCACTGAAATTTTTACTAGAGAAGATGTTTCTTTTGAAATATTTAAAAAACTTGTAAAATCTGGCTCAAAGGTACGTTGTATTGTAACTAAAAATACAAAAAATAAACCAAGAAGTTTTTTCGATAATATAGATAAATGGGCAAAAGAGCAGGGCGCATCAGGGCTAGCTTACTTTACTATTGAAAAAGATAAACAACTTTCCGGTAAAGGACCAATTGGTAAATTTTTTTCACATCAATCTTTAGAGGCATTGATAGATCTGACACAAGCAAAAATAGGAGATAGTATATTTTTAGCATGCGCCAAAGAGAGAGAATTAGAAAGAATCACCTCTCTAGCAAGAGATAAAATAGCTAAAGATTTGGATTTAATTGACGAAAATGCTTTTGCTTTTTGCTGGGTAGTAGATTATCCAATGTTTAAAAAAGATGAAGAAACACAAATTATAGAATTTAGTCACAATCCTTTTTCCATGCCCCAAGGAAATCCGGATAAGATTGATTTTAATAAACCATTAGATATTCTTGCTTATCAATATGATATAGTTTGTAATGGTATCGAACTCTCATCAGGTGCAATTAGAAATCATGTACCAGAATTAATGTATAAACTTTTTTCAATTGCTGGTTATGACAAAAAACAAGTAGATGAAAAATTTAGTGGGATGATTAATGCGCTGAGTTACGGAGCACCTCCTCATGGTGGAATTGCTCCTGGAATTGATAGAATTGTGATGCTTTTAGCCGATGAGAAAAATATAAGGGAAGTAACAATGTTTCCAATGAATCAAAATGCTCAAGATTTAATGATGAATGCTCCTTCTAAAATTGATGAGAGACAACTAAAGGAATTAAATCTTATCTTGAAATCAAAAAAATAGTTTATTTTTTTCCTTTAAGACTAATTTTAACATCTGAAAGATCTACAAGATTTTTTTTGTAATTATTTCTAACAAAACCCTTACTTGTAATATCCTTAACAATTTTAAGTAATTGATTCTGATCATCAGAATTTTGTTCATTTAAGCTAGATTTTTCTGTGTCACCTATAGAAGGAGTGTGAGCGAGATCTTCCCGATTTTGATACGAAATAGCAAGTTCTCTAAAAATATAGTCCAAAATAGATGACGCACTTAGAATTCTATCATTACCATATACTTTTCCAGAAGGTTCAAATTTTGTTCCTACAAAAGCACTAATGAATTCATCTAAAGGCACTCCATATTGTAGACCTAAAGAAACAGCAATTGCAAAATTATTCATTAACGCTTTTACTAATTCTCCTTCTTTGCTGGTGTCTATAAAAATCTCGCCAATTTTACCATCCTCATATTCTCCTGTATGTAAATAAACTTTATGATTTCCAATAGTTGCCTTTTGAATGTAGCCTTTTCTTCTATCTGGCATACTAAATCTTTTACTATTTTGATCTGAAGCGATATTTGTCTTAATTATATTTTCTATATTCGGTGCTGCCTGATCTTTACCTTCTAGAATATTATTAACACTTTTATTTTCAATAACTTTATTGTTTTTTGGATCAAGATTTTTTGTTTTTCTATTGTCAAGCTTAACATCTAATACCTCAAACTTACCATCATCTCTTTTTTCCAGATTTTTTAATTCTGCTTCGTTTACCTCGTCTAGGTAATGATTTACCTTAAAAGTGCATGTGTAATAAGTTTCAACTAGATATTTTGCCATTTAACTCCAATCTATAATTTTATTTGTAAAATGATTCTTTTTATTTATATACAAAATCAAATTTTAGTCTAATTTAAATTTTACAATTTTGAATTGAAAAAACAAAAATATTTTTATGTTGACACTTTTTAAAAAGTTATTCATCTGGTGGAATCAAGATACCTTTGGAACAAAATTGAAAACGATTTTTTTTGGCAAATTCGTAGGAAAGGATTCTTTTGGAAATAAATATTATGAAAGTAGAAATGGTAAAAGATGGGTAATATATTCTGATGAAATAGATGCAACAAAAATACCTGTAGAATGGTATTCTTGGATACATTTTACTCCTAATAAAATTGAGAAGGAGCATAAATTTAATAAATATAATTGGCAAAAACCTCATCAGCCAAATTTAACAGGCACTGAAAAATCTTATTATCCCAATAAAAATAAAAATGTACTTAAAAAGAAATATAAGTCTTGGAAAGATGAAAGTTAAAATAATTGTATTTTTAATAGTTTTTAACTTTTTTGCTTCTCATCAAATTAATTCTTCAGAAAACTTACAAGGAAATTTTACTGATATAAAAGTTTTGGATAAAATTAGTTCAAAAAATTTATTAATCCAACTTAAAAACGGAGATGAAATTAGATATAAAGATTTATTAATAAAAAGTATGAAATGTACTAATTCACAGTTTGACGATAATCCTGAAATCACTGCGTATATTCAAGTAAGAGATCTTGATAGTAAAAATAAAAATGATGTTTATGTTTTTAATGGATGGATGTTTTCATCGAGCCCATCTATAAAACCATTTGATCATCCAGTATATGATATTTGGCTAGTTGCTTGTTATTAAATCAACTTATCATTATCTAACCAACTTACATTAAAATTAGAGTTAATAAATTTTTTATGATTTAGAAGTTTTTTATGTAAAGGGATTGTTGTTGTTATACCTTCTATTACAAATTCATCTAATGATCTTTTCATTCGCTGTATAGCTTCGACCCTATTTCTTCCATGACAAATAAGCTTACATATCATGCTGTCATAATATGGTGTTACTTTATAACCTTGAAATATTGCTCCATCCACTCTAGTACGAAACCCAGAGGGTTGATGACACATATTTATTGTTCCAGGAGAAGGTTGAAAATTTTTACTTGCATCTTCAGCATTAATCCTACACTCTATAGCGTGTCCTCTTGGGTTGATATCACTTTGTTTTAGAGCCGTTTCTCCTGAAAAAGCAATCCAAATTTGTTCTTTGATAATGTCTATTCCTGTTACCATCTCTGTCACTGGATGTTCAACCTGAATTCTGGTATTCATTTCTAAAAAGTAAAATTTACCATCCTCATAGATAAACTCTATAGTTCCAGCACCCTCATATCCAATTTTACTAACCATATTTACAGTTTTTTCAAATAGATCCTTTCTAATATTATCATTTAATACTGGACTTGGAGTTTCTTCTATCAATTTTTGATGTCTTCTTTGAACAGAACAATCCCTTTCATGTAAATGTATAGTTCTGTTTTTTCCAGACAAAATTTGAACCTCTATGTGTCTAGGATTTTGAAAAAATTTTTCAATATAAACTTTATCATTACCAAAATATTTTTTTGCCTCAGATTTTGCAGTAGAAAAAAGAGTATCAAAATCTTCTTCTTTATTTACAATTTTCATTCCTTTTCCACCGCCACCACCTGATGCTTTAATCAAAATTGGGAAACCAATTTTTTTTGAAAGTTCTTTAGCCTCTGTCAGATTTTGAACACCGTCCTCTGAACCGTCAATAATTGGTAGTCCATTTTCTTTGGCAATTTTTTTAGCTTGAATCTTATCGCCCATCATTTTTATATGTTTAGAAGATGCTCCAATAAACTTAATTTTATTTTCTTCCAAAATTTTAGCGAAATTAGCATTTTCAGATAAAAAACCATATCCAGGATGGACTGCTTCAGCACCAGTCAAATCTATTGCTGATAACAGAGCTGGAATATTTAAATAACTACTTGCTGGTTGATGAGAGCCAATACAAACACTTTCGTCAGCTAATTTTACATGCATACCATCTCTGTCAACATCAGAATGGACAGCTACAGTTTGAATTCCCCATTCTTTACACGCTCTGATTATTCTAACCGCAATCTCCCCGCGATTTGCAATTAAAATTTTTTTAAACATTATTCTAAAATGATTAAGGTCTGCCCATATTCGACAGGCTGGCCATCTTTAACTAAAATTTCTTTTACTACCCCATCAAAACTTGAAGGTATGTGATTCATAGTTTTCATTGCTTCAACAATCATTATTGTATCACCCTTTTTAATTTTTTTTCCAACTTCAATAAATTTTTTAGCCCCTGGTTCAGGTGCGTGATATGCAGTACCTATAATTGGCGAAACAACTTCTAAACCATTCTTTTTATTAGTTGTAGTATTTGAAATTTTTTCTGTAGAAGAATTATTAGGATTTGGTAAATTTTGAGGATTTATTGATAAATTGTTTTTAGAAACTTTGATTTTTTTATCTTTCTCTGTATATTCTAATTCTGTTAGATTAAATTCTTCTAAGTAATCACTCAACTCTTTAATTATTTTTTTATCTATTTTCATCTTTTAAAAGGTTTTGCATTGCAATTATGGCTAAAGTATAACCTTTTTCACCTAAACCAAAAATACCACCATCTGCAACATCACTTATTAATGATTTGTGACGAAATTTCTCTCTTTTGTATATATTTGATATGTGTAATTCAATTATAGGTTTATTAAAGATATGCAATGCATCTCTTATAGCAACTGAAGTGTGTGTGAATGCTGCAGCATTAATTATCATCCCATCAAAATTTTTTCTAGCATCTTGAATTAAATTGACTAATTCACCCTCTATGTTGGACTGAACAAATTTTACTGTTAAGCCGAGTTCCTTTGATTTCACTTCACATTTGTCTTTCAGTTTGTTAAAAGTTATTGATCCATATTGGGATTGTTCTCTTTCACCTAATAGATTAAGATTTGGACCGTTAACAATAATAATTTTATTACCCATATGTTTCTTATATACGATGAAAAAAATAAAAAAAATAAAAATTAATTTGAACGGAAAAACAAAGTTAATTAACGAAAATTCGAAAATTCAAACTCTAATTACAGATTTGAAAATACCTTTAAAAAAAGTTGCTATTGAATTAAACCATGAAATATTGGATAAAAAAAAATTAAATAAGATTAAACTTAGAAATAATGATAAAATTGAAATTGTTCATTTTATTGGGGGTGGTTGAAATTAATGAGTGATACGTTTGTGGTTGCAAATAAGAAATTCAAATCAAGGCTTATTGTCGGCACAGGAAAATATAAAAATATGAAAGAGTGTGCTAAGGCTGTAAAATTATCTGGAGCAGATATCGTGACAGTTGCAGTGAGAAGAGTGAATATTGTTGATAAAAAAAAACCACTATTGATGGATTATATCGATCCAAAAAAAATTACTTATTTACCAAACACAGCAGGATGCTTTAACTCAAAGGATGCATTAAGAACATTAAGATTAGCCAGAGAGATAGGTGGTTGGAAATTGGTAAAACTTGAAGTTTTAGGTGACAAACAGAACCTGTTTCCTGAAATGATAGAAACACTTAACTCAACAGAAATACTGGCAAAAGAAGGATTTAAAGTTATGGTTTATTGTAATGATGATCCTTTAATGGCTAAAAGATTAGAAAATTCTGGGGCGAGTGCAATCATGCCTCTTGCTGCGCCAATAGGTTCTGGTTTAGGAATACTTAATAAAATAAACATTAAGATTATAAGAGCTCAAACAAAACTACCTTTAATAATTGATGCAGGTTTAGGTCAAGCATCTGATGCAACTATCGCTATGGAATTAGGTTGCGATGGTGTTCTTGTAAATACTGCTATTGCCGGAGCAAAAAAACCATTTGATATGGCTTTAGCGTTTAAAAATGCAGTTATAGCTGGTAGACAAAGTTACCTTTCTGGACGAATAAAAAAAAATTTTTTAGGTGCTCCCTCTTCTCCAACAAAAGGAATTATTTAGCTTTTTTAAAAAATCTTTTTTTTTTAAATATTTTTTTTTTGAATTTTTTTTTATCTTTTAAATCTATTATATTGTCATCTTTTTTTAATTGTTCAAGATTTTTCATTTTTTCGTAGTGCTCTATTAATTCTAAAGTTTTTTTCGATTTATTTTTAAAATCAATAATATATTCTGGAATTATCAAATTATTATCCGTTATTATATCAATTTTAGATTTATTTTTTTTTTCAAAATAAGTTAAATCATTTACAAAATTTTCTTTTAAAAAGTCTGAGATCTTCTTACAAACTTTCAATTCAACAAATTTTGCTTTGTTTAAAACAGTTTTTATTTCTACTAATTTAAGTATTTTAAGTGCAAAAGACTCGTCAGTTAAGTTTATTTTCCATTTAACAGCACTTTCTCTGAGCCTTTGTCTTGACATTTCTAGTAAACCAAAATTACTTATCCTTCCAATCTGAATACGAGCTCTATCTGTGCGACATTTTTCTTTGAGCCTTTTCTCAACCGATTTTCTGTTTGCATAACTTAGCATATCTATAAAATCAATTATGATTAAACCCGATAAGTCTCTAATCTTAATTTGACGCGCAATTTCATCAGCTGCCTCAAGGTTTGTATCTACAGCAGTGTTTTCAACATTTTTTTGTTTAATTGAGCTTCCAGAATTTATATCAATTGAAACTAGAGCCTCAGTCGGATTTATTACCAAATATCCACCAGAACTTAGTTTAATTTCAGATTCAAATATTTGGTTTAATTTTTGCTCAATTCCTTTCTCAATAAACAAAGGAGTCTTTCCTCTATATTTCTTAATTCTTTTTAAATGAGATGGCATCATCATTTTTAAAAAATTTTGTGCTTTTTTATAACCCTCGTTACCTTCCACAAATATATTTTTAGTATTTTCATCGTACATATCTCTTAGTGTTCTTTTAATTATTTCACTCTCCCTATGTATTAACAATGGTGCAATCGAGTTTAGAGCATTGTCTTTAATTTGGTTCCATGTTTTTATCAAAGTTTCTAAATCTTGATTAATTTCATTTTTAGTTTTATTACTTCCTGCAGTTCTCACAATCAAACCCATTTCTTTTGGTATCTCTATCTCATTTAGGATTGTCCTTATTTTTTTTCTTTCGGCAGGGTTATAGATCTTTCTTGATATACCTCCACCCTTGGGTGTATTTGGCATTAGCACAATATACTTCCCTGCAATAGATATAAATGTACTTAATGCAGCTCCTTTTTGACCACGCTCATCTTTAATTACCTGAATTAAAATTACTTGGTTAGGTTTTATAACCTCTTGAATTTTATATTTCTTAAATTTAAATTTTTTGATCTTATCTTTAATTTTTTCTTCCTCAGAAAATTCCTTATCTTGGATTTCACTTTTTTCAATTGGATCATCAGCCTCTAAATTACCTTCAGCTAGATTCTCTTCCTCTTTTGCTTCCACTGTTTTTGAAAGCTCTTCTCTAGCTTCCTTTTCCTCTTTTTTGATAATTTCTAAATCGCTTTTTGGAATCTGATAATAGTCTGACTGAATGTCATTAAATGATAGAAAACCGTGTTTCTCTCTACCAAAATCAACAAACGCTGCTTGCAAAGAGGGTTCAATCCTACTTACTTTACCTAAGTAGATATTATTTTTTATTAAATTATTTTTTATGCCTTCGTACTCGTAATCTTCGATTCCATGTTCCGATTTAAGCACAACTCTAGTTTCATTTGGATGCGATGCATCAATGTATAAATTTTTTTCCATATAATGATTGTTTTTTGGTTCATTTAAATTTTCTTTTTTAAAATTCTGATGCCTTATCTTTACCAAATTCCGGTATATAATGGAAACGAAATGAATAAATTTTTACTTAATATTTTGATAATTCTGACAAGTTTTTCCTTAGTTATTTTAGTAACTGTTTTGGTAATTTTATGGACATTTTCCAATAATATACCTGACTATAAATTTTTAAAAAATTATAAACCCCCTGTTTCTAGCAGAGTATATTCTGGGGATGGAAGTCTGGTTGCAGATTTTTCGAAAGAAAAAAGAATATTTGTACCTTACGACTCATTACCAAAAAGTGTTATTTACTCGTTTTTATCAGCTGAAGATAAAAATTTTTTTTCACACCCTGGAGTTGATGCTAAAGGGGTTCTAAGAGCTGTAATAAATAACATAAAAAACGTTTTATCCTCTAAACGTTTAGAGGGAGCATCAACAATCACCCAACAAGTTGCTAAAAACTTTTTATTAACAAATGAAGTTAGTTTGAATAGAAAAATTAAAGAGGCAATACTTGCTTTTAGAATAGAGAGAGCTCTTTCAAAGGAAAGAATTCTTGAATTGTATTTAAATCAAATTTATCTTGGTAGTGGAGCCTACGGAGTAGCGGCCGCTAGTCTAGAATATTTTGATAAATCTATTAAAGAATTAAATTATAATGAATCAGCTTTACTTGCCGCACTCCCTAAAGCCCCAAGTAAGTATAATCCATATAGAAATATGGAGTTAGCTAAGTTTAGAAGAGATTTAGTTTTAGAAAACCTTTTAGAAAATGGCTTTATAAATCAGAATGATTATCAAAAATTCAAGAATCAAGATATAATACTAAAAAAGAAAAAAAAGATATTTTTAGAAGATGCTCAATATTATATCGAGGATGTAAGAAAAAATATTATAGAAAAATTAACTTATCAAAAAGTCTATAAACAAGGGTTCAACATAAATTCTCCTATTGATTTAAATTTACAAAAAATTGCAACCAAAGCTTTAAGGGATGGACTAATCACCTACGATCAACGAAAAGGTTGGAGAGGACCCTTGGAAAATAAAAGATATGAAAAAAATTGGAGTGAAAATTTAAAAAAATATAAATTAGAAAAATCTATTGGTTGGGAAATTGCAATTATCAAAAAAATCAATCAGTTTTCAGTTACTATTGAAACGGTAGATAAACTAAATGGAGAAATAGATTATAAAGATCTTAGTTGGACCAAGAAAGAGATAAACGAGATTTTAAAATCAGGTGATATTGTTTATGTTAAAAAGATTAGTAAAAATAAATTTGCATTACAGCAACTACCAAAAATTAATGGAGGAATTGTTGTTATGGATCCTTATACAGGAAGAGTCTTAGCACTAAGCGGTGGTTTTAGTTTTAAAAATAGTGAATTTAACCGAGCAACTCAGGCATTAAGACAACCCGGTTCAGCCTTTAAACCATTTATATATGCACTTGCTCTAGAAAATAATTACACACCTACCTCGCTCGTTTTAGATGCACCATTAGTTTTGGATCAAGGATCAGATCTAAAAATGTGGAAACCACAAAATTATGGTAAAAAGTTTTATGGACCTTCTACACTTAGAATTGGTTTGGAAAAATCAAGAAATTTGATGACAGTAAGAATAGCACAAAATTTAGGTATTGAAAAAATTATTAATTTTTCAAAAGATTTGGGTATATATGAAAATCCAGAAAAATTAATTTCAATTTCATTAGGCTCAACAGAAACTACTTTGCTTAAATTAACAGCAGCTTACTGTTCTTTTGTGAATGGAGGAAAGTTGGTTAATCCAATATTAATTGACAGAATTCAAGACAGTGAAGGAAATACATTGGTCAATAATGAAAAAAGAACTTGTGAAAATTGTGAAAAAATTTCTTTTACAAGTAATGAATATCCAAGAATTAAAGATAATTACAAACAAATATTTTCTCCACAAACTGCATATCAAATGACCTCTTTATTGGAGGGAGTGATTCAAAGGGGAACAGGTAAAAAATTAAGAAAATTAAATTTAAATTTAGCAGGTAAAACTGGAACAACAAATGAGAATACTGATGCTTGGTTTATAGGTTTTACCTCTAATCTAGTAGTAGGAGTTTATGTAGGTATGGATGAACCAAAAACGTTAGGAAAAAACGAAACTGGATCAAAAACAGCATTACCCATTTTTCAAAATTTTGTTAAGAAAGCCATAAGAAAGAATGATGCAAGACCATTTAAATCATCAGAAAATATAACTATGATGGTAGTTGATCCGTTAACTGGTCAAAAAGCTAAGTTTTCCTCTAAAAATACAATTGTTGAAGTTTATAAGAGTAAAAATGTAGTTGATGGTAAGGTTGTGTACACAATTAATAATAGATTAGAGTCTAATAATATATTAAAGTTTTACTAATGGATGATAAATTTATAATTTACAAAAAAGAAATTCAAAATATAAATCAAAGAGTTAAGGAGTATCTTTGAAACCAATAGTATTTATTCTAAATTAGAGACACATAGCAAAAAAATGCTTGAACCTAATTTTTGGAAAAATAAAACTTACTCAAAAAATATTTTAAAAGAAAAAAAATTATTTGAAGACCTTATCAAATCTCATAAAGACTCTGTTCAAAAATTAGAAGATTTAAAAGATTTGTATCAATTATCTATTGAAGAAAAAAATATTAATGTTCAAAAAGAGGTATTTGAAAGTATAAGAAATTTAAGAGATGCAGTAAAAAAAGATGAAGTGAAGTGTTTTTTGTCAAACGAAGCAGACTCCCTTGATAGTTATGTGGAAATCCATGCTGGAGCTGGAGGTACTGAAAGCCAGGATTGGGCGGACATGTTGAGAAGAATGTACTTGAAATGGTCAGATAATAAAAAATTTAGATCTCATTTAATCAGTGAACATAGAGGTGATGAAGCAGGTATAAAATCTTCCATAATAATGATAGAGGGTGATTATGTTTTTGGATGGCTCAAAAAAGAGTCTGGAATTCATAGATTAGTGAGGATTTCACCATTTGACTCTGGTGCTAGAAGACATACTAGTTTCGCAAGTGTATGGGTTTATCCCGTTGTAGATGATAATATTAATATAGAGATTTTGGATAAAGATTTAAGAATAGACACTTATCGATCAAGTGGTGCAGGCGGACAGCACGTTAATACAACGGATAGTGCTGTAAGAATAACTCATATACCCTCTAAAATAGTTGTTCAGTGCCAGAATGAGAGGTCACAACATAAAAACAAAGAAACCTGCATGAATATGCTAAAGGCTCGTTTATATGATTTTGAGATAAAAAAAAAGTCTGAGGAAACACAAATTTCAGAAACATCTAAAGCTGAAATTGGCTGGGGTCACCAAATAAGATCATATGTGCTACAACCATATAGACTTGTTAAGGATAATAGAACGAATTTCGAAAGTACTAATCCAGAAAAAATCCTAGATGGCGAAATTGATGAGTTTTTACAAAAATCTTTGTATGAAATTAAATGAGTAAATTAATCTTTAGATTACTTATTTTTTTAATATTGATAACGATTGGAATAATAACTTATTTGAGTTTTGTAGGCATTGAAACAAAAAAATTTAATAAGCAAATAGAAAAACAAATAAAAAATATTGACAGTGATTTACAAATTAATTTAAATAAGATTAAGATTGTTTTAAATCCAATAGAATTTAAAATAAAAGCAAAAACTATAGGAACTTCTTTAAAAATCAGAGATAAAATAATTGAAATTGAGGGTATCAATGGTGAAATATCAATAAATTCTTTACTTAATAAAAAATTTTCTATAACTAATTTAGAGATATCTACCAAAACTATAGAAATTAAAAAATTAATTTCTTTCGCTAGAACTTTAAAAAACGATCCCAAACTATATATTTTAGAGCGCATAGTTAAAAAGGGATTTATCATTGCGGATATTAATTTAGAATTTGATACACAAGGTATATTAAAAAAGAATTACAACATTAAAGGAATAGTAAAGGATGGAAATTTAAAAATTTTAAAAAAATATGAGGTTAATGGACTTAATTTTATTTTTAATATTGTAGATAAAAACTTTAAGTTTGAAGATATTTCGCTTAACTTAGATACAATACCTTTTTCATCTAATAAAATACTTGTAAAAAAAATTAAAAAAAATTTTTTTATTGAAGGAGACATAAAAAATAAAAAAATTAAATTGAGTGAAGAAAAAATCCCTTTGTTTATCAAGCGATTAAGTCCGAATCTTAATATTGAGAGTATAAACTTTAATACGGATAATAAATTTTCTTTTAAAGTAAGTGATAAATTAGATTTTGATAATTTAAAGATAAGCTCTAATCTTAAAATTAATCATTTATTAATAAACAAGGCTTTAAAGTTAAAAAATATATTTCCAAAAATTAAAAAAAAGATTGAATTTTTAGATCATGAAATAAAAATAAATTATAGTAAAAAAAACCTGTTAATAGATGGTGAAGGGGCGATTTCTTTCCAGCAAGAAAAGGATAAAGTAAGATATAAAATTGATAAAGATGGAGAAAATTTAAAATTTCTATCAACTTTAACTATTAAGAATAATCCGTTAATAATTGATGTGTTGGGATATGAAAAAAATAAAAATAATGAATTGAAAATAGATCTAGACGGGAATTATACTTTAAATAAAAAGATTATTATAAATTCTTTCAAATTAACTGAAAAAAAAAATACAATCAATTTCAATGAATTAGTTATAAGTAAAGATTATAAAATTAATAGTATTAAAAATATTAATTTAGATTATTATGATAACGAAAATAAAAAAAATCAACTTAACATCACAAAAAAAAACAAAAATTATTTTTTAGAAGGGCCTCTATTTAATTCAAGTAATTTACTGAGAAGATTAAATAATTCAGATGGTGAAAATAAAAAAAGTCTTTTTGCTGGAGACTTTGGTATAATTTTTCAAATTGACCAAATTATCCTTGACAAAGAGCATACAGTACAAAATTTTAAGGGAGATATCATTTTTGAAAATAATGAAATTCTTAAGGCAAATCTTGATGCTGATTTTTCATCAGAAAAAAAATTAAAATTTACAGTTAATACAAAAGAAGAGGGTAAAATCATTACCTTATTTCTTGATAAGGCTAAACCAGCTATTAGTCAGTACAGTTTTATAAAAGGTTTTGAAAATGGTTCCTTAGATTTTTACTCAATTAAAGAAGGTAATAGATCTAAATCAACTTTAAAGATATATGATTTTAAACTTAAAGAGGTTCCTGCTTTAACAAAATTACTAACTTTAGCATCATTACAGGGTATTGCTGATATTTTGACCGGCGAAGGGATTAGATTTGATGAATTTGAAATGAATTATACAAATGAAGGATCATTAATAGAAATTGAGGAAATTTATGCAATCGGACCAGCAATATCAATTTTAATGAATGGGTATGTTGAAAAAAATAAAGTTGTTAGTTTAAGAGGCACATTAGTTCCAGCTACAACAATTAATAAAGTAATTGGGTCAATACCAGTTCTAGGAAAAATATTAGTTGGACAAAAGACTGGAGAGGGAGTTTTTGGAGTAAGTTTTAAAATTAAGGGGCCCCCAAAAAAATTAGAAACAACCGTTAATCCTATAAAAACTTTAACACCTAGGTTTATAACAAGAACCATAGAAAAAATTAAAAAGAATTAATTAAATTCTATTTTAAGGTGTCTTTTTTTTCCAATAGAAAGTTTAAGATAATTTTCATTTAAGAAATCTTCGTTAATTTGAAATTTTTCACTTTGTATCAACTTGTTATTTATCTTAATAGCATTTCCTTTGATTAATCTTCTAATTTCGCTTTTTGAATTTTCTAGATTTGAATAAATAATTAAATCAATAATATTTATATTTTTTTTTATCAAAGATTTTTGAATCTTGATTGTTGGTAAATTTGTACCTGTAGAATTTACCTTAAAAGCCTCTTTAGCAGTTGTCTCTGAATTAATTGCTTGTTTTTTGCCGTGCAACATTGTCGTAGCTTCATTTGCGAGTAATATCTTTAATTCATTAACATCTTTACTCTTTAGATTTTCAATTTTATCAAGTGAAAGATTTGTAAAAAATTTTATAAATCTAATTACGTCTCTATCATCAGTATTTCTCCAAAATTGCCAATAATCGTATGGAGATAATAATTTTTTATCTAACCATACAGCACCGTCTACGCTTTTACCCATTTTAGCCCCTGTTGCTAAAGTAATTAGTGGTGTTGTTAAGCCGTAAGTTTTTTTATTAGAATGTCTTTTAATTAGCTCAACTCCATTAACAATATTTCCCCATTGGTCTGAACCTCCAATCTGAAGGACACAATTTTCTTTTTTGTTTAGTTCCATAAAATCATAAGCTTGTAAGATCATATAATTAAATTCCATGTAACTTAATGATTGTTCTCTATCTAGCCTAGTCTTTACGCTATCAAATGTTAACATCTTATTAATTGTAAAATGTTTTCCAATATTTCTTAAAAAGTTAATATAGTTTAGATCTTTAAGCCACTTATAATTGTCGACAAAAATTGGGCGAATTTTTTTATCTTTAGTATTTAAAAAGATTTTAAGTATTTTTTTGATATTTTCGGCATTCTTTCTAATATCTTTATCATTTAAAATTTTACGAGTTTTATCTTTTCCAGATGGATCACCGATTCGGGTGGTTCCACCTCCCAATAGAACAATTGGTTGATGCCCATGACTTTGAGCTAATTTTAAACACATTATTTGAAGAAGACTACCAACATGAAGGCTTTCAGCAGTGCAATCAAAACCTATATATGCTTTTATTTTATCCTTATCTAATAAATGAGATAATTCTCTTTCATCAGTACATTGATAAAAATAACCTCTATCTTTAAATTCTTTTAAAAATTTATTCATAAGAATATAATCTAACAATATACAAGTTTTTTTAAAAAAAAATATTAATGAAAAATAAAGAATTTACTGCACTTGGTTTAATGAGTGGAACTTCAATGGATGGTATAGACGTTTCTTTAGTTAAATCTGATGGAGAATACCGTTTTCAAGGTATTTTAAATTATTATAGGGAATTTAGTGATGATCTTAGACAAAAATTGATTAATTTGAGAACTTTAATTAATGAAAAAAATGACCTCGAAAAGTATGCGAATGAACTAAAAGAATTGGAGAGGAAAATTACATTATTTCACAGTGAAATTGTTAATGATATTTCTCAAAGGTACAAAAAAAAAATTGATTTGGTAGGGTTTCATGGGTTGACAATTTTCCACGATTCCACAAAAAAAATTTCACTACAGTTAGGTGATGGTAAGTTATTATCACAACTTACAAAACATATAGTCATAAATAATTTTCGACAAAAAGATTTGAAAAATGAAGGCCAAGGAGCGCCTTTAACTCCAGTATTCCATAGATTGATCTGTTATTTAATAAATAAAAAAAAAAAAATTCAATATCCAATCATTTTAATGAATATAGGAGGAATTACCAATATAACAAAAATAAAAAATAACAGAGACTCAAATGAGAAAAATTTATCTGCTTATGACATTGCGCCTGGTAATTGTTTAATTGATG
This sequence comes from uncultured Pelagibacteraceae bacterium, assembly GCA_902516465.1. GTDB lineage: Bacteria > Pseudomonadota > Alphaproteobacteria > Pelagibacterales > Pelagibacteraceae > Pelagibacter. Next base: position 172,562 of record CABXZD010000001.1, read on the forward strand.
AATGGGTCAGAAAAAATACTAAACAAAAATTTGATTATAACGGAAATTTTGCTAAGTCCGGAAAGGTTGATCAATTAGTATTTAATCAAATTATAGATAACTTAAATATTGAGTCTTACGAAAAATCTTTAGACATAAAAGATTTCGATTTATCATTTGCAAGAGGATTATCATTTTTAGATGGTTGTGCAACCATAACATTATTTACTGCTTATTTAATTGCAGAGGGAATCAAGCAAAACGATGATAACAGCAAGATTTGTTTAATATGTGGAGGAGGTAGAAAAAATAATTTTTTAATAAGAAATATCAAAAAATATTTTAAATCAAAAAAATTAAAATTTGAGAATATTGAAAAATATAATTTTGACGGTGACTTTATAGAGTCACAAGCATTTGGTTTTCTAGCTATAAGAACATTTTTAAAAAAGCCTATTTCTTATCCCAAAACTACCAGATGTAAAAATCCAACTATTGGTGGAGTTATTAATAAAAATTTTAGTAAATAGCTATTTCTTCTTTAATGTATTTATCAATTACTTTAATCAAACTTTTTTCATTTTTAGTAAAGAAATGATTTGAATCCATCACAGAATAAAATTGAACCTTGATTCCTTTTTGTAAGCTTAAGCGTTTATTTAGTTCATTTATGTAATCTGAGGGAACTAACTCATCTTTTTTTCCATGCACAACTAGACCTGATGTTGGACAAGGTGATAAAAAAGAGAAATCATAAACATTCGGCTGAGGTGAAATTGCAATAAATCTATTTATTTCTGGCCTCCTCATTAAAAGTTGCATCGCTATGAGAGACCCAAATGAAAAACCAGCTACCCAACATTGTGAATTATCAAAATTTTCTCTCTCCAACCAATCAAGAGCAGCTGCTGCGTCTGCCAGCTCTCCCTGACCATTATCAAATTCTCCATCGCTTTTTCCAACACCTCTAAAATTTACTCTACATACTGAGAAATCGTTATCCATAAAAGAATGAAAAGTTTCAACAACAACTTTGTTATTCATAGTTCCTCCATATTGAGGGTGAGGTTGTAAAACAAGAGCAATTGGTGAAGTACTTTTTTTACTCTTATAATATTTAGCTTCTAATCTTCCTGCAGAGCCAGGAATAAATATATCTAAAATTTTGTTTTCCATAATTGTAATTGATTACTATTCTCAAAAAAAAAATAGGTTTATCACAACTACGTGACATAATGTTAGTATTTTTTTTATTATAGATACTTGACTATTTTAGTCGGGTTTATATATACCCCAGTAAAACAACGATTTATGAAACTTACATCTAAGGGCAGATATGCGGTAATGGCTTTAGTGGATCTGGCAAAATTTAATAACATTAATCCAGTTTCTTTAAGAGATATCTCACTAAGACAGGGGATCTCTTTAGATTATTTAGAGCAGATATTCGCGAAATTAAGAAAGAAAGAAATAGTTCAAAGTGTAAGAGGAACACAAGGAGGATATATTCTAAACAAAAAAGCTAAAGAAATAAAACTAACGAATATTTTTGAAGCAGTAGACGAAAAAGTAAAAACTGTGCAGTGCAAAAAAGAGTCAAAAAAAGGATGTAATGGTAAACTAGTAAAATGTTTAACCCATAATCTTTGGGATGAACTTGAGAGTCACATAAATAATTTTTTTGATAAAAAAAGTTTAGATGATTTAGTTAAAGATAATGAAGAGAAAAGAGTTTAACAATGGACACTAGAGAAAAAGATATAGAAAATTTAAAAGATTACAAATATGGTTTTTCAACCGATATTGAAAACATAAGAGCGCCAAAGGGTTTAAATGAAGATGTAATCAAGTTTATTTCAAATATCAAGAAGGAACCAAAATGGATGTTAGATTTTAGATTAAAGTCATTTAAAAGACTTCAAAACTTAAAAGAACCAGATTGGCAAAAACCAAAATATCCAAAAATAGATTATCAGGACTTGTATTATTATTCAGCGCCCAAAAGCATGAGTGATAAACCCAAAAGTCTTGACGAGCTTGATCCAAAACTTTTAGAAACATATAAGAAGCTAGGTATTCCATTACAAGAACAAGCAAGATTAAATGGTATTGCTATTGATGCTGTTTTTGATTCAGTTTCGGTTGCAACAACATTCAAAGATGAATTAACTAAACAAGGAATAATTTTTTGCTCTATGTCTGAGGCTATTCAAAAACATTCAGATTTAGTTAAAAAATATTTAGGAACCGTTATTCCAACAACAGATCATTTTTTTGCGACATTAAATTCTGCTGTATTTACGGATGGGTCGTTTGTATATATTCCTGAAGGTGTCAGATGTCCTATGGAACTATCAACTTATTTTAGAATTAACGCATCACAAACGGGACAATTTGAAAGAACTTTAATTATAGCAGATAAAGGAAGTTATGTAAGTTATCTAGAGGGTTGTACTGCACCAATGAGAGATGAAAATCAACTTCATGCAGCTAACGTAGAATTAATTGCTCTCGATGATGCTGAAATAAAATATTCTACAGTACAAAATTGGTATCCTGGAGATGAAAACGGTAAAGGAGGAATATATAATTTTGTGACTAAAAGAGGCTTATGCAAAGGTAGAAATTCTAAAATTTCTTGGACACAAGTAGAAACGGGCTCAGCCATAACATGGAAATACCCTAGTTGTATATTAAAAGGAGATAATTCAATTGGGGAATTTTATTCAATTGCAATTACCAATAATCATCAAAAAGCTGATACCGGAACTAAGATGATACACTTAGGAAAAAATACAAAGAGTAAAATTATATCAAAAGGTATTAGCGCAGGATTTTCTGATATGACTTATAGAGGATTAGTTGACATTAATCCAAAGGCAAAAAATTCAAGCAATTATACTCAGTGTGACTCCTTATTAATGGGTAATAAATGTGGGGCTCACACTGTTCCATATATAAAAAACAAAAATTTTAATTCCAATATAGCACATGAAGCTACGACTTCTAAAATAAGTGAAGAACAACTACACTATTGCCAACAAAGAGGCTTAAACCCAGAGGAGGCTGTTGGATTAATTGTAAACGGATTTTGTAAAGAAGTGCTTCAACAATTACCAATGGAATTTGCAGTAGAGGCTCAAAAACTCGTGGGTATTAGCTTAGAGGGGAGTGTTGGCTAATGTTAAAAATAAATAATTTAAATGCCAACATTGAAGATAAATCAATTTTAAAAGATTTTTCACTTAATATTAATCCTGGTGAAGTTCATGCAATTATGGGCCCAAATGGTTCTGGTAAAAGCACATTATCAAACATCTTATCAGGTAAAAAGGGTTATGAAATTTCTGGGGAAGTACTTTTTGAGAATAAAAATTTATTTGAACTTGAAACTGAGGAAAGAGCACACAAAGGAATATTTTTAGCTTTTCAGTATCCATTAGAGATTCCAGGTGTAAATACAAATATATTTTTGAAAACTTCTTTAAATGCAATAAGAAAAGCAAAAGGAGAAAAAGAACTTGATGCAATAGAATTTTTAAAATTGGTAAAAGAAAAGGCTAAAGAATTAAAATTTGATGAAGAAAAGTTAAATAGGCAATTAAATGTTGGTTTTTCTGGGGGAGAAAAAAAGAAAAACGAAATTTTACAAATGTCTATGTTATCTCCTAAATTATCTATTTTAGATGAAACTGACTCTGGTTTGGATATTGATGCTTTAAAGGTTGTATCTGATGGAGTAAACACATTAAGAAATAAAGATAACTCTTTTTTAATAATCACTCACTATCAAAGATTATTAGATTACATAAAACCTGATTTTGTTCATGTTTTAATGAATGGGAAAATAATTAAGTCTGGAGGACCAGAACTAGCATTAGAATTAGAAAAAAAAGGGTATGAAAATTTTAATTAAATGACTGAAAAAATTAAAACAGATTTTGAAAAAACAGTTAAAACTTCAGCTTTTTCTGAAAAAGATGTTGCGTTAAAAGAAAAATACTTAAATAGATTTATAGAGAATGGCTTCCCAAGTAGAAAACTTGAAAATTGGAAATTCTCGGATCTAAATCAGATTATAAAAAAAAATATTGGTGAATTAAGCTTTTATAATAATGATTCACTTCCTAACAAAGTTGACACATCAATTTTTGTTGAGGGCTTAGAACATAATAAAATTATTTTCATAAATGGAAGAGTAGAAAAGATTGATTTTACTTATGAAGACCAAGATAAAATAAAGATTAACGATGACTTTAAATTTATGGACGAATTTAAAAACAGTAATTCTTTATTATCTCTAAATAATGCTTTCGCAAATAAATGCTACAAAATTACACTTAAAAAAGGTTATTCTATGAAAAAACCTCTTGTGATCTACCATACTACAAATGAAAAAATAAAATCTAGAAATTTAAATTTGAGATTAGAATTTGAATTAGAGCAAAATAGCTCTTTAAGATTAATTGATTTGTTTAAAGATGAAGCAGAAAATAATTTTGTAAATATTTTTTATAATTTTGACTTAAAAGAAGATGCAATTTTAAAAAATTATAAGATTGACAAAGTTATTAATCAAAACATCCGGTATTCATATAATAATATTGAACAAGGTAAAAACAGTGTTTCCGAAACTTTTATTTTGTCATCTGGCTCGAATTTTTCAAAAAATGAGATTAATTGTAACTTAAAAGGAGAATATTCTTCAGCATTTATAAATGGTATTTTCTCCTTAAATAATGAGCAACACCATGAAGTAAGAACCATAATAAATCATTTAATTGAAAACACAAAAAGTTTTCAATTAATTAAAAGTGTTTTAGGAAAAAATTCAAAATCTGTATATCAGGGTAAAATTTTTGTGGACTCAAAAGCACAAAAAACTGACGGATATCAATTAAGTAAAGCAATTTTACTTGACGAAACTTCTGAATTTAATGCCAAGCCTGAATTAGAAATTTATGCCGATGATGTAAAATGTTCTCATGGTTCTGCGTCTGGAAGTCTAGATGAAAACTCTATATTTTATTTAATGTCTAGAGGGCTGAATTATCAACAGTCAAAAGAACTTTTAATTAACGGATATTTATTAGATGTAGTTGAAAAAATTACAGACTCTGAAATAAAAAATTTGATTAAAAGTATGGTTGGAATAAGTGAATGAATATAGATAATATAAAAAAAGAATTTCCTATTTTTGATGAAAAAATTCAAAATAATGATTTAGTTTATTTAGATAGTGCTAACTCATCACAAAAACCAAAAGTTGTTATAGATAGAATTAATGAATTTTATACTAAACAATTTTCAAATGTAGGGAGAAGTATTCATTATTTAGCAGTAGCTGCTACGAATTTGTATGAAAATACAAGATCCTCAGTTCAAAAATATATAAACGCCAAAGACAAAAATGAGATTGTTTTCACAAAAGGAGCTACAGAGGCACTAAATTTAGTAGCAAATACTTTAGGTCAAAAACATTTAGAGGAAGGTGATGAAATATTACTAACTGAATTAGAACATCATTCTAATTATGTACCTTGGCACTATTTAAGGAAATCGAAAAACATTAAGATTAATTTTGCAGAAATTAATGAAGTAGGTGAAATACCGATAGAAAATATTGAAAAAAAAATTACACCAAAAACAAAGATTATAGCTATTAATCATTTATCAAATGTAACAGGGGCAATTTTGCCAATAAAAGAAATTACTAACTTAGCTCACTCTAAAGGTATCATAGTAGTAGTAGATGGTTGTCAGGGAGCCCCTCATTTAAAAATTGATGTGCAAGACCTTGACTGTGATTTTTATGCAATTTCATGTCATAAAATGTATGGACCCACTGGATTGGGTATCTTGTATGGTAAAAAGAAATGGCTTGAAGAGTTACCTCCCTATCAAGGTGGAGGCGGAATGATAAAAGAGGTAAAGAAAGACAGAATAACATATGGTGATCTACCAAATAAATATGAAGCTGGGACAATGGCTACAGCTCAAGTTATAGCGTTCGACCAATCTATTAAATTTTTAGAAAGTATTGGTATTGAAAATATCGTTAAACACGAAAAAGATCTAATTGAATATGGTCAAGAAATTTTAAAAAAAAATAATTCTGTTAAATTAATTGGTAATCCAAAAAATAAAGGTGGGGTATTATCTTTTACAATAGAAGGGGTGCACCCACATGATATTGCAACAATTTTAGATGAGGATGGCGTAGCAATAAGAGCTGGCCATCATTGTTGTCAAATATTACATGATAAACTTGAAATACCAGCAAGTGCTAGGGCTTCAGTCGGAGTATATAATACAAAAGAAGATTTTGACAAATTAAACGAGTCGATTAATAAATGTAAAAAAATTTTTAATCTATAATGAATTTAAAAGAACTTTATCAAGAACTAATCCTAGAACATGGAAAAAATCCAAGAAATTTAGGTAAACCAGAAAATTTTAATAAAGATGCGAAAGGGAATAACCCTTTATGTGGGGATAATGTGCACGTTTATCTAAAATTAAATGATCAGCGAAAGGTTGAGGATATATCTTTTGAGGGAAGTGGGTGTGCAATTTCAATGGCTTCAGCTTCAATTATGACAGACTTAATAAAAGGTAAAAGTGACAATGAAGCTAAAGAAATAATAGAAGATTTTTTAGGAATGATTAAAGAGAATCCTAGTTTAAAATCTAATATATTAAAAGAAGATGATAAAACTAAATTGATGTGTTTGTCAGGAGTAAAACAATATCCAATGAGAGTTAAATGTGCTACATTATCGTGGCATACTTTAGTTTCTGCAATGCAAAATGATGGAAAACAAGTAAGCACGGAAGATTAATATTTATGAAAACAAAAGAGAAAGTAATAGAGGAAATAAAAAAAATTTATGATCCTGAGTTGCCGGTAAATATTTACGAATTAGGCTTAATATACGACATTAAGATAAATGGTACAAAAGCAGAAATCAAAATGACTTTAACTACACCTAATTGTCCTGTTGCAGAAAGTTTACCAAAAGAAGTTAAAGAGGGGGCAATGCAAGTAGATGAAATAGATAGTGTAGACCTTGAATTAGTTTGGGACCCGCCTTGGACGAAAGACATGATGTCTGATGCAGCGAAATTGGAGTTAAATTTATAATGGAGCCTATAATTAAATTGAGTGATAACGCAGCTAATAGGATAAAAGAAATTATGGCTAGTGCAGAAAAAGAGGCTCTAGGAGTAAGAGTAACGGTTAAGTCTGGCGGTTGTGCTGGCATGTCTTATGTTATGGAATATCTAAAAGAGGTTAATCCAAATGATGAAATTATTGAAGATAAAGGAGTTAAAGTATTTATAGACTCTGCAGCTGTGATGTACTTATTAGGTACTGAAATGGATTATAAAAAAGAGGATTTTTCGTCAACTTTTGTTTTTAATAATCCTAATGAAACAGAAAGATGTGGTTGTGGCGAGTCTTTCAAGGTTAATTAATTCTTAATTAATAATATTATTTACACTTATATTAAAATTTTCTAAAATAAATTAATTTTATATTTGTTAATATGAGTAAAGAAAAAATTTCACAATTAGAATCATTAAGAGCTAAATCAAAAAGAGAAGCAGACTTGTTCTTTTCTTTGTGTGAAAATGGTCAAAATTTCGTAGAAAGTAAAAAATTAAAAGATGCTTTGGATCACTCTGGTCTAAAGCCAAATGATAATAGACTTCAAAGCCTCTTTAAGAGACTTGAAGCTCATGGTGATAAAATTGTTTTTGAGGACTTTATTAGCATTATAAGAACATCTGGTCTTTTAGTAGAAAAAGCTTTGAGAGGGCAGTTAGCATTGCCTGATTTTACTAATTTTTCAAAAAATATAGATAAAATTTTTGATGAAGTTAAAAAAATCAAATCTGGTGAATTGGCATCATATATTCCACCGCTTGCAGAAGTTGATCCAGATCAATTTGGTATTTCTATAGTTACAATTGATGGTCAAATTTACCAAAGAGGTGACTCACAAACAGATTTTTCTTTTCAATCAATGTGCAAACCATTTAATTACTGTTTTGCACTCGAAGCATTAGGTTTGGAAGAGGTTTCAAAACATGTAGGGAAGGAACCTTCAGGAAGACAATTTGATGATTTAACTTTATTGGCTAGATCAGCTTCAAGTAAGAGTTTTTCACGTGTCCCTTTTAATCCAATGGTAAATGCTGGTGCAATTATGACAGCTGGTTTAATTGACCCTAACGACTCTTTTACCCAAAGACTAAGACACATTAGACAACAATTTGGTCGCCTTATAGGTTGGACTGCAGATGATAGCCCTAGTGCTGAGATGCCAAGATTTAATAAAAGTATGGCACGTCAAGAAAATTTCAAAGGCTATAATAACATCGCCATGGGATATTTATTGATGGCAACTGGTAGTTTGCCTCATACAAAAACTGATCTACATATGGATATACATCCAGATGAAGATGAATTTGATTTTTATATTGAACCAGCTGTTACCGAGGCACTAAAACTTTATTTTAGCATTTGTTCCTTAGAAATGACTGCTACCGATGTTGCGATGGCAGCAGCCACTCTTGCAAACAGTGGTGTTTGTCCTATTTCTCAAGATCGTGTTCTTAGTCAAAAAACTGTTCGTAATTGTTTACCAGTACTTCAGTCTAGCGGAATGTATAATGCCAGCGGTGCTTTTTTCCAACAAGTTGGTTTACCTGCAAAAAGTGGAGTTGGTGGAGGTGTGCTACTGGTTGTTCCACAACTTATGGGAATTTGTATTTTTTCTCCACGTTTGGATGCTCAGGGTAACAGTGTGAGAGGAATAGAGATGTCTAAAAGACTAACATCAAAATATCTTGTTCATACTTTTGATGGCACAATGACAGATACTGATCGACTGGATCCCAAATTACCTATTGCTAGATGGGAGGCAAACAGTTGTGGAGAGGCAATTTGGGCCGCAAGCAACGGTAACATAAGAACTTTAGAAAGTTTAGTTAGTCAACAGCGAGATCTTCAAACAGGTGATTATGATATTAGAACACCTTTGCATCTTGCTTCAGCAGAGGGCCAATTGGAAGTTGTAAAATTTTTATTAGATCATGGTGTTAAACCTATACCTGATCGTTGGGGAGGTTATCCCATCTCTGATGCGAGAAATAATAATCATAAAAAGATTGTAGATTTATTTGAAAAATTAGACATCAAATATACCGAGCCTTTCCATTTAGTTGAAAATCCAAAAGGTAAAACCGATAAAATTGCTAAATTTGATGATGAACTTATGGTTATCGAGTTACTTTTTGCAGCAACAGAAAATAATGTAGATAATATTCGTCATTTAGTTGCTAAAGGTGTGCCAGTGAATGCAGGAGATTATGATTTAAGAACTGCTTTACATTTAGCATCAGCCGAAGGTAATTTAGAGGCAGTAGAATATTTAGTAACCCATGGTCATCCTCTGAATGTTCGTGACCGTTGGGGTGCTACACCATTAGACGAAGCTAAAAGAGAAAAAAGAAAATCGGTAGTTGACTTTCTCAACAAGTATAAATCTTAGCCTAAATATCTAAATAATTATTCCTAAAACTAGCAGCTATAGTACATTTGAAATTCAATTGGATGAGGGGTATCTCTAAATTGTTGTACCTCTTCCATTTTTAATTCAATGTAAGCATCTATTTGATCATCAGTAAACACTCCACCTTGTTTTAAAAAAGCTCTATCACCATCTAATGCGGTACAAGCTCCTTTTAAAGATGTGCAAACTGTTGGTATACCTTTTAGTTCATCACCTGACAAAGCGTATAGATCTTCATCCATTGGTTTACCAGGTTTAATCTTATTTTTAATTCCATCTAAACCAGCCATCAACAAAGCGGCAAAAGTTAAGTATGGATTACCTGAGGCGTCTGGAAATCTTACCTCAACTCTCTTACCATTTTTACTAGTAGAGAAAGGAATTCTACAACTTGCTGATCTATTTCTTGAAGAGTAAGCTAAAAGAACAGGTGCTTCAAAACCTGGGATTAATCTTTTATAACTGTTTGTGGATGCATTAGTAAACGCATTCAATGCTCTTGCATGCTTTATGATACCACCAATATAATGCAAACACGTATCTGATAATCCCGCGTACTTATCACCAGCAAATAGAGGTTTTTTATTTTTCCATATAGATTGGTGAACATGCATTCCTGAGCCGTTGTCGCCTTTTACTGGTTTAGGCATAAATGTTGCTGTCTTTCCAAATGAGTGAGCAACTTGATGAACTGCATACTTATAAATTTGCATGTTATCCCCTTGAGTGACCAAAGTGTTGAACATTGTACCTAGCTCATGTTGACTTGGGGCAACTTCATGGTGGTGTTTTTCAACTTTTACACCCATTTCTTTCATAGCTTTTAAACATTCAGATCTTAAATCTTGGCCACCATCTACAGGAGGAACTGGAAAGTATCCACCCTTAACTCCTGGTCTATGACCCATATTGCCATTATCGTATTTTTTACCAGTATTGTATGGACCTTCAGTACTGTCAATTACAAAACCAGTGTCATTCATGTCATTTTTAAACCTTACGTCGTCAAATACAAAAAATTCAGCCTCTGGCCCAAAAAAAGCAGTATCACCAATACCAGAGTCTTTTAAATATTTTTCTGCCTTCTTTGCTGTTGATCGTGGATCTCTCTCGTAAAATTTTTTAGTTATTGGATCCATTACATCACAAAAGATTACAAGAGTGTTATGAGAAAAAAACGGATCAACAAATGTCCTTGATAAGTCAGGTTTTAAAATCATATCAGATTCATTAATTGCTTTCCAACCTGCTATAGAAGAACCGTCAAAAAATATTCCATCATTAAGCATGTCTTCATCAACTGTTTTTAAATCTTGTGTTACATGCTGAAGTTTACCTCTTGGGTCGGTAAATCTTAAGTCAACGTACCCAATGTCTTTATCTTTTATTGTCTTTAATACATTTTTAGCACTCATGAATTCTCCCTGTATAAATTTTAAATTTATGATAAATCTGAGTTGTGATATCAGAAAATACTAATAAAATCTTTTCTATTACATAATAACACATATGCATTTATCGCATACATACGATGATAGTTATGTATAATAGTTTTCTATTCTCAGTTTAATTATGACCTTATTAGATAAAGAGCCAGTAAAAAGAGTAGATAAAATATTAAAGAAATTTGATCGAAATCAAAGAGTGTTAATTTTAGAAAATTCTGCAAGGACAGCTACGGATGCCGCTACGTCTTTAGGTTGTGAAATCGGTGCGATTGTAAAAAGTTTACTTTTTAAAACTGAGGATACATTTACCTTATGCCTTGTCGCTGGGGATAAAAAAGTTTCTCTAAAAAAAACAAAAAAAATATTAAACATTAAAGATGTTTCTATGGCTTCTGCTGATACTGTAAAAGATATTACAGGTTTCACAATAGGGGGTGTTTCCCCTATTGGTCATCTTAACAATATTTTCATTTTAATTGATGGTTCCTTAGAAAGATATGAAAACGTATATGCTGCTGCAGGTCATCCTAATTGTGTTTTTAAAATTCAATACACAGATCTTCAAAAAATTACAAAAGGATTAGTTAAAGATATAATTGAATGAGACAACCAAAATTATTAGATTATTTTTTACTTACTTTACTTGCTTTAATTTGGGCTTCTGCTTTTTTTAATATAAAAATCGCAACTTATTCGTTTGGTCCTGTAACAATTGCTTTCCTAAGAGTTTTTTTTGGTGCGATACCAGTGCTTTTACTTTGTTACATAAAAAAAGTAAAAATTGAGGCCTTTTCAAAAGATTGGCATTGGTTTGCCATGATTGGTTTTATTAATTTAGTAGCACCCTTTTTTTTAATTGCTTATGGAGTTCAGTCAGTTCAAAGCAATCTAGCTGCTATTCTTATGTCCACAACACCATTAAGTTCAACAGTTCTTGGACATTTTTATCTTAAAAATGAAAAATTCAATTTTATTAAAACTGTTGGAATTTTAATTGGTTTTGCGGGAATAATATTTTTATTCTCAGACAATATACTTATAGATGAGAATAATTTTTTGTCTGCCTTAATAATTTTACTTGGTTCAACCTGTTATGTAGTTGGAGGAGTTTTGACTTTAAAAATAAGTAAAAAAAAAAATGAGAATGTAACAGGTTCAATTTTGATATGGGCAACTATTATTTTAATTCCATTAGTAAGTTTTATTGAACAACCTTGGAATTTAGAACCAAGATTAGATTCAACAATCTCTGTTATTTATCTTGGATTAGTTTCTACTGGTATTGCTTGGCTTTTAAGATTTAAAATTTTAGTAAATAATGGTTTAATTTTTCAATCTCAGGTTTCTTATTTAATACCTATTTTTGGAACAATATTAAGTTATATATTTTTGAGAGAATTAATAACTTTCAAGGTTTTAATCTCATTAACAGCAGTTGTTATTGGTATTTATTTTGTAAAAAAAGCGAAATAATTTAAATTAATTTTTTGACCCAAGTTTTAGGAGTTTTATCATTTATGATTTCTACTGGTAAATGATAACTAAATTCTTTAACACCATTTTGTTTTATATAATCACATGTCTTAGAGATAGCTTCTTTTAATTTAGTTTTAGTTTTATAGTTCAAAAGTCGTCTAGATTTATCAGCACTACAAGTAGCTAATTTTACTTCTTGTGGTCTATCTCCAACATAAATAGGATCACCATTAAAACCAGTAACATTTGCTACCATTTTTGCTACTTCATTTATAGTGATCATTTCTTCATCAGGACCAATATTAATTATTTCTTTATTAATTTTTTTATCTAAAGCTAATTTTTCCAAACAAAAAATTACATCATCGATATATGAAAAGCATCTTATTTGATTCCCATCACCATAAATTATTGAAGGTTTATTTTGTAGATTCCTATTAATAAAAATTGATAAAACATTTCTAAATGGGTCATCGTATTTTTGATATGGTCCAATTATATTATGAGGAACAGCAATATTCCATTCCATGCCATTTAAATTTGCTAAAATTTTTAAGGTTTCTTCACCTGCAACTTTTGCTATCCCATAGGGATCTACAGGCTGGGCTTTCATCTCCTCGTTAAATGGACTTTTTTGATTTCCATATCGTGCCATGGATGAACAATAAACAAATCTTCTAACCTTATTTTTAATTGCTGCTGTAATTGTTGAAACACTTGCTTGATAAATATTTTTTGTAATTATGTTAGGAGAAAAAACTGATAATCCTTCATGTGCAGTCGCAGCACAATGATAAACGATATCTATTCCTTTTGTAATTTCTGTCATTTTTTTTAAATCACAGCAGTCTGCCTCAAAAAATTTAATTTTTTTTTCGTCTAGATTTGATATTTCACCACCGATTAAAGTATCATTTCCATGAACTTCGTGACCTAGGTTTATGAGTTTTTTTGCTAGATGACTTCCCAAAAAACCAGCTATACCTGTTATAAATATTTTCATAGACAACTGTCTTTTATATCTTTATTTATAAATTGTAAATTAGTCACCTATGACATATCTAAATAATTTGACTGTTATAATTGTAACTTTTCGTACTGATAAAGAAATTTTGTATAATTGCATCAATTCAATAGACTCAAATGTAAAAGTCCTGATTATTGAAAACTCTGAAGATGTTAGTTTTAAAGATCTTTTGGAAAAAAAATATTTAAATGTTTCAGTAATTTTAGCTAAAAAAAACTTAGGTTATGGTGCTGGAAATAATTTAGGATTAAAGAATATACAAACAAGGTATGGATTAGTTTCAAACCCAGATGTTGTTTATGAAAAAGATTTTTTTGTAAAATTAAAAGATTATTTAACTTCAGATATACAATTCTCTATTATTGGTCCATCATATTTTAAAACAACAGATCATTCTCCTTTTGGAGCTTTTGATAATAAAAATGATATTCTGTTAAAGAAAAAAAATTACGATAATAATTTTCTTAAAGAGGTAGACTGGGTAGTAGGATGTTCTTTGTTGATCGACACAAAAAATGTTGATCTAAATGATATGTTTGATGAAAATATATTCTTATATTTTGAGGAAATTGATCTTTGTAAAAGAATAAAATTCAAAAGAGGTAAAATTTTTAATAGCTCTATTTTAAAGATAAAACATTTGGGTCATAAAGGCTCGGCTGCTACAGATCCCAAATATTCAATTGAAACTGAAATGTTTAGAAATTGGCATTGGATGTGGTCCTCATTTTATTATTATAAAAAACATAATAATTATTTTTATGCTTTGATTAAAATGTCAGGAAAATTTGTAAAATCAATAATTAAAACAATCTTATTTTCAATTTTATATAACCAAAAAAAACAAACAATGTATTTTGCAAGATTTTATGGATTATTATGTTCTTTTCTTGGAATTAAATCTTTTTATAGAGTCAAATCTTTATTTAAATGATTTCCATTAATTGTTCGTACTCAATTATATTCATTAATTTTTTATGATGGTGGAAATAATCATCAAATTTCAAATTTAACGAATCAATGTTATTGTTATCAAGTAGGTTACGATTTGGTCTTTTAATTATTACACCTATACCAAAATCAGCGTAACAAGTATAAACATCAAGATCTTTTGATTTTCTAGACTCCACTATAGCTTTCCAAACATCTCCATTCCATGTCCATTGACATCTAGGAACTGCTTGCTCAAAATAATTGTTTGGTAAACAATCGTGTAATAAAATTATTCCACCTTCGTTAAGAAATTTAAGGGAATTAGAAATATCTTTTCTTACTTGATGGTATTCATGAAGACCATCTATAAAAACACAATCAAAAAATTCTTTATTATTTAAAAAAAACTGATCGCTGGTCATTCTTATAGTTCCGCCAGTCATTGGATCTACACCGACTTTTTTTAAACAATTTACATGATTAAATAACTCATCGTCAAAACATCCAATCTCTAAATATTTCTTATAGTTTTTTTTAACTATTATATTTTGAACTAACTCTTTTCTTGATTTTTTTTTTGAAAAATTAAATCCTATATTTCCAAGTTTTTTGTCGTGAAAAAGGTAGTGATAAAAATATATAAGTTTAAGAACTTTTGAACTATTTTTTAATCGTATTAATTTTTTGTTTATAAAATTTATCATCACGTGCGTAATATTTTTGAATTTTTAATTAACAAAAAAAATATTAATGACTTTTTTTATAAGCACAAGATATAGTATTTATACAATTTCAGGTAGAAAAATAAAATTATTACAAATAGACACTTATGAATATTCTTAGTTAAATAAACTTATGGCTATTAAGAAAAAAAAAATAGCAAAAAATAGGACCAAAAAAAAAAAATATAAATTGGTCAATATTTCCAGAAAAAAAAAAATTAAACGAATAAAAAAAGTCGTAAGAAAGAAATCTGCGACTAAGAAGCGTTCTAAAAAATCTGGAAAAAGTAATACAATCAAGACAACTAACAATAGAAGAGGAGTAAAAAATATGAGTGCAGAAGCAATGAAAGTGTCATCTGTATTAGATACTTCTCATTTAAAGGTTAAATTTCCATTCAAAGCAAAGTATGGAAACTACATAAACGGTAAATTTGTAGAACCTAAATCAGGCAAATATTTTGACAATGTTAGCCCGATTTCGAATGAGAAAATCTGTTCAGTAGCACGATCAGATGATAAAGACGTAGAAGCTGCCTTAGACGCGGCTCACGCAGCTTTTCCAGAATGGGGAAAGACTGATATCACAACAAGGTCTAATATCTTAAACAAAATAGCCGACGTTTTAGAAAAAAATCTAAATTTGTTAGCTACAGCTGAATGTTTGGATAACGGAAAACCTATAAGAGAATGTATGGCAGCAGACTTACCTTTGGTTATTGACCATTGGAGATATTTTGCTGGAGTAATTAGAGCAGAAGAAGGATCTATTGCTGAAATTGCTAATAACCAATATTCTTACAATTTTCACGAACCACTAGGAGTTGTTGGTCAGATAGTACCATGGAATTTCCCACTATTGATGGCAACATGGAAACTAGCACCAGCCCTTGCAGCCGGAAATTGTTCAGTTTTAAAACCAGCTGAGCAAACACCAGCTTCTATAATGGTAATGATGGAACTTATTGGAGACTTATTGCCTCCAGGAGTAGTAAACATTGTAAGTGGTTTTGGATTAGAAGCAGGTAAACCTTTAGCATCCTCAAAAAGAGTCGCTAAAGTTGCTTTTACAGGCGAAACAACAACTGGAAGATTGATTATGCAGTATGCTGCACAAAACATCATTCCAATTACATTAGAGTTAGGTGGAAAATCTCCAAACATTTTCTTTGAAGACATTATGGAAAAAGATGATGATTTCTTTGATAAATGTATTGAAGGTTTTGTAATGTTTAACCTAAACCAAGGTGAAGTTTGTACTTGTCCTAGTAGAGCTTTAGTTCAAGAATCTATCTATGATAAATTCATGGAAAGAGCTATAGCTAGAACAAAAGCTGTCGTACAAGATAATCCTTTAAAAATGGAAACCATGATTGGTGCTCAAGCCTCAGTAGAACAGATGGAAAAAATTAAATCTTATCTAGAACTAGGTAAAAAAGAGGGCGCTAAAGTTCTAACTGGAGGAAGTGTTGGTAAGCTTAATAGTGGATTGGAAAAGGGTAATTATATCCAACCAACTATTTTCGAAGCTAACAATCAGATGAGAATCTCTCAGGAAGAGATTTTTGGACCAGTTGTATCAGTAATTAAATTTAAAGACGAAGCAGAGGCATTAAAAATTGCTAATGATACTCTTTATGGTTTAGGCGCTGCAGTATGGACTAGAAATGGTAATATAGCTCACAGAATGGGAAGAGCTATACAAGCAGGAATAGTATGGACTAATTGTTATCATGCTTATCCGGCTCACTCTCCATTTGGTGGATACAAACAATCTGGAGTTGGAAGAGAAACTCACAAAATGATGCTTAATCATTATAGACAGAATAAGAACTTACATGTCTCTTATGCTGAGAAAAAATTAGGCTTCTTTTAATCAAATAATATATACTGGTCCATGATTCGATATCATGGGCCAGAGAAAACAAATGAAAGTATCTGCAACACATTCGGCTTTGAATTTATTATCTGAGTTAAAAGAAAAATATGGTGAAAAGTTAATGTTTCACCAGTCTGGGGGATGTTGCGATGGAAGTGCTCCCATGTGCTTTCAAGAAGGTGAATTTCCATTGGGTGATAATGATATAAAACTTGGCGAAATTGGGGGTGTACCTTTTTATATGAATGGAGACCAATATGAAAAATGGAAACACACAGATCTAACAATTGATGCAGTAAAAGGCATTGGTGGAATGTTTTCTCTTGATAATGGCACAGGAAGAAGATTTTTAACTAAATCCGAAATATGTCTAGTTGTAGATAACGAAAACCCAAATCATTAATTAAAAATCAAAGATTTTAGTTTAAATGCCAGTAAAACTAAGCTCACAAAAAATTATAAAAGATTGGATTGATTATAATAATCATATGAATGTTTCATATTACCTTTTAATATTTGATAAATATGGTGCTGATATTTTAAATGACGTTTTTAAAATGGGGGAGCATTCTGCAAAAACAACTGGAAAAAGTACAATGATAGTAGAGTCTTATATTACATATAATCAAGAACTTAAAGTTGATGACGAAGTTGAAGTCAATTTATTGTATTTTGATCATGATAAGAAAAGACTTCAATATAAAATGGAAATGATACACAAGGAAAAAAAATATTTAGCTTCAACAATAGAAGTTCTCGCTTTATATGTTGATCTTAATTCTAGAAAAGTTTCTGAATTTGAAACTGAAAAAATTCAAATCATGGATGATTATATAAAAAATAATCAGCAAAAGTTTGATAATAATAATTTGAAATTTTCTGCAAAACTTAAGAAATAAATGAAATATACTACCAACTTCCAGTCCGCGAAACTGGAAGTAGTACTATAATTATTGACCTGGAGCTTTATAAGAACCTGCAGCAACTTCACTTGCCTTAACAGTAGCTTTATTAAAGTCTATTGCTTCTAGCATTGTCAAATTTTTAACTGCACCAGATGCCTCGACTACAAGCTTTACAGCAGCAAAGTCTTCAAAACTAGTTAGCTCATTTACAACCACAAAGTCATAAGAACCTCTAACTATATCCATACTATGCATTGTTCCACCCATAGCTTTCGTTAATTTTTCTACAACCGCTTTTCTATCAGTTTTAGGATCTTTCAAAAAACCTTGAAAAGCTTTTTCAGTGTAGTTTCCCATAATGTATGCTTTCATTGACGCCTCCTTTTTTACATTTTAAAGTATCATTGTAACAAATTTTTCAAATGTGTAAAAATTTCATAGTGGACACAACCACAGGTAATGTTAAGTTTAAATATGTACGAAAAGTTTGGTCAATTCATTGATGGTAAATGGCAACAATCATCAGATAAAGGGACCTATGAGGTAATCAATCCGGCCAGTGAAGAAGTTATAGGTAAAGCTTCTAAAGCTACACCCCAGGATGTTGATAGAGCACTTCAATCAGCAAAGAAAGGTTTAGAAGTTTGGAAAAAAACTGCTCCTTGGCAAAGATCTTATATTATTAGACGTATTGCTGATAAAATGAGAGAGAAGCAAGACGTACTTGCAAAGTGGATGACACTAGAAGTTGGAAAACCTTTTGTTGAAGCCAAAGGAGAAGTTAATGGAGCAGCAGATATTTTTGAATGGAATGCTGAAGAAACAAAAAGAATTTATGGGCAGACTGTAGAAAGCAGATTTGAAGACACAAGGGTTCATGTTTATTATCAACCAGTAGGAGTAGTTGCTGCATTATCTCCATGGAATTTTCCTGCAGTATTATCTGCTAGAAAAATAGCAACAGCTTTAGCTGCAGGCTGTTCCGTAATAATAAAACCAGATGTCATTACTCCTGGGGTTGTAATGCAAATGGTTGACATTTGTCACGAGTGTGGAGTCCCTCCAGGAGTGGTTAATCTTTTATCAGGTGATCCCCCTAGTATTGCTCAACAGCTGATTGCTTCTGATATTATAAAAAAAATTTCTATAACGGGATCTTCAAGGGTTGGAAAATTAATTTTAAAACAAGCGGCTGATAAAGTTCAAAGAGTAACAATGGAATTGAGTGGACACTCACCTTTTATAGTTTTTGATGATGCAGATATTAAAAAAGCCTCTGATATGGCGATCGCAGCAAAATTTAGAAACAATGGTCAAGTATGTATATCACCCAATAGGTTTTATATTCATGAAAAAAAGAAAGACGAATTCGTAAATCTATTTATCGAAAAAACTAAAAAGTTAAAAATTGGCAATGGTATGGATCTAGATACACAATTAGGTCCTCTCACAACTAAAAAAAGATTAAATGAGGTCGAAGCTCTTGTTGAAAAAACTAAACAAGAAGGTGCTAAGGTTTTATTGGGTGGAAAAAGACCAGCTGGGTTTAATAAAGGATTTTTCTATGAACCAACTATTTTTGATAATGTTAAAGATGATTATACTATTATGAAAGAAGAGCCTTTTGGACCTTTGGTGCCAATGCTTTCCTTTAAATCCTTTGATGAAGTTATTGAAAGAGCTAATAATCACGAACTTGGTTTATGTAGCTATGTTTGTACAAATTCAATGGAGACAGCTCATTTAGCTTCAGAGCAACTGGAAACTGGAACAGTAGGAGTTAATACTGGTTTTATTGCGGTAGCTGAAGCTCCTTTTGGTGGTATTAAACAAAGCGGTTACGGTAGAGAAGGTGGGTCTGGAGCAATTAAAGATTATTTAAACGTAAAATATACTCACCTAGGCATCAAAGGTTAACTAAATGAAATTATTGAGAGTGGGTGAGTTCGGTAAAGAAATCCCTGCTATTCTAGATGAGGAAAATACAATAAGAGATTTATCCCAAATAATTAACGATTTTAATCCAGAAAACTTAACCTTTGAAACTTTAGATAAGATTAAAATGATAAAAATAAATTCTCTTCCAAAAATAGAAATTGATAAGAGGATTGGATCATGTATCACAAAACCAGCAAACTTTTTTGCTATAGGTTTAAATTATAAAGCTCATGCTGATGAAACTAACTCAGATGCTCCAAAAGAACCGATAGTATTTAATAAATCTCCAAATTGTATAGTTGGACCTCATGACAATATAATCATCCCAAAATCATCTAACTCTTTAGATCATGAAATAGAAATAGCCCTAGTGATAGGAAAAAAAGCTCATTGTATAAAGGAGGAAGAAGCTCAAAATTTTGTTTTAGGATATTGTATTTGTAACGATATTAGCGAGAGAGAATGGCAGAAAAATAGAGGTGGTCAATGGGTGAAAGGTAAGTCGGGAGATACTTTTGGCCCATTAGGACCCTACTTAGTTACCAAAGATGAAATAAAAGATATATCCAATTTAAATTTATCATTAGACCTTAATCAAAAGAGAAGACAAACTGGCAACACAAGTTTAATGATATTTAATTTTAATTTTTTAATTTCTCACATAAGTCAATTTATTACTTTAATGCCGGGAGATATAATTACTACTGGCACACCTGCAGGAGTGGGAATGGGAATGAACCCACCTGATTATTTGAAAGAGGGTGATGAGATGATTTTGAAGGTAGATTATTTAGGTGAACAAAGATTAAAAGTAGTTAAAGAAAAATAATGACTGAATTAATAATTGCATTAGGAGCCGGATTGATAAGTTTCTTATCTCCATGTGTATTACCATTAATCCCAGGTTACATTTCATACATCTCAGGGAGTTCGTTAAATGAATTGATAGAAAGAAAAAATATTAATTTGATTCCTATAATTTTATTTACATTGGGTTTTTCTATAGTTTTTATTATTTTTGGGGCTGCTTCAACTTTTTTAGGTCAGGTATTACTTCAAAATTCTAATGAACTAAGAATAGCTGCAGGACTGGTAATAATTATTTTTTCACTTCAAATTTTAGGTATCATAAACTTAAAATTTTTAAATTATGAAAAAAGAGTCCAGACTAAAACGAATAATAATTTTTATAGTCCAATCGTAATCGGTATGGCTTTTGCTTTTGGATGGACTCCTTGTATAGGTCCTATCTTGGGATCAATTCTTGTTCTTGCTGCTACCGAAGAAAGTATAAATAAAGGAATTTTACTTTTAACCTTTTATTCTTTGGGATTAGCCCTACCATTTATTTTTTCAGGTTACTTAATTCAAAAATTTTTAATATTTTCAAAAAATTTTAGAAAAAATATAAACCTAGTATCCAAAATAGGTGGAATTATCCTATTAATAACTGGAATTTTAATATTATCTAACCAATTACAAGCATTAGGGTATTATATATTAAATTTTTTTCCATTTTTACAGAATTTTGGATAAATTAAATTATGAAAATTTATCAAATAGACTCTAGCGCAAGAAAAGAAGGTTCTACCTCAAGAGCTTTAGCTAAAAAATTATTAAAGAAAATTAAAAAACCTGAAGATCAAGTTATCTACAGAGATCTTGACGATGAAATGGTTTTTGTTTCAGGTCTAACTGAGTCGGGCATGAAAATTGATATTAAAGATCAAACTGAACATCACAAAAAAATGTTTGAACTTTCAGATAAATTAGTAAAGGAACTTAAAGAAAGTGATATAATAATTATTTCAGCTCCAATTTATAATTATGGTCCGCCAGCTACCTTAAAAGCTTGGTCAGATCTTGCAGCAAGAGTTGGTGAAACCTTTAAATTTAAACCAAATGGAAGAAGAGAAGGTTTGTTAAAAAATAAAAGGGCGTATCTGGTTATTACCTCGGGAGGAACAAAACTTAATAGTAATGAAGATTTTTTAACTCCTTGGTTAAAATTCATTCTAAATTTTTTTGGGATTGAAAAAATTGATATTGTCTGTGCTGATCAAATGGCTTTAGATTATGAAAAATCAATTAAAAATGCGGAAAAACAAATTGAAAATATTACCTAAAGATTAAATTTTCTTTTTAAATGTTTTAGTTTTCCCTCAGTACTATCATAATCAATGTAGCATCCTTGGAGAAATCTATCACCTTCATTCGAGTCATATTCAGTCCTTCCATGAAGTAATCGATGATTGTCCATCATTAATAGTTCACCAGGCATGAGTTTAAATTCTATTTTATACTCACTTGAATTGTATAATTCGGATAATTTTCTTCTGGCAGAAAAATATAACTCTAATTTTTCTTTATCCATTAAAGGAACAAAATCAAGTCTAGGACTGAATCTTACTTGTTTAAATTTTCCGTCATTATCAAGCTGTATCATTTCAGCCCAATCTTCTAAAATAACATTTTGATCAATAAATTGAAATCTGACTTTTATTTGAGTTAAAATTTTATAATGATCTAAGAAATCTTTTTTTAGTTTTTGAGTTACAGTATATCCATCTACCAAGGTAGAAAAACCACCGGTGACTTTATTTTCAATACAATGTAACATTTGTATGCAAGGAACTGGAATTCGGTAAGGACTATCGGTATGAGGAGATAGTGAATAAGAGGTATAAGCTAAATCATTAGGGCTTGGTTTAGACCTAACATTAAAAAATTCTCCAAAATTAGTTCTTCTAATACTTCCTATAGAATTTGCAAAGTTTACTATAAAATTATTTTTTGTTGGTACATCCTTAAAAATTACAAATCCATATTGGTAAAAATTGATAAGAGCTTCATACATTTTTTTATCTTCAAAAAGATTATCTCTAAACTCATATTTATTGAAGTCTTTAAATGAAGAATCCCATTCTATTTTTTTGATATGCTCAATTTCATTTTTTTGGGAAAATTCTCTAAAAATTTCTTGAATAGTCAATTTAGCATGAGCGCCATCACTAAACTTTATTTCTAAAAAATTATTAGATAAATTTAAGCTTTCAATCATTATATCTTTTTTAATCGTAGTTGGGTCAAATAACCTTTGTTGAGTTTTTTTATCAATAAAAGTCTCTCCATTTACTCTTTCTCTGAGCCAAAAAGGATGGATTTCTTTTTTTGAACCTCCATTATCAAAAAAGACCTTTTTATCTTTTAATTCAGTTTTCATAGATTTCTTAAATCATTATTTAAAATTAAGCTTTAATCAATAAGAATAAAATAGTATTAGTCCTTTGTGCCAATATTCAAATCTACAGATTACAAATTTTATTCGAAATTTATTGAGAATCTAGCTAAGAAGTTAACAAAGTTTTATCATTCTCAATTAAGCAAATCTTTTAAAGTTTCTAATAAGCTAAAAAGGAAAGGATATGACCCTGTAACAAGCTCTGACAGAGCATTTGAAAAGTTCATCAGAAATGAAATTAGTAAAAAATTTCCAGATCACCAAGTTATAGGCGAAGAATTTGGACATAAAAAATCAAAAAGTGATTTCACATGGATTTTGGACCCTATAGATGGAACTAGGTCATTTATAATTGATAACCCTACATGGAGTAATTTAATTTCACTAAATTATAAAGAACAACCTGTTTTAGGGCTAGCTAATTTTCCAATTCTAGATAAATATTATTTTAACACCTCAAAAAAATGTGCTTATGTTTCTGAAAAAGGAAAAAAAAGAAAAATTAAAGTAAGTAAAAAAACTTCTTTTTCAAATTCGAAAGTTTCGGTAGCTTTCAATGGAGGACTACCATTAAACAAACAAAAAAAAATTCCAAAGATTTTAAAAATGATGCAATTTCCTTGCACTGATGCTTTAAGTTATGCTCATTTTGCTGAGGGTAAAATTGATGTTGTAATTCAAGCAGTCAATAAAATTTGGGATGTAAATCCTTTAATTCCAATAATTAAAGCATCAGGTGGAATAGTTACAACATGGAGCAATCAAGATGCATCGAAAGGTGGTAATATTATTTGCTCAGTTAATAAAGATGTTCATAAAAAATTTTTAAAAATTTTAAAGCCAGTTTCTAAGTAGTTTTACCAAGAGTATTTAATAATATTACCCCAATGATTATAAAAAAAATTCCAATTACTCCGTAAAAATTTGGCACTTGATTATATTTAAAAATCCCAAATAAAGTTACTGCGGTAATTGTTAAACCTCCATATGTAGCATATGAAAAACCAACTGGGATTACATTCATCGCTTTTGATAAACAAAAAATACATGCTACTATCGAGATGATACAAAAAATTGTTGGACTAAGATTAGTAAAACCATTTGTAGATTTTAAAAGACCATTCGAAGTTATTCCAAGAATAATACTTAAAATTAAAAAAATATAAGCTGATAAATTAGTCATTATTTAGATTATGACTATTCGGTTATTTTATCTACAAACTTTTTTGCAATTGGGCCAACTATAAATGCAGCAGCAATTGCTATTGGGAGTCCTATTACCCATGCTTTTAAGAATCTATCTATATATCCGTTATCAATTCCTGTATTTATATAGGTGATGATTAATGTCATTATTAAGCTCATACTAAAGCCCATTACTAAAATAAATAAAAAATTAGAATATTTTTTTGGGATCATTATTTTTTAGACCATTCTATAGCATCTTCCATTCTATCATCACCCCAAAATATTTCATTATTTACAATAAAAGATGGACTTCCAAAAATCTTATTTTTACGAGCTAAGTCTGTATTAGATTGATATATATCATTTATACCCTTGGTCTTAGCCTCAGATATTATTTCGTTTTTATCTAATTTTAATTGTTTACATATCTCTGAAATACTAGGTTCTGTTGCTGGTTCTTTTGTTTCTTGGAACCATTTTTGATATGTTAGTCTCACATAATCAATTCCCCATCCTTTTTTTAATCCTAGAATAGCTATTTGATTAGCTAAATCAAATTCAGTCAATGGATAGGGTACTGGAGTTTTTGCAAAAAAGCCATATCCTTGAGCGCGTCTTTCTATATCTCGCCACATATAATTTACTTTATTAATTTTATCTTTTGGAAATGGAATATTATTCATTTCTTTCATTATTGCCCTAACACTAAAAGGTTTCCAATTGAATTTTATTTGATGTTGCCTCTCAACATCGATAATTCTTGTAACAGATAAATAAGTATAGGTGCTACCTATTGAGAAATAGAAATCTATATTTTTCATATAGTTTCTTTTTTTATCTTTAATTGAAGTTTTTCAATCATGATTAAAGGTGATTTCATATTTGGATGAACTTTATGTGCTTCAATATAGCTATCCATAGCTTTTTGATAATTCTTTAATGCAGTCTGAACTAAACCTTGACCAGATAAAGCACCAAAATGCCTATTTTCGATTTCAAGAACTTTATTAATATCAGATTGAGAAAGCTCGTATCTTCCCATTAGATATAAAACAGTAGCTCTTTTATTCCAGGCTTCAGCCCAATTAGGATCTAAATTAATAGTTTTTGTGAAAGTCTCATAAGCAGATTCTAGATTATTTTGAGACATATAAAATGATCCATCAGATAAAAGATTAGTCAAGCTTTCATCAGTTGGATGAGTAGTCCAAAGATCCCAAATTTGAGACTCAATTTTTTTCGACTCCTCATAATTTGTTGTTTTTTTTAATTGATTAAATAATTTATCTATTTGTTTTTTTTCATTATCACTTGCTAAAGAAAAGTTAGATAGAAATAAGATTAAGACTGAATAAATTAATTTCCTCATCATTACTTAATCTTTCTGACTGTTAAACTAGTCATGGCTCTTTTTTTGCAAAATTTGTAATCATTATCACCATATTTTTGTCCTGTTGCAGCATCAAATAATTTCCAATTAAATTTCACGCAACTTGATGGTTTTTTACCCAAATTTAATATTGTAAGTTCTACTGTCCTTGATCTCCCACCATCTGTAACTGAAAAAGTTCGGGTTTCGTCTTTTTTCCAAAAACCTAAAGGAAATTTACAGCCGTTTTTAATGTATTTAGTTCCAGATCTTCTTTGATCGTATACTCTTCCCATACATTGCCCATCATTTGTTATAGTAAAGAGTTGTGTTTTTCTAACTTTACCTTCTCTATTTTTTTGAGTTCTTTTATAGACTTTAATAATTTCATCGGAACCTGGAGCTCTCCAATCTATAGGCCCGACAATTTTTTTTCTTTTTTTTTCGCCAAAAGTTGTATCCGCACTAGTAAATCTAATTTCCGTATCATCTCTTATTTCTCCACCTGTAAATAATTCTAAGGGAATAAACCTTTCATTTGCTGAAGAATTAGAAGTGCTAACAAATATAAAAAGTACTAGTGCTAATATTTTTTTCACTATTTTGAAAGTTTAGTTGCTCCAGTTTCCTGGTGTAATACTTTTCCATCTTTAAATTTATAATAAGTCATAACGGCTTCTTTGTTACCATCATTAAAAGTTACCATAGCATGCTCAAAACCAACTTCATTATTTTCATAAAGTACTCTTACATTGCTTTTTTTGACATCTTTCATGCCAACCCAACCAACTACATCTTTCTTGGTTAAGCTTTTACCAGATGAATGCATTAAAAATTTAAAATCATCATGTATTAATTTTTCAGCTCCAGAGGTATCACCCTCATTTACAATTTTTGTCATTTTTTCTATAATAGACACTTTATGCTCCTTTAATGATAATTCCGTTAGCAACTGAGTTATCTAATCGGATTTGTTTTATTGGTTTATATTCTTCTGAGTCATACCATTCCAAAGCCTTTTCGTAGCTTGGAAATTTAATAACCACCGTTCTGGGGTAAGTCCATTCTCCCTCCACTACTTTAGTTTCACCACCTCGAATTATATAATCTCCTCCAAATTTTTCAGCTACTGGTTTTACTTTTTCAATATATTCTTTGTATTCTTCTGGTTTTTTTACTTCTATATTAAAAATTGCAAATCCTGACATGAAGGATTATTCTCCCCACATGCCATTAAATTCGTAAACTATTGCAGGCTCGTCCCCAACAACCCACCCATCATGACCTGGTTCTATTGAATAAGCATTTCCTGCTCTATAAGTAAGTTCTGTACCGTCATTATGTTTTGCACAAACTGCCCCAGAAATAATTACACCAAGGTGTTTTGCTTGACAGCTGTCGCCTCCAACTTTTGGTTTTACATCTTTCGACCATTGCCAACCTGGTTGTAATGTAAGTTTCATTACTCTCTGATCACCAACCTTAACAGCTTCAATTTTTGCATTATTAAAATTATTATTAACTTCGTCAGCGTTATCGAAGCTTTTTACTACTACTCCAGCCATTATCCCTCCTTTAAAATTAAATATAGATTTTATCAGCTAAACCATAACAAAGTACAGCACTTAGAATAGTTAAAAATAAGGGGGCATAGATTGCTTCATCCGAAGTTTTGTCCGTATGTCCAAGTTTATTTATTTTTGTACTATAAAAACCAACTATAAATGCTGACAAGTTTTGTAAAAATATTAGATTAAAAAAGGCCCATGTTGCTTCTAACCCGTTAGGTCTAATAAATCCTACATAAATTGCCATTAAAGTGGAGCCAATAAATATAGAACCAAAAAATCTGACTATACCAGCACCAGTTTCATGCATTCCGTATTGATTTAAAAAAGACTGTGTTTGAAACACACATCTAAATCCATAGTAAGCAAATCCCATAAAGTGAATTAAAAATATTGCTAAGTAAATTATTCCATTAAATTTTTCTAACATAATTTAATTCTTTTAACTAAATATCGGTCTAATTTCATCTTCAATAGTACCTTCTATTGCAACTTCTTTTAATTGCTCCAAAAGTTTTTTAAATTCTGGGTCTGCGGACATATTCGCGTCAGCCTCATTATCACCTTCAAACATTGGTCCAATTACAGTTTCTCTTATTGTCCTTGGGTCCCCACCCATTTGAAAAGAAAAATAAACGTCATGATTAGGATAATGTTTTTTTCTGACTGCAGCTAAACCTTTTCCTATTTCCATTGCTTTTCCTAAACCATCATCTTTTACCCTCATGGTTCTAGTATAAATTACCTTCATTATTTCTCCTTATTTAATAAAAGTTTAGACATTTTTATTTAGCATTAAAGTCTATAACATCATCTGTACACTCAACAAACTTATGAGGTTCATAGAAATCATTCATGGACTCTAATTGTTTATTAATTGCATCTGGATCTTTACCTTTCCACCAGCAATACATTGTTAAATTATCACCTGGTGTGTTCCAGCTCATTTGACATTTTGCATTTTCACTTGTCATTGCTTTAGTCATATCTTCCATAGACATCGAACCAGTAACTTCTATCATTTTAGCTTTTGCTTCTTTTGACTTAAAAGTGTGTGTTACTATATAGTTTTTCATATCTCTCCTATTTTACTTTTGTTAAATCATAGATTGAATAGCTATCTAAAACAGCATCCATGATTGGTTTTGATACTTCAGTACCTTCAATGAATTTATGCAACGCAGGTTCATCAATGCAAAATATCTTAAACATTACAGTACTTTTATCTGGGCTTACCGTTCCAATAGTTTTTTCTACTACTGCAACTTTAGCTCTTTCCGCCAAACCCTCTGGTGATTGCATAAATCCCATAAATTTTTCTAACATACCTTCTTTTAATTTAGCCACTACTAACATTTCTTTTTCCATTTTATCTCCTTTTATTAATTAATTTAATATGTGTACTCACCACTCATTTGATTCATTGAGTGAGCGAATCCAGTTTTTCCTTTAAGGTTTTGTCTGCTAGAAAAACCAGAACCTGTAATTTTTTCATATTTTCCAGTACCCCCAACAATTATAAAAGTTCCTGATCCACCTTGGCCACCAGTACCTTTACCTTTATAATTTATAAAAACTTTTTCACCATCAGATAAGTAAAAAGTACACATACCCGTTTCATCTTCAAACTTTCCACCAACTAATGTAAGTCCACCCACACAATTCATTGTAGACTTATCAAATATACTATTAGGGTCTTTATCTGCTAGCCCAGCATTTCCATCATAAGTAATTGCCATATTACCATTTCCAGCATTCATGATATTCATTTCCCAAGATCCCATACCGCTTGCATTAAATTTCCCAGAATTAGCATAAGCTATTGTGGAAATAATTGTTAAAGCAAATGTTAATATTATTTTTTTCATTTTTTCTCCTTTTTTATTTTAAAGTTCCTCTTAGTTTTTCTATTTGTTCTTCTGAACCTGGTATTAAATTGTAAATAAACGAGTTACACTCATCGTTTCTTTCATTATTGAATGATTGCCCAATCAATTTATCTAATTCCTCAATAGTCCCTTTATTTATCTCATCCTCCTTCACTTTTTCATTTAGTAAATAAGCTTTTACTATTTTGTATGAGGCTAAAGCATATTCAATTTGAATGGCTTCAACTTCGTTAGCTGCAATAAACGTTATTGCTGTATAGTGGCCCAAACATTTAATTGCTTTTTCTTTATCCTCTTTGCTTATGTGACCTCCAGCAAATGATGAGGTCGCAAAGTGTAAGATTACAAGAGTTAAGATTATTTTTTTCATATTAAAAGATTCATTTTAATATAAAGTTTGAACTACTTTTTTTACTCTTTCAGCTCCATTTGGAACTAAAGCTTCGACAAATGTATGACATTTTTCAGTTTTAGCTTGGTCATATTTAGATCCATAATGCTTATCTACTGCATTGTTAACTCCTTCATCCCATTCATTTTCTGGTATGCCTATCTCTAGGGCATATGTTTTAAGAACCTTTACAGTCGAAATAGACTTTTCTTTCATACCATACTCAAATTTTTCACCTGATGGCAGAAAATAGTTCGCCATATAAATTCCTACACAATCCAAAGCCTGAGATTTATCTTTATCGTTCATTTCTGCATAAGCAGAACTGAAAAATAATACAGATAATGTGAAGATCAATTTTTTCATTATTTAACGTTATTTAATAATATATAAAAAATGTAACCGTTTTGTTACATGTCTGGTATGCGATATTATAACCAACTAGGGATAGGAAGGTTTTTATCTTGTAGAAAAGATTTATTAAACATCTTTGAGTTGTATTTGTCTGATTTATCACAAAGTATTGTTACAATTGTTTTTCCAGGACCTAATTTTTTTCCAAGCCTAATAGCTCCAGCTATATTAATACCGCAACTAGTACCTAAACTTAAACCTTCATTTTGGATTAAATCATAAAGTATAGGTAATGCTTCATTATCATCAATAGAGTAGGCATCATCAATCTTAGCATTTTCAAAATTCTTAGTAACTCTACTAGAACCAATTCCTTCAGTGATTGACCCACCCTCAGATTTTAATTCACCATTTTTAATATAATTATAAAGAGAGGAACCTTTGGGATCTGCTAAATAAATCTTTATACTTTTATTTTTTTCTTTTAAAGCGTTACTAACACCAGAAATCGTCCCTCCTGTTCCTGAGGAACATACAAATCCATCAATTTTACCTTCTGTTTGCTCCCATATTTCTTTTCCAGTTCCTTCATAATGTCCATTAGCATTAGCAGTATTATCAAATTGATTAGCCCAAATTACTCCGTTATTATTTGTAGGTCTTAACTCATCTGCAAGTCTTGCAGCTACTTTTACAAAATTATTATCATCTTTGTATGGTTTAGGAGGCACTAGTCTTAATTCAGCTCCTAAGTTTTTTAAAATATCTTTCTTTTCTTGAGTTTGATTATCATTCATAACAATTATCGTTTTATAACCAAGTGAGTTACCTAATAGTCCTAAGCCAATACCAGTATTTCCAGCGGTACCCTCAACAATAGTACCACCCTTAGAAATTAATTTTTTGTTTTGAGCGTCTTTAATAAGAGCTAATGCCGCTCTATCTTTAACAGAACCACCAGGATTTAAAAATTCGGCTTTACCGTAAATATTACATCCAGTAATTTCTGAAGCAGCTCTTAATTTAATTAACGGAGTATTCCCTATTGCGGAAATAAAATCTTCATGATTATTTTTCATTATTACTCTCTTTAGAGTCTTCTGTTACAGCATAAGGTTTAAACTCCCCAGAAGTAGTACCAACGTTTCTTGCTGGTATGCCAATCATTACCGCATTGTCTGGAACATCTTTCGTAATTACTGCGTTAGCTCCAATTTTTGCATTTTTTCCTATAGTAACCGGACCTAATATTTGAGCACCAGAGCCCACAACAACATTATCCATTAATGTTGGATGTCTTTTAATTTCTCTTTGACTATCAGAATTAATACTGGGAGAAATTCCTCCTAAAGTTACCATATGATAAATTGTTACGTTATCTCCAATTTCAGATGTCTCTCCAATTACAACTCCCATACCATGATCAATAAATAGGTTTTTTCCAATTTTAGCTTTTGGATGAATTTCTATTCCTGTTAAAAATCTTGAAAATTGAGAAATGACTCTTGCCACTATGTCAAATTTTGCTACAGCAAAAAAATTTGAAATTTTGTGAAAAAATATTGCTTTAACTCCTGGGTAAGTTAAAATTAAACTTACTTTTGATTTCGCTGCAGGATCTCTATCTATTATAGATTGCAAATATTCATTCATAATGAGGCTATATAGTAGTTTTTTATAAAATTTAAACCTAATTTAACTAGTCTAATGCCATCCTTTTTGAGGTTTTAGTGATATCACAAAAGTTTGCATAGCAAATCAATCTTGCATATAATTTTTATATTAAAATAGGAGGAGAAATGAGTTTAAAAATAAATAGTGTGGCTCCAGATTTTAAAGCAAAAACTCAACAAGGAGATATCTCTTTTCATGAGTGGCTTGGTGATAGCTGGGGAGTGTTATTTTCACATCCAAAAGACTTTACACCTGTTTGTACAACTGAACTTGGTGCTTTAGCTAAAATGAAACCTGAGTTTGATAAAAGAAATGTAAAAGTTATCGGTTTAAGTGTAGATCCAGTGGAGGATCATGTTAAATGGTTAGATGACATTACAGATGTTTGTGGAATGAAACCAGAATATCCAATTGTAGCCGATGAAGATTTGTCTGTTGCAAAGCTATATAATATGCTTGAAGCTGATGCTGGTGTTTCTTCTGGAGGTAGAACTGCTGTGGACAATGAAACAGTCAGAACAGTCTATGTAATAAGACCGGATAAAAGAATTGGTCTATTTTTGACATATCCTATGACAACTGGCAGGAATTTTAATGAAATTTTAAGAGCGATAGACTCAATGCAAAGGACTATCAAACATAAAATTGCTACACCAGCTGATTGGAAGCCAGGAGAAAAAGTTATAATTGTGCCCAAAGTTACAAACGAAGAAGCAAAAAAAATATATCCAGATGGATGGGAAACAGTTAAGCCTTATCTAAGAAAAGTTCCTGATCCGTCAAGTTAAATTGATTAAAAAATATCTAGATCAACAATCTCAGTATTGGGACAAAAGCTTCAGAAACAATACTGGGATGTTTGGTCATGAGCCAAGTGAAGGAGCAAAATATACTCTAGAGTATTTAAAAAAGAAAAATGAAATATTTTCTAATGAAAATAAAATTAATTTACTTGAATTGGGAGCTGGATTAGGAAGAGATACAAGATATTTTATAACAGAATCAAATCTAATTAATATTACTGCTGTAGATTATAGCGTTGAAGCAATTAAAAATATCGACAAAAAAAAATTAGATTCAAAGAGAGTTGACACTAAAGTTTGGGATGTTCGAAACGGATTGCCATTTAAAGAAAACTCATTTGATGGATGTTTTTCTCATATGCTTTATTGTATGGCTCTTACTACCAAAGAAATTATTAATTTAAATAAAGAAGTAAAAAGAGTTCTAAGACCTGGGGGTATTAATATTTTTACTGTTAGGCATGTTGGGGATGAAGATTATAAAAATGGAAAACATATTGGAGAAGATATGTACCAAAATGATGGATTTATAGTTCATTTTTTTTCTAAAGAAAAAATAAAAGAAGTATCAAAGGGTTTTAAAATTGAAACTATAAATGAATTTCACGAAGGTAAATTTCCAAGAAAGTTATTTATTGTCACTTTGAAAAAAGAATAATGGAATTTTTAATTTTGGGTTTTCTTACGGGGCTGAGTTTAATTTTAGCCATTGGAGCGCAAAATATATTTGTCATTGAGCAAGGTTTAAAAAAACAGTTTGTCTTATTAGTTTGTTTGATTTGCTCATTTTCAGACTTGATATTAATTTTTTTTGGAATTTTTGTTTTCCATTTTTTTAATCAATTTTTTAATTTATATATAGAGCTCACCTTAAATATTTTATTAATTTTTTTT
This sequence comes from uncultured Pelagibacteraceae bacterium, assembly GCA_902516465.1. Lineage (GTDB taxonomy): Bacteria > Pseudomonadota > Alphaproteobacteria > Pelagibacterales > Pelagibacteraceae > Pelagibacter. Next base: position 205,821 of record CABXZD010000001.1, read on the forward strand.
CTAATTTATTTTATATATACAAAAATAAAGTCCTTAAAAACTAATTTAAGTTTTGATAGTAGGATAACGGATACATCAAAAAAAAAGATTATTTTAAAAACACTTGGTTTTACTTACCTTAATCCTCATGTTTACTCTGACACAGTTTTTTTCTTGGGTAATTTTACAAAAAATTTTTTATTAGAGGAAAAAGTATATTTCGGAATAGGGGCGTCTATAGCATCTTTTATTTTTTTCTTTTTGTTAGGTTATTCATCTAATTATTTATCAATATACGCTCAAAATAAAAATACGTGGAAGTATATTAATATATTTATAATTATTTTTATGTCTTTGCTCACGATCTATATCTTTAAGGAGACACTATATTTTCTTTAATTATTGATACATTTTAGGGACGATTATGGCGCATGTTAAAATTATCATAAGTAATTATCTTTAATTGTATGAGTGATTTAGATAAACATTTTAAACCAAAAAATTTTAGTGACAAGATTGCTTTAAACTTTACTAAATTTTTAAGATTGTTAGCTGATACTTTTTTTAAAAAAAGATATGGTCATCGAGCTGTTGTACTTGAAACGGTGGCTGCAGTTCCAGGTATGGTAGCTGGAATGTTATTACACCTTAAATCTCTTAGAAAAATTGAAGATGACAAAGGCTGGATAAAAACTCTTTTAGATGAAGCCGAAAATGAAAGAATGCATCTAATGACATTCATTCATGTTGCTAAACCTACCGCTGTTGAAAGATTTATAATAATGGTTGCTCAATTTATCTTTATTCTAACTTATGCAATCATTTATTTGGTTTCTCAAAGAACTGCTCATAGAATTGTTGGTTATTTTGAGGAGGAAGCTGTAATTAGTTATACTGAATATTTAAACGAACTTGAAGCTGGGACTATTCCAGATCAACCAGCTCCTCTAATTGCTATCAATTATTGGAATTTACCTCTTCACGCAACTTTACGAGATGTAGTAAGAGTTATAAGAGATGATGAAGCGGGACATAGAGACGTAAATCATAAATTTGCAGATTTGATTAATTTAAAAAAATCTAAACTTGCCTATAAGAAAAATAAGATTAAAGAAAAAAAAACTGAGGAAATTTTAAACTAATTTTATAATATGTCTTTGAGAAGAAGCTTTCTAAAATTATTAGGTTTATCTTGCTTTTTTTTTATATCTATACCTTATAAATTTTTAAATTCTGCCAGTAAAAAAATAATTAACCCAAAACTTTCTAAAGCTCAAAAAGACATAATGTTTAATCAAGGGACTGAAAAACCTTTTACTAGCGATTTGCTTAAAGAAGATAGAGAAGGATTTTACCATTGTGCAAATTGTGAAGCAAAATTATTTTCTTCAACTGCAAAATTTGATAGTGGTACGGGCTGGCCCTCATTTTCCGAGGCTCTTCCTGGAGCATTTAAAACAAAAATAGACTATTCTTTTGGAATGAGAAGAGTTGAATATCATTGCGCAAATTGTGGAGTACATCATGGTCATGTTTTCTTAGACGGTCCAACTACAACTGGAAAAAGATTTTGTAATAATGGATTATGTTTAATTTTTATTCCAGAGAATTAATTAGAAAATCCATATTTTCTAAGTCTTGCATCACCTGTTCTTGCATGTGCTTCCATACCCTCATATCTAGATATTCTTGCACATGCAGCACCAACAGATTTGGTAGACTCTTTAGTCATTCTTTGAAAGCTTAAAGTTTTAATAAATTTTCCCACAAATAGTCCTCCAGTGTAACGACCAGCACCTTTTGTTGGTAGAATGTGATTTGTACCAGAACACTTATCTCCATAGGCTACTGTTGTTTCTTCTCCAATAAAAAGAGAACCATAGTTTTTTAATCTATTATGAAACCATTCAACATTTTGAGTTTGAACCTCCAAATGTTCAGGAGCGTATTCGTCACTTATAGATGCCATTTCTTCGTCTGTGTTACATAAAATAACTTCTCCATAGTCTCTCCATGCTGCCTCAGCACTTTTTTTTGGAATTTCAGGTAATTCAGAGATTAACTCAGGAACTCTTTTCATTACTTTTTCTGCAAGCCTTTTGCTAGTTGTGTAAAGCCAAGCTGGAGAATTATAACCGTGTTCCGCTTGTCCAACTAAATCCACAGCAACCATTTCCTCATCAGCTTTATCATCAGCGATAATACCAATCTCTGTCGGGCCAGCGAATAAATCAATCCCCACTTTTCCGAATAAAATTCTTTTTGCTTCCGCAACATATTGATTTCCTGGACCAACTAAAATATCTGCTGGAGGATTTTTAAATAATCCATTAGTCATTGCAGCGATACCAGGTACTCCTCCGAGATTCATTATTACGTTAGCACCACATAGATCAGCGGTATAAATAACAGCTGGGTTTATACCTACACCTTCTTTAGGAGGGCTACAGGCTAAAATATTTTTAACTCCAGCAACTTTAGCTGTTGTTACACTCATAACAGCAGATGCTATATGTGCGTATCTACCACCCGGTATATAACATCCAGCTGTATTAACTGGAATTAACTTCTGTCCAGCAAATAATCCTGGTGAAAGTTCAACCTCAAAATCTTGACCATAATTTTTTAATTGTGCTTCTGCAAATTTTTTTACTCTTTCATGAGAAAATTGAATATCGTCTTTTGTTTTTTGATCTAACTCTTTTTTAATCTTTTCAATTCTTTCTTTTGAAACAATAATTTCACCATCATATCCATCAAATTTTTTAGTCAACTTAATACAAGCTTCTTCCTTAGAGTTTTCTATTTCTTTTAATAAACTTTTAACTATCTCAGTAGTTTTATTATCATCAGTAGATGATGTTTTAGGTGATTTTTTTAAATATGTTATAGCCATTATTATTATTTGAATTAATGAAACTATTTAATGCAAATTAGTTTTTTTTTCAATGAAACAATCAATCTAAAGCTACAACTGCTGCTGCAATTGAGGCTAATCTGGCTGGAGCTTCATCTGATCGACTTGTAATTACCACTGGTACTTTACTACCTACCACAACTCCAGCTGCACAAGCTCCACAAAAATAAATTAACATTTTAACTAAGGCATTTCCAGTTTCTACACTTGGAACTAATAAAACATCAGCTTCACCAGCAACTATATTTTTAATACCTTTAATATTTGCTGATTTTTTTGAAATACTGTTATCAAAAGCTAATGGACCAAATACTTCAGCATTTAAATTTTCTTCACTAGCCAGTCTTGTTATTTCAGCTGCTTCTATAGAACTTGGAACACTGTCTAGGACTTCCTCAGTCGCAGATAAAATAGCAATCTTTGGTCGACTGATACCAATTCTATTTGAAAAATTAATTACATTTTTTAGAATATGCATCTTTGTTTTTATATTTGGTAAAACATTCAATGCTCCATCTGTAATTATCAACGGTTTACTTTCTTTATCAATAGACATATGCCAGATATGGCTTAATCTAGTCTTTCCTAATAAATTATATTCTCTTTTTAAAACTTCTTTCATCAAAACATCTGTGTGAATATGACCTTTAACGATAATTCTTACTTTTTTTTCGGAAGCTAATTTTGTAGCTATCTTTGCAGTATTATTCTCTATTGGTTCATCAATTATTTCATATTTAGATATATCCCACTTTAAATCTTGGGCACATATTAAAATTTCTTTTTTATCTCCAATAAATATTGGTTCTATTAAGTTCTCATTAACAGCATCTTGTACTGAAATCATGGGCAAAGGTTTCCCTGCATTAACTATTGCAGCTTTTACTCCCTTTTTTTTATGAGCAATATTTAAAAGACTATTTGGACAGACTATTTCTTTATTAGATAGCATAAATTTAATTCGCAAGTTTTTTTAGATCTTTTCTAATTATTTCTGAGATTTTTATATCTTTTTTTGAATTTATTTTGAACCTTTTAAATTTGTTTTCACCGGGGTACATAATTTTTTTGACACCTTTAATTTTAGGTAATTTTTTTATTGTCCTAATATTATTTTTAATTCGATTTTTATAATTTTTTACAAATAAATTTGTTTTAAATGTGATAAATAGATGTCCAATATTTTGTGGGCCTGAAAAGTCATCAAAAGGGTCCTTAACTTTGCCTGAATGATTACTTCCAGTTAATACCCCGCTTAATATATCAACCATCCAAGCTAGTCCTGAACCTCTAAAGCTTGCGATAGGTAATTGAACTCCTTTTAAAGCTTTTTTAGCATCAGTTGTTGGTTTACCAAATTTATCCAAAGCAACTCCTTTTGGTATTTTGTTATTGGTTCTTGAAGCCAATCTAATATTTCCTCTATTTATCATTGAAATAGATGTATCTAAAATAAAAGGAATTCTTGATCCAGTTGGCGTTCCAAAGCAAATAGGGTTTGTTCCAAATAAACTTTTTGATGCACCATAAGGCGCAACAGCAGGAGGAGCATTTGTGTAAATCATTGTTATTAAATTTTTTTGGGTTGCTTGCTCCGCGTAATATCCTGATAAACCGTAATGACCACTATTTTTTACTGCAACCATCCCAATTCCTGTTTTAGTAGCATTTTGAATTGCTTTTTTAATAGCAACATCTGCAGCTACAAAACCTATACTATTATTTGCATCTACAAGTGAGATAGACTGTGAAATTTTTTTAATCTTAATTTTGGGTTTTGGGTTAATTACCTTTTTAGAAATTCTTTCACAATACATTTTAAGTCGTGAAAGACCGTGTCCATTAGCACCAACTAATTCAGCGTTGATTAAAGCGTTGGCTGAGATTAAAGCATGATTATTATTTAAACCAAATTTTTTGAAAATTTTAAAAACTTCTTTTTTTAGAATATCTATTTTCAAATCAACCTTTTCCACGCCATGGAATTGTTTTATCTATAATTTTTCGTAAAGTTATATCAAATAACAATCCAAGCATTCCCATAATAAAAATTGTTATCCAGATTACCTCATATTGAAAATATTTTTTCGCAACATTTTCAACAAATCCTATACCAGTTGTTCCAGCTAAAAATTCAGCTGCAACTAAAGTTCCCCAACACATACCTACGGCAACTCTTATACCAGTAAGTATTTCTGGTAACGAATTTGGGAAAATTACGTATCTAAGTATTTGTTTTTTAGATGCTCCTAAAGAATGCGCAGCATGAATTTTTGAAAGTTGAGTTCCAGAAGCACCAGCTCTAGCTGAAATAATCATAATTGATAAAGAAACCATAAACAGTAGAAATACTTTCCCGGTATTGTCTATACCTAGTACTGAGATGATTAATGGTGCCCAAGCCAAAGGTGGAACAGGTCTATAAAGTTCGATCAGGGGATCAAAGAAGCCTTTGGCAAATCTATTTAATCCCATAAACAGTCCTAACGGTACACCGATGAGTATTCCAAATACCAATCCTAAAAAAACTCTTAAAAAAGAGTCCCAAATATGACCATAAGGTACCGGTACTTTAAATAAATTAAAATCACCCGTTACAATTTTAAGTACTTTACCCTTAAAGTTTTCTTTAACTAATCCATCTTTGGTATGAACAGGGTAATCACCAGGTAAAATATCAGCTATCCAATCTGGTAAAATAAAACCAATCATTTTACTTACGTCAACCATATCTATCCATAGAAGAGGTATATCTTTGTAACCAACACTTGGTTTTGACATTAATATAAATTTATTAAAAGTATCTGATGGCTTTGGTAGCCATCTTCCAGATCCTTGTTCAGAACAGCTTGGACCGCTGGCAACTATTGTTCCAGCTGGAAATAACAAAATATCGATAAATCTTAAACCTCCTTGCGCCTTTATTTGTGCGTCATCAAATTTAACAATAGCATTTTGCATTTTGTTTAATGCATTTGGTGGATATATACTCGCAAATTCTATTCTCCTCGCGATCTTTACAATATTTTTTGCATAAGTAGATGCTACTTCCTCACTATCATTTAGCCCTTTTCTATAAGATTTAATATTATCTTTTAGTTGTTTGATTTGACTCTTAAATTGTGGATTATGATTTCTAAGTTTAAAAAATTCATCACTAATTAAATTTAATTCTTGTGCAGCAGCATGAAATTTTAAACCTCTATCAGTTGCTGGAATTAAAGGCACTTCCATCGTATTTTCTATAGAACCAGTCCCTGATTGTACTTTTACAATTCCCCATCCACCTTCTTCACTCACAGCTTTAAGTCTTTCATTAAGTTCCTTTTCAGTTTCAAATGGATAATCTGGTTTTTGAAAATTTTCAGTTAAAAGGTTAATTTTACCTGTTATGTCACTAATCCTTTGTTTGGTCTCATTTTCAATTAAATCTTCATTTGTTAATAATGGAATTAATTGATTTGTTTTATTTATAAATCCGGTAAGAACTATTTTTTGTTGATTATCTATTTTTTGAGAATTTTGTATTTCTTCTAAAATTAGTTTAAGATTTTTATTCTCTTTCTTAATTTGTGAAGTGCTTTTAAATTCTCTCTCTTCAATAGGAAATTGATATTTCAAACCTAGCAATGAATCATTTACTTTTGCAACTTGGCATAACTCGTTGGCAGATTTTGGATAAAATCCTTTTGCAATATCCCAAGAATAATAAAGCCAAATTAAAAGAAGAAAGCTGCTTCCTACAATAACCCAATGTGTACCACCTAATGCCCTTTCTGGATTTCCAAAAACTGCATCAACTTTTTCAGTTCTTATTAAACGTCTTCCGTAGAGAATACAGCCAATAACTGCTACAAATATTAAGAAAGTTATTATTTGAGTAAGCATTTAAACGTCTTTCCCCATAATTTCCTCTTCCATGTTCCAAATCATCTCTAATATTTCTTCACGTTTTGCAGAAAAATCTTTATTTTTCTTAATTTCTCTTAAATCTTCATTTAATCCCATAGAAGCAAAAGGTAGGTTGTATTCTTTATGTATACGACCTGGTCTTGGAGCCATTACATATAATCTCTCACCAAGTAATAATGCTTCCTCAACCGAGTGAGTAATAAGAATAATTGTTTTTCCAGTTTCTTTCCAAATCTTCAAAACTAAAGACTGCATTTTTTCTCTGGTTAATGCATCAAGCGCCCCTAAAGGCTCATCCATTAAAATCAAATCCGGATCGTTTATAAGACATCTTGCTAGAGCAACTCTTTGCTGCATTCCTCCAGACAACTGATAGGTTGGGGTATTACCAAAACCTTTTAAACCAACAATATCTAACCACTCATCTACTTTTTTAGCAGTTTTTATTGGATCTTCTTTCTTCATTCTTAATCCGAAGTTGACATTTTCTGCAACAGTTAACCATTCAAACAGTGCTCCTTGTTGAAAAACCATACCTCTCTCAACACCGGGCCCATCGATTTCTTTTTTATTTAAAGTAATAACTCCAGAAGTTGGTCTTATAAATCCAGCAGTGATATTTAGTAAAGTCGTTTTTCCACACCCAGACGGTCCAAGTACAGTAAGTAGTTCCCCTTTTTTGAGAGTAAAGTTTAAATCTTTTAAAGCGTGAACAGTTTCACCCTTAGGGGTTTTAAAAATCATATTAAGATTTTCAGAAACTAAATCACTCATATAAAAACTTTATATTTGAATTCAAAGTAAAAAAATAGGCACCAATTTAATAAAATTGGCGCCTATTTAAATTTTTATTACCTCTATATTATAAAGGTAAGAAACTAGTATCTACATTTCCTTTTGGTGTTCCCATACCATCTAAGAACCCCTTAAGATTTCCACTTTCCATAGACTGTTTAGTTTCTTCTGGTGAAAGAAATTTAAAACCACTTAAAGTTTCTTTCATATCAGCAACTTTCATTTCAGAAGCTTTTGACATAGCATTCATATCCGCTTTACCAGCTTTATATCTAGCATTAGCTTCATGAGTTACTTCTATAAAAGTTCTAAGCATGCCAGGATTTTCTTTCATAAACTTTGTCGTTACTGAAGTAATATCTATACCTAAGATACCAGCATCTCTAGCTTCTTGAACTGTAAGTAACCTAGATCCAATAGCCGTTGCAGCTTTTATAGAATTACCACCAAATAAACATGCCATTACAACATCACCACTGACTAATGCAGCAGCTCCTTCTTCAGGATCCATTTGAATAATATCCATTTTACCTCTATCTGCACCAACAACTTTCATACTTTCATCAAAAACATATTCTGCCATTGTTCCAAGTGGAACAGCAACTTTTTTACCCTCTAATTCAGTTGCATTTGCTTTTGTAATTCCAGAAGCATTAGAAGTAACACAAGTAGTTCCTCCCATTCCATACTCCATAGCAATATCAACTAATTTGATAGGCGCTTTTGATTTAACTGCATTAATGAAAGGCACTAATCCTTGAGAGTAAGAGATATCAATATCCCCTGCTAACATTGCATCAGTCATTGCCCCACCATTTGTAAAGTTTGTCCATTTAACTGGCACACCAAGTGCTTTTGCAAAATTTTTCTTCTGCATGTCCTCTAAATTTGGACTTGGCCATTCTAGAAAGTAAGCTACTCTAACTTCATTAGCTGCAGAATTAGCTACTGAAATACTTAAGTTTAGAGCTACAAAACATCCTAAAAGAAAACTAATTATTTTTTTCATTTATTCCTCTTTGTTTAATTTAATTAAATTACATATATTTAAATTCAATTTTGAATAGAAGTAAAACAAATTATATCTCTAAGCAGTATTGCAAATATTTCAATTGTACAATTCAAAGTTGTAATGTATATATTGTTCAAATTGAGTTTTGAGAAATTCCTAGTAAACAATCAAATTTAGTCTATGAATTAAACTTGAAACTTTAATAAAATTATGAGCTCAGAAAACAGAACAAATATTCCTAATTCTCTTAATGAACATTGGATGCCTTTTACATCTAATAAAGATTTCAAAAAAAGTCCTAGATTAATCACAGAGGCTAAAGGAGTTTATTTAAAAACACATCACGGTAAAACTCAAATTGACGCTAGCTCAGGTCTGTTTTGTAATCCACTTGGTCACGGTAGAAAAGAAATAACAGAAGCAGTGACAAAACAATTAGAAACTTTAGATTATGCTCAACCATTTCAACAAGGTTTTGGTGGGTCATTTGAATTAGCTACAAAAATTTCAAAACATACCCCAGGTGATTTAAATAAAATTTTTTATACTATTTGTGGATCAACTGCTGTTGAGACAGCTCTTAAAATTGCAATAGCTTATCATAGGTCAAAGGGAAAGGCCGAAAGATTTAGATTTGTTGGAAGAGAACGTGGTTATCATGGGATGAACATTGGATGTATTTCGGTTGGTGGTATGATTAATAATGTTAAAACATTTGCCAGTGTTCTCATGCCAGGTGTTCAGCATATGAGACACACTCATTTACCAGAACATAAATTTATTAGTGGACAACCTGATACAGGTGCAGATCGTGCAGATGATTTGGAAAGAATAGCAATGAATTTTGGACCAGAAAATATAGCAGCATGTATAGTCGAACCAATAGCTGGATCTACAGGGACATTAGTGCCACCAAAAGGTTATTTACAAAAATTAAGAGACACATGTGATAAACACGGAATACTTTTAATTTTTGATGAAGTGATTACTGGATGGGGAAGAACTGGATCTTCATTTGCAAGTATAGAATATGGCGTTACACCAGATATAATGACAATGGCTAAAGCTACAACAAACGGAGTTGTGCCAATGGGTGTGGTTGCATGTAAAGATGAAATATATGACTCAGTTATGGATGCATCTCCAATGGGATCAGTAGAATTGTTTCATGGATATACTTATTCAGGGATTCCAGTAGCTGTTGCAGCTGCATTAGCTGTACAAGATATTTTTGAAAAAGAGGATATTTTTAATAGAGCAAAAGATTTATCGCCATACTTCCAAAAAGGTTTGTTTTCTCTTCAGGATTTAGAGTCTGTGGAAAATATTAGAGGATATGGAATGATGGGCGGTATAGATATGAAGTTAAATACTAAACCTGGAAAAGCTGGTTACGAATGTTTTAAAGCTTGTTATGAAGCGGGGGTAAACTTTAAAGCAACAGGTGATTGTTTAATCATTGCACCACAATTTATATGTGAAAAAAAACATATTGATGAGATTATTGATAAATTAAGAACAGGTATCACTAATTATCAAAAGAACCAAAAAAACTAGTAAGTTTATATTTTACATATCTATAATTAACACAGAGAGAGAAAATGCGGATAGGCGTACCTAAAGAAATAAAACCTCAAGAAACAAGAATTGGCTTAACCCCTGAAAGCGTAAAAACTTTGGTAGGCGAAGGTCATGAAGTTTTAGTTGAGAATAATGGTGGATATGAAGCTGGATTTGAAAATTCACATTATACTTTTGCTGGTGCAAAAATAATTGACAAAGCTGAAGATATTTTTAACGACTCTGAAATAATTGTAAAAGTAAAAGAACCTCTCTTAAACGAGGTAAAAATGATAAGAGAAAACCAAATTTTATTTACTTATCTACATCTTGCTGCGGCAAAAGAACTAACACAAGGATTAATTAATTCCAAAGGTGTTTGTATAGCTTATGAAACTGTCACTGATCAAAATGGAGGATTACCGCTTTTAGCCCCAATGAGTGCAGTAGCCGGAAGAATGTCAATTCAAGAGGGAGCACATTGTTTAGAAAAAAATCAAGGAGGCGAAGGTTTACTTTTAGGTGGAGCCCCAGGTGTTGAGGGAGGAACCGTAGTTATTTTGGGTGGTGGTGTTGTTGGAGAAAATGCAGCTATTATAGCTACTGGTATGCAGGCAAAAGTTCATATTGTAGATAAATCAGAAAAAAGACTTGAAGAACTTACTAAAAAATTTGGAGATAAAATAATTCCTCAACTATCAGACAATATTGATTTAAAAAAATTGATTTCAAAAGCAGATCTTTTAGTTGGAGGTGTATTAATTCCTGGTGCAGAGGCTCCAAAATTAGTTACAAGAGATATGCTAAAATTAATGAGAAGAGGATCAGTAATTGTTGATGTTGCAATTGATCAAGGAGGATGCATTGAAACTAGTAAACCAACCACACATGCAAATCCAACTTACATAGTGGACGATATAGTTCATTATTGCGTTGCTAACATGCCAGGAGGAGTACCTAGAACTTCAACATTTGCACTTAATAAAGTAACACTTCCATATTTAGTAAAATTAGCAAATAAAGGCTATCAAAAAGCTTTAGGGGAAGATAAAAACTTTTTAGCAGGATTGAATGTTTATAAAGGCTGTGTGACTTATAAAGCAGTTGCAGATGTGTTCGGACATGAATATTTTGACCCTAGTGAAGCTATCAAAAATTAATTGAATGGAAAAAAAGTTACCAGCTAATGCGAAGGTTGTTGTAATTGGAGGTGGAGTTGTTGGATGTTCATGCGCCTATCACTTAGCAAAATTTGGCTGGAAAGACGTAATATTAGTCGAGAGAGATAAGTTAACATCTGGAACTACTTGGCATGCTGCAGGTTTAGTAAGTCAAATTGGGCCATCTGCACCTATTACCAAAATTAGAAAATATTCTTTGGATCTTTATAAAGAGCTCGAAAAAAAAGTAGACCATTCTGCTGGATTACGTCTAAACGGTGCAATGTCAATTGCACAGGAAGAGGGAAGATGGCAAGAGTTAAAAAGACAAGCGACAACAGCTCAATTATATGATTTTGATGTAAAAATTTTGAATAAAGATCAAATTAAAGAAAAAGTTCCATTAATTAAAAATGACGATTTATTAGGTGGTATATTAATGCCTGGAGATGGATCTGGTGATCCATCTGGTATTACACATCTTCTTGCAAAAGCAGCTAGAGCAGAAGGTGCAAAAATTTATGAAGGCTCTCCAGTTGATAATATACTAGTTAAAAATAAAAGAATAGAAGGTGTTATTGTCAAAGGCGAAAAAATAGAATGTGAATATATTGTTTTAGCGACAGGAATGTGGTCTAGACAAATCGGTGAAAAAATTGGAGTAAGTATTCCTTTGTATCCTGCTGAACATTTTTATGTGATAACAGAACCGATACACAACTTGCCTAAAGATTTACCTGTTATAAGGGACTTTGACAGCAGGACATACTTCAAAGAAGATGCAGGCAAACTTCTACTAGGTATTTTTGAAGGAAAATCTATTCCTGCTTTTGATAAAACAAATAAAGTTCCAGAAGATTTTTCTTTTGGTGAATTTCCTGAAAACTTAGAACATTTTGAACCCTATCTAAATGCTTGTGTGAAAAGATTTCCAATTTTAGAAAAAGCTGGTATTAGAAAATTTTTTGCAGGCCCAGAGTCTTTTACTCCAGATACCAATACATTGTTGGGTGAGGTTCCTGAAGTAAAAAACTTTTTTGTCTGCTGTGGATTAAATAGTATCGGAATCGCAAGTGCTGGCGGTGTTGGTAAAGTAACTGCTGAGTGGATGATGAATGGTCATATAAATGAGGATATATTTAGTTATGACATAAAAAGATTTCAAAACTTTCATTCAGAAATAGATTTCATTAAAGAAAGAGTTACAGAGACACTCGGTGATTTATATGGAATGCACTGGCCATTTAAACAACATAAGACTTCAAGAAATATCAAAACATTACCTCATCATGATAATTTAAAAAGTTTTGGTGCATGTTTTGGTGTTTCAGGTGGCTATGAAAGACCTATGTGGTTTGCTTTAGACGGGGAAAGAGCAGAATATGTATATAGCTACAATTATCAAAGTTGGTATCCATCAGTAGAATATGAAACAAATAATACAATCAAAAATGTTGGTTTATTTGACCTTACTCCTTTTTCAAAGTTTGAAATTAAGTCAGTTAAAGCACATCAAGAATTACAGAAAATTTGCACAGCAAACATTAAAAATGAGCCTGGTAAATGTGTTTATACTCATATGCTAAATCCAGATGGAGGTATTGAAACTGATTTGACAGTAGTCTGTATTGATAAAAATTATTTTAGAATAATAAGCTCTGCAGCAACTAGAGAAAGGGACAAATTTCATATAAAAAAATATTTATCTAAAAATATAGAATTAAAAGATACAACAGATGATCTATGTGTATTTGGTTTGTTTGGTCCAAAAAGCAGAGATTTAATTAAAACTTTAAGCAAAGATAATTTTGAAAATGATCAATTTAGATTTGGATTTGCAAAGTTTATTACAATTGATGGGGTTAAAATCTGGATTCAAAGATTATCTTATGTAGGTGAATTAGGCTACGAGCTATATGTAGATCTTAAAGACACAAAAAAAATATACGAATTACTTATAGCAAAAGGTAAAGACTTTAATCTTTCTAATTGTGGAATGCATGCAATGGATATTATGCGAATGGAAAGTGGGTTTTTACACTGGGGACATGATATTTCTCCTGAAGAAAACCAGTATCAAGCAGGTTTAGCTTTTACTATTAGCAACAAAAAAGAAGTTGATTTTATAGGCAAACAAGCTCTTGAAAAAATTAAACAAGATAAAGCTAGAACTAGATTTTCAATGTTTACTTTAAAAGAAAGTGAACCAGGAAAACCATTATTACTCCATGATGAACCAATTTATGACGATGAAAGAATTATAGGAAGATCTACATCAGGAAATTATTCATTTAATTTCAAAAAGAATTTAGTATTTGGATATATTAATAATGATTTTTCTAATGACGAACTTCAAAATAAAAATTTATTTATTGAGGTAGAAAAAAAGAAATATCCTATAGAAATAATTAACCAACCTTTAAAACAAACAGATTTTAAAAATAATTAAACTTTATTTTTTAGAAGAAAAACAAATATAAAACCGGTGATGTACATAATTAAAGCATATGCCGCAGTTGGAGTTATGTAGACTATATCTGTGCCAAATATTTGCGTAGAAACAAATATCGCTAAAGTGCCATTTTGTAATCCACATTCTAAAGCAATACATTTTTGTTGTTTTATTCCTGAAGCAAAAGTTTTACCAAGGTAATAAGCTACAATCATCATTGTTATATTTAGAATTAAAGTAATAAAACCCGCTTGAATTAGAAAATCTATAAAACTTTCTTTTTCTTCATAGAATGCAGCTATAAAAAAAACGACAAATAATACTATATTAAGTTTTTCAAATATCTGAATTTTTGAATTTACAAAATTTTCAGCAAATTTTCTTATGATCATTCCCAAGATAACTGGAACTGTTACAACTAAAAACATTTTTAGCGATATCTCTGCCATCGAAATATTTTGAGAGATATTTGTAATTCCAAATAAATCAGCAGATGTAAAAATTATCAAAGGAACTGTAATAATAGAAATTAAACTGATTATAGCTGTTAAAGTAATAGATAAAGCGACATCTCCATTAGCAAATTTAGTTAATATATTTGATGTAACTCCGCCCGGTGCAGCAGCAATAATCATAACTCCAATTGCTATTTCTGGCTTTGTTTTTAAAATTATAATTAATAAATAAGCAACCAATGGAAGAATAATTAATTGAGAAAGAAAACCTATAAAAAAATCTTTTGGTGTCTTTAATACTCTTGTAAAATCTTCAACTTTTAAACCTAAGCCCAAACCTAGCATTATTAGGGCGAGAATAAGTGGTGCAATCTTTGTTACTATTTCCATGCTTTCTAAAAAGAAATTAACAATAATTAAATATTATATCAAAAATTTTATTAAGGGGTTTTTACGATATTGTCAAAAGATTAAGAACTTTTCTAATAAATTTAGCTTTATTTTTAAAAATTAACTTTTGATACGGAAGAACTCTTTGAACATTGAAACCTGTTAAAATATATTGTTTTTTTTCATTTAATTTTAAGTAATCATTTTTTATTAAAAACTTACATTTCCTAATAACTGTTGCTCTAGGTATTCCGGTCATGTCAGAAACTGACATCGCACTTACGCCATTAGATACAGCTCGATTACCTTTTATTACTTCCTCATTAAATTTTGTGTAGTCACCCTTAAATAATTCTTTTTGGTATTCTAAATAATTGTGAACATTATTTTGACTGTTCTGTTTTTCTAAAGTTGAACTATAATTAAAAGCTTGGTTCATACAAACTGTGCCCCAAACGTGAAATGTTGTTAAGTCTTCAAACATTTCGTGGTAGCCGATAATCATTGGAATTTGCATCCTGTAAAACCATCTCCAACATATAGAAAAATTTTTCCTTAAAGCATTTTCAATTATTTTTGGTTCAAGTTTTTTGGAGTAAAGTTTTTCTTTATTAAGAATTTCTGAAATTTTAACAATATAACTGGATGTATATTTCATTTGGTTTTTAGGTTTAATAAAACTAAATGATCTACGATCAATTATAATTTGTTTTTTTTGTCTCTTAAGAACTCCCAACGCTTCAAGTTCTAAAACTTTTCTTCTGATAGTTTCCTTTGGTAACTGAAGTTTTTCACATAGTTCAGAAATACTGAATTTATCAATTTGAAGAAAATTTTTGGAATAAAATTGATCATAACTTAGTTTAATATTCATTTGATCATAAAACTGTAAAGTTTTTTCAACCAATGAAATAATAATCAAATATTTATAATGATCTTTGAAGGCTCGATAAACTGCATTCATCCATCTCCATTGATGATTAATCCAATCTTTTCCTAATTGATCGTAATTAGCCATCATGTGATCATAGACTTGATCGTCATTTACTACTTTTGAAAAATCTATCTGTCTAAGGTTCATATTTATAAAAGATTATTTGAAACTCAAAATGAACATGTGTCAACTATATATAGACCCATTTTGAACTTTATTATAATTGTTTATCTAAATAAAATATGTTTTAACATTTTTTTATGGTTAGCAAAGGCTTTACAGATAGTCAAAATAGTATACAGACCGCTAATAATGTGAGATTAGCTGAAAAGTCCTCTAAGGAAGACTCTGATGGAGTCGCTAGAGTAGATATCAATGTTCTAAAGTCTAAGCTACAAAAAACTCAGAACAAAGAGTTTAAAAAAAACTTAATCTTTATTTCTCTATTAATTTTGGGGATGATTTCTTTAGCCATTTTTTTATCTATATAAAAATTTGCAAAAATTGTTTTTACGTGATTAAATTAAAATATGAAAAATAGTGGAATTAGCATAAAAGCAAAACTCATTTCAAAATATTTAAGTAAAGATCTCTCACAAAATCTTCATAGAAGTACTAATATAAATGTTCTTTTGAATAGAGTTAAAAATAATCAAAAAAATGAAAAAAGAAAAAAATTATATTTTTCTTTTTCTGTTTCTGCTGGCTTAATATTGTTTGCAATAGTAATCTTTAATTAATTTTATTGAATTTCCTATAAAAATTATTGTTAAAATGATTATTAATATTGAATCAAATTATTAAACTATTATAAATCAATTCATAATAAGGCGGGGTAGCTCAGTTGGTTAGAGCGCGGGACTCATAAGCCCGAGGTCAGTGGTTCGATCCCACTTCCCGCTACCAACAAACGCTAAAAGCAAAAATAAATTTGAAACGTCGGGTGAATGAAAAGGTTTATAAATAGTTTATTTATAGGTCCAATCAATTTTTTTAATTGAAGTATAGCTTCCATAAAAAAAGTACCTTTTATTATTTGTTGGTAAGATTGTATCAACACCGTGTAAAGAATTTGGCGAAGATAAAAAAGTAACTAAAAAACCTCTTTGAGGCTCAATCTTTTTAATCATCTCAACATCGTTAAGTAAAGGTTGTCTAAGATACTCTTTTGGGTTTTCTTTGTATTTAAAAATTTGGAAGTTTCCTCCTTTTTTACCATCAAAGTTATTAATATATAAAAGAAAATTTAAGATTCTTCCTTCTTTATCGTGATGGGGCTCCCTTTCATAACCTGATCCTGCTACAGAAAAGTCAAAATCACAATAAATTCTACAGTCATTAATAAGATTTGATAATATCTTAGAGGATCTATTCCTTATTTTAAAGGAAATATCATTTTTTCGGCTAATAAAATTTTTTAGAAATTTAAAGTTTTTATTTTTAAAATCAAAATATTTAGCATTTTTTTTGTTTAAATTATTTAAATTATTATAAAAAAAATTAAAAACAAAGCTATTCTCAAAAAAATTGTTAATATCATTAGCAATTGAATTTTTTATTATAAAATTCTTAAAGTTTTTAGTTCCTTTTAAAATAGTTTTTCTGTTTCCCATTACTGTTTTGTCAAAAATAGTACTATCATTAGATAAAGAATTTTGAAGAGCATCTAACTGACTTTTTTCCAAAAAATTTTTATAAATAATTAATGGGTATGGATTAAAAAATTGATCAACAATTTGTATATTATTTAAATTTAAGTTATTCATCTCTTAAAATTTTTTTTTATTTTTTCATGTAAATAAACAGCAAAATTTGGACTTATGTAGTTTATTATCATAAATAGAAAGGTATATGAAGTATGAAAAAACATATTAATAAGAGTTTTAAATCTAAACAAGACCAACTTTAAACCGACATTATTTCTTTCTTTTTTCAAATTTAAATAAACTTTTTTTCCAACCAAAACTTTTGGAAAAAAAATATCTTTTTTATTAATTGATTTTGCCAAAATATGTAAATTTAAATTTTTGTTATTTCTTAATAAACTTCCTTGTTGATATAGACCTCTTTGCTCCAAAGTGATTATTTTATAATTGCAACTTTTTAAAATATACTCAATCGTATCCTTAGAATATAGAAATAAGTGGGTAGGATCATTTAATGGATTAGAATAAGGGTTTGGTATTTCTAAATATAATAGACCATTGTTTTTTAAAACATTTTTTTTAATTTTACGTAAAAAATCAACTGGATCCATCAAATGTTCAAAAACATGTAATAACGTAATTATATCAGCATTTATTTTTTTTTTATAAAAATTATTAAAAGTTTCAAAAACTTCATCTACTAAAAAAAAAGATTTTGCCATTTTTAAACCCTCTTTATTATAATCTGTACCAATAGTTCTAAAATTCAAAATTTTTTTGCATGCAAATAAAAAAGCTCCTTGGTAACACCCATAATCTAAAATTTTATTTTTTTTTTTAAAATTAAAATTATTTTTATTTTTTAATAAAATTTCATAAAAAGCATGAAATCTATGAAAACTAACCGAAGTCCAGTCAAATCTTAAGGGTAAATCAATAGTTCTATTTTTAAGATAAATTGCTGAACCCGTTTTTCTATAAGCTGTTTGGTAATGATTAATTAATTTTTTTTTATCTATGTCAGGGTGATGATAGATTGTTCCACAATTATCACAAACTAGGTTGTCATAATTAATTAACTTTTTATCTGAAGAGTCGATTCTCAAAAAAAAATTATTTTTCGTAACTACTGTACTGTTGTTTTCACCACATATTTTACAAGAAATTTTTCTTTTTTTCATTTTCCCTATTCCAATAATATTAACTAATCAGTTTCTTAAGGTAATTTGAATATTCACAGTTTCCATAAAATTTAATAGAATCATTAATATTTTTTTTCGTTATCCACTTTTTATTTAATGAAATCTCCTCTAAACAAGCAATTTTAAATCCTTGTCTATTCTCAATTGCTGAAACAAATGATGAGGTTTTATAAAAATCATCAATAGAACCGGTATCTAGCCAAGCACCACCCCTACCTATTAAACCTGCAGTTAATTGTTTTTTCTTTTTATAAAAATTTAACAGATCTACAATTTCAACTTCACCTCTTTTGGAAGGTTTTAATTTTTTGGCGTATTTTACAACATCATTATCAAAGAAATATAAACCTGTAATAGCTAAATCAGATAAATATTTTTTAGGCTTTTCTTCAATAGAAATAATTTTATTATTTTTATCTATTTTTGCTACCCCAAAAAGCTCAGGTTTTGTAACTTTATGCAAAACAACTCTTGCCCCTTTTTTAAGTTTTGTATTTTCTAAAAGTTGACCTGTTAAATTTTGTCCATAAAAAAAATTATCTCCTAAAATCATTGAAACATTAGACTTACCAATAAATTTTTCTCCGATTACGAATGCATCAGGTAGACCTCTTGGTTTACTTTGTTCTATATATGAAATTTTTATTCCTAAATTTTTGCCATTAGGCAAAATTTTTTGGTATTGATTTAATTGTCCTTTATTTACAATTATTAATATGTCTTTTATATTTGCTAACATTAGAATAGATAAGGGATAAAATATCAAAGGTTTGTCATAAATTGGCAATAATTGTTTATTTACTGCCTTTGTTAAAGGACTCATTCGAGTTCCTTTTCCACCAGCTAAAATAATTCCCTTTTTAATCATCCTTTACCTAATCTTTTTATAATATCTTTTTGTGACAATGAATTATAATATTTTTTATTTTTATTGTACCACTCAAATGTTAATTTAATTCCTTGTCTAAAATTTGTTTTAGGATACCACTTTAATTTTTTCCTTATTTTGTTACTATTAATAGCATACCTAAAATCATGGCCAGGTCTGTCTTTTACAAACAAAATTTTAACTTTGTTATTTAATTCTTTTATACTTTTTGAGATTTTTATTAGTTCGCGGGATACCTGTAAATTAGTCAAATTTTTATTTGAACCAATGTTATAAAATTCACCAATCGCTCCTTTTATTAAAACTTTTATCAATGCTTCACAGTGATCTTTTACATATATCCATTCTCTAGAATTTTTACCTTTTCCATAAATTGGTAAAGGTTTGTTATTCATAATGTTGTAAATAAGCTTAGGAATTAGCTTTTCTGGATGTTGTTTGGGACCATAATTATTCGAACAATTAGTGACAATTGCAGGAATTTTATAAGTTCTAATATACGAATTTACTAAATGATCAGATGCAGCCTTACTAGCAGCATAAGGGGAACTTGGTTTATAAGGATAATTTTCTGATGATCGTCCGGCTAAAATATCACCATAAACTTCGTCAGTGGAAATGTGTATCAATTTTGAATTATTTTTCTTCGAATACTCTTTGAAACATTCTAATAAATTAAAAGTTCCTACAATATTGCTTTGAATAAAATTCTTTGGTTTATCTATAGACCTATCAACATGGGTTTCAGCTGCAAGATTGAAAACTCCAATTGGTTTATATTTGAATAGAATTTTTTTTAGCTTTTTATTTTTAATGTCACATTTAACAAATCTGTATTTTTTTGAGTTTTTAAATTCTTTGACATTATAAAAATTTGAGGAATAGGTTACCTTATCAATATTAATTACGTAATAATTTTTACTAATTAATAGATCTATAAGATTACTTCCTATAAAACCCAGTCCTCCTGTAACAATTATCTTTTTCATTTCAATTATTAATGGCCCGGAAACTCAATTAAATTTTCAACTTTATAACCTTTTTTAATTAAATTTTCTGAACCATTTAGATCAAAAAGGTTAATTACAAAAATGAATCCAGCAACTTCACCACCAGAAATTTCTACTAATTTAGCAGCAGCTTCTGCCGTCCCACCTGTAGCAATTAAATCATCAATTATTAAAACATTTTCTTTTTTATTTATTGAATCTTTATGAATTTCGATAGTTGCCGTTCCATACTCCAACTCAAAATTTACCGAATGAACATCTGAAGGTAACTTATTTTTTTTTCTAAGCATTATAAAAGGTTTCTTTAAAATAAATGAAACAGCTGAGGCAAAAACAAAGCCTCTTGACTCAATAGCTGCAATTTTTTCAAATTTAATTCCCTTTGATCTACTTACAATTTGATTTATAGTTTCTGTAAATGCATTTTCATCTTTGATAAGTGTAGTAATATCTCTAAATAATATACCTTTTTTTGGATAATCTGGAATCGATCTAATAAAGTCTTTTAAATTCATAATTGTTATTTATAAAAGTATAAATAAGTTAATTTTTAGACATGACAATAAATAAATTAGCAATAATAGGCGGTAGTGGGCTTTATGATGTTGAGGAATTCAAAAATAGAGAATTATTAGATATCGATACTCCTTGGGGAAATCCTTCTGATCAAATACTAAAAACTAATTATAAACATAAAGAGGTATATTTTTTACCTAGACATGGTAGGGGGCATTTCATTTCTCCAACAAAAATTAATTTTAGGGCAAATATCGATGCACTCAAACAATTAGGAGTTACTGATATAGTCTCGGTTTCAGCAGTAGGATCCTTAAAGGAAGATCTGCCGCCTGGAAAATTTGTGATTGTAAATCAGTTTATTGACAGAACTTTTGCAAGAGAAAAAACCTTTTTTGATGAAGAAATTGTAGCACATGTTTCAATGGCCCATCCGACATCTAGTGGCTTAATGAATGCGTGTGAAGAGGCTATTAAAAAAGAAAAAATTGAGTATCAAAGAAATGGAACATATGTTGTTATGGAAGGACCTCAATTTTCAACATTAGCAGAATCAAATTTATACAGATCATGGAAAGCTGATGTTATTGGAATGACAAATATGCCTGAAGCAAAATTAGCACGCGAAGCTGAAATAAGATATGCTTCTGTTTCGATGGTAACAGATTATGATTGTTGGCATCCTGATCACGAAAATGTTGATGTTCAACAGGTAATAAAAATTTTATTAAGTAATGCTGAAAAAGCTAAAAATATGATTAAAAATTTAATAGATAATTTTGAAAATCATATTGATCCTAAAGATCCAACAAATAATTGTTTAGATGTTGCTATTATTACTGCACCTGAAAAAAGAACAAAAAAAACTATAGAAAAATTAAAAACTGTGGCTGGAAGGGCATTAAAGAAATGAAAAAATTATTATTAATTTTAATATTTTTAGCAATTTCAAATACAGGTTATGCAAATGGAAAAATTTTAAAAAGTGGCTTTATTACTAAATCCGCCTCGGTAAATGAGAGCATGATTATTGAAGACCCAAAAAATAAAATTATAATTATTTATAATCATGGGCAAAATAAAAATGATAAAGCAATAAAGAATGAATGCATTTGGGTTAGTCAAATAAGAAATCAAGCTTCACTGGTAGATTTGGAAATAAATGGTAAAAAAATTATGGTTTATAATTTTTGTACTAACGATTTAGCTGGAGACATGTCACCGAAAAAATACTGGAAGTTTAAAGAACCTTATGAAGGTATACATAAATTAGATAAAAGAATTGAAAAAAATTTAGAATTAGTGGATAAATTTGTAAAAATAGGTGTGCCTAGAAAACAGATTATTGTATCAGGCCACTCTTGTGGAGGTCTATTAACTTTAATGTTATTGGCCGCTCATCCTAAAAAAGTGGGTGGAGGCATATCATATATGCAAGCTTGTTATGGTAAACTCTCCTCAAAATATAAGGCGAAAAAAGTTGGTTCTGAGGAGGCACTAGCAAAATTTGCAAAAAAATATCCAGGGGGTGCTGAGCTAAGACAAAGACAGATTGATAACATAAAAAAATTAAACAATATACCTGTTCTTGCTTTTACACATCCAAAAGATAAGTATGAGGGTCTGTTATCTGATTGGTTAGAAGAAGTTCCAGGTGTTAAAAGAATTGTTATTTCAGAGGATTTTAAAATAAATGGAAAAAACTGTGTCATGAAAGGAAATGACTGGGAAGAAAAAGTTTCTGAAAGAAAAAATGCCGGTCATGAAATGAGTCAGGGACTTTGCTTTCAGTATTATAATCCAGAAATTCTCGAATATATTGCCTCACGATTGAAATGAAAATAGAAGGAAAAGAATATCGTACAATTTGGTTTGAAAATAATGTTGTAAAGATTATTGACCAAACAAAACTTCCACACCAATTTATTATAAAGGATTTAAGAACAGTAAATGATGCGATAAACGCCATTAAAGTAATGGAGGTGAGAGGCGCACCTTTAATAGGGGCTACAGCAGCTTATGGATTGGTTTTGGCAATTATTGAAAATAACGATCAGTCATTTTTAAAGAAATCATCAGAAGACTTGATTAATTCAAGACCAACTGCAATTAATCTTAAGTGGGCTGTTGATAGAATGATGAATAAATTATCGGGCGTTAATAGTGATAAAATTTTAGAAATTGCTCTCAATGAGGCAAATGAAATTTGTGAAGAAGATATAAGATTTTGTGAAAATATAGGTTTAAACGGTCTTAAAATTATTGAGGAAATTTATGATAAAAAAAAAGATACGGTTAATATTTTAACCCATTGTAACGCAGGTTGGCTTGCAACAATAAATTGGGGGACAGCAACTTCTCCAATTTATCATGCTCATAAAAAAGGTATACCAGTTCATGTTTGGGCTGATGAAACGAGACCAAGAAACCAAGGAGCTAATTTAACTTCATATGAATTAAATGAAGAAGGAATTAAAAATACAATTATTGCAGATAATACTGGTGGTATTTTAATGCAAAGAGGTGAAGTTGATATGTGTATTGTTGGTACAGATAGAACTTTATCTAATGGAGATGTTTGTAATAAAGTTGGAACTTACTTAAAAGCACTAGTAGCTCATGATAACAAAGTTCCTTTTTATGTTGCGCTGCCAAGTTCAACTATTGATTGGAATATTAAAAATCATAAGGATATTCCAATCGAAGAGAGAAATTCAGATGAATTATCTCATATTGAAGGTTTAGATGAAAAAGGAGATATAAAAAAAATACTAATTTATCCAAAAAAAAGTAAAGCTATGAATTTAGCTTTTGATGTTACACCTGCCAAATATGTTACAGGTTTGATAACTGAAAAAGGCGTATGTGAGGCATCAGAAAAAGGACTTAAAGAATTATTTAAATAATGAATTTAGATCAAAGAAATCAGATAATTGAATATTCGTTAAAATTAAATTCAACAAATCTTTCACCTCTTAGGTCAGGCAATATATCATTAAGAGGAATAGAAGATGGTATAGAAGGATACTTAATTACTCCATCAGGAAAAAAATATGAAACTTTAAAACCAGAGGATATTGTTTTTATGGGTTTAAATGAAGAAGAAGAAAAAAACTCCACGAACAAACCTTCATCTGAATGGAGATTTCATCGAGATATTTATGCAAATAAAAAAGAAGCACATGCTATTGTTCATGCTCATTCTCTACACGCAACAGCTGTATCTTCACACGGAAAACCTATTCCACCTTTTCATTACATGGTTGCTCTTGCAGGAGGAGATGACATTAAATGTGCTGAATACGCTACTTTTGGAACAGAAGAATTATCTAAAAATATTATTAAAGCTCTAGAAAATAGAACTGCTTGTTTAATGTCTAATCACGGGCAGGTTGCTTTTGGAAAAAATCTTGATGATGCATTTGAACTAGCACAAGAGATAGAAAATATTTGTCATCAATACACTATTGCTTTAAAATTAGGACAACCTAGGATTCTTTCATTTGAAGAAATGAAAAAAATTTTAGATAAGGCTAAAAATTATAAAAAAGGGTAAGATGATTAAAGTTGGGGAGCATATTACTTTAGATATTATCGGTACTACAAAAGAGTACGATCCTTCAATTTTTGAAAAAGTTATACATAAAATAGCTAAAGCAGCCAATGTTACTATTTTGAATATTTCAAAATATAAATTCGAACCTCAAGGTTTTACTATTTTAGCGTTATTGGCCGAAAGTCATATTAGTTTTCACACATTTCCAGAAAATGGAATTATTAGTTTTGATTTTTTTACCTGTGGAAAAATAAGCCCATCAGTAGCAATTGATATTGTAAAAAAAGAATTTAAACATAAAAGAATTGTAAAAAAAGAATTTAATAGAGACACTCGATCTCTCTACCACGATATCTATAGTTCACCTGGATTACAAAAATCTTACGTTGTCAATGAAGTTCTAGAAGATTTTAAATCAAAAGTTGGTCAACATATTGAAATTTTAGAATTAGAACAATTTGGAAAATCTCTATTTATTGATGGCGAAATACAAGTTGCAGCTTCAGATGAACACTTGTACAGCTCAACTTTTGTAGGATCTGGCTTAAAATTAAATAAAAAAAATGAAAGAGCAGCAATAATTGGTGGTGGTGATGGTGGTGTTGCAAGAGAATGTATTTCAAAAAAGTTTAATTTTATAGATTGGTATGAATTAGATCCAGAAGTTGTAGAAGTTTGTAATAAACATCTTGGTGATATAGGAAAAAAATCTACAGAGAAAAATTCAGTAAAATGTGTATGGGGCGATGCTTTTGAAAGTATAAAGTCGGTTAATGAGGATACATATGACCACATTTTTGTCGATTTAAATGATGACCAGTTTTGTATAGACCTAGCTGCTAAAAATATGGATTCTTTAGTAAGAATACTCAAACCTAAAGGCGTAAT
Source organism: uncultured Pelagibacteraceae bacterium (assembly GCA_902516465.1). Taxonomy (GTDB): domain Bacteria; phylum Pseudomonadota; class Alphaproteobacteria; order Pelagibacterales; family Pelagibacteraceae; genus Pelagibacter. The sequence continues at coordinate 231,094 of CABXZD010000001.1, forward strand.
TACCGCTCAAGTTGGCAGCCAAGATAAAAAACCCCATCAAGTTGAAAATTGGCTCAATGTATTTAACCATCACTTTGGAAATACTAAATTATCTAGGGTTTACGTACCTAGTTTTGACTGTTCTTGGAATTTTTCATCTTCAATAAATCATTAATTTTTTCTTTTTTATATAATGAAATTGTGAAATACTATTTTTTTATTAAAGGAGATTATAATGAATATATTTAAAAAAACTATTTTTTCAGTTTTACTTTCTTTGTTAGTGATAGGAAATGCTAATGCTGACAAAATAAGAATTGGTACTGAAGGTGCCTACCCCCCGTGGAATTCTAAAAATGAAGCAGGTAAGTTAATAGGTTTTGAAGTAGAATTAGCTTGGTCGCTTTGTAGATACATGGGTAAACAGTGTACGATCGTAGAGCAAGATTGGGATGGGATGATACCAGCATTAATTATGAGAAAATTTGATGCGATCATGGCAGGAATGTCGATTACAGCTGAGAGACAAAAAGCTATTAGCTTCTCTCAAGGTTATGCTGACGAGGTTGCTTCACTAGCAGTTATGAAAGGCTCTAGTCTTGAGGGTTTAGCAACTCCGGCTGGTATTAATTTAACTAAGCCTAATTCTGATGCGAAAAAAGCATTAAAGACACTTACAACAGCATTGGCTGGTAAAACAGTTTGTGTACAAACTGCAACCATTCACCAAAACTTCTTAGATTCAGGTGATGTAGGAAAAGTAAATGTAAGAACTTATAAAACACAGGATGAAGTTAATTTGGATTTAGCATCAGGAAGATGTGATGCAGCATTAGCAGCTGCTGTGGCTTTTAGTGATTATGCAGAAAAATCTGGTAAGCCAGTCGTTTTAACTGGTCCTACTTTTTCAGGTGGAGCTTTTGGTAATGGTGTTGGAGTTGGTATTAGAAAAGACGATACTGAACTTTTAAGTGCATTTAACAAAGCAATCGATAAAGCAAGAAAAAACGGAGACATTAGTAGAATTGCTACTAAATGGTTCGGCTTCGACGCTTCTATGTAATTAAATTTTAGATTTGGCGACTATAATGTATAGTCGCCAATCTGTATGGAACTTCTAGCATTTGGAGATACTGGTTGGGGTGACGAGTTATTTTATGCAACCCTAATGACAATAGCTGTTTCAATAACAGCAATGTTAATTGGTTTTCTATTTGCATTAATTTTTACCCCTTTAAAATTATCGAAAAATAAGTTTCTAAATTTTGTAGCAAATACTTACACAACTATAATTAGAGGAGTTCCAGAGCTATTGGTTATTTATCTTTTCTTTTTTGGTGGTACTGGTGCAGTTATGTATGTAGCTTCAATTTTTGGTTATAATGAATATATTGAGATAAACGCATTTATAACAGGCGCTTTTGCAATTGGAATTATATCAGGTGCTTATTCAACAGAGGTATTTAGAGGTGCAATACAATCTATAGACCAAGGCCAATTTGAAGCTTCAAAAGTTTTAGGGCTAAGTAAATTTGGACAGTTTTTTAAGATTATTTTGCCACAAACATTAAGACTTGCCATACCAAATCTAAGTAACGTCTGGCAAATTACACTTAAAGATACTTCTTTAATTTCAGTAACTGGTTTAGTTGAAATCATGAGACAATCTTATATAGCTGCTGGCTCTACAAGAGATCCATTGTTTTTCTATTCTTTTGCTGCAGTTTTATACTTATCTTTAACTTTTTTAAGTATGAAATTAATTAATAAATTAGAAGTTAAATATAGCAGGGGCTATTAATGGATTTAGAATTAATGATAAATAGTTTTCCTAAGCTTTTAAATGCCACTGTTGTAACTTTAAAACTCTTATCAGCCTCTCTAATCATAGGATTATTTATTGGATTATTGTTTGCAATTTTAAGACTAAATAAAAATGTTTTTATAAATAAATTTGCTTACGTATATTCTTATATTTTTAGAGGCACACCATTATTAGTCCAAATATTTATTATATATTTTGGTCTAGGTCAGATTGAGTACTTAAGATCAACGGTTCTATGGGTTGTATTAAAAGAACCTTACTGGTGTGCAATTATAGCTTTTGCTTTAAACACTGGTGCTTATACTTCTGAAATTTTGAGATCTGCATTTCAAACAATAAAACCAGGGATTATAGAGGCCGGAAAAAGTCTAGGTATACCAAATAAAATAATTTTTTATAAAATTCAAATACCTATAGCGATCAGACAGTCTTTACCAGCATATGGGAATGAAATTATATTGATGATGAAAGGAACATCCTTAGCTAGCACAGTCACTTTAATGGACCTTACAGGGGTAGCAAAATATATTATTTCAACTACATTTAAACCTGTCGAAGTCTTTGTTGTTGCAGGTGGAATATATTTATTTATGACATTTATCATTCATAATACTATAAAGTTTTTAGAAAAAAAATATAATTATAATTAAATTATTTAATCTTTTTAGCTACGACCTTCATTTGATCTCCATTTAAAAGATCTAAAATATTTAAAATAAATTCAGAGATTCTGTTAATTAAACTTTTAAATTTTAGAGAAAATATATCTAAAAAACATTTGATGACAAGTTTTGGGACATTTCTTAAAAGTCTATATACTTCAACATAAGAAAAAGGTTGTATAACAATATCTTTATAGCCATTTTGTTCTAAAACTATTTTTATAGATTTTTTTGAAAAAAAATGAAGGTGAGAAAGTGGATGAACCATTGGCCATTTTGAACCTAGAATTTTTGATTTAAAAGACTCTCCATTTGGGAAAGTAAGAAACAATAAACCCTCTTTAGTTTGATAAGTACTTAATTTATTTACAAGTAAAATTGGATCAACTGTATGTTCTAATACATCTAACATGACTATTAGGTCCTTTTTATCTTTTTTGATTAGATCAAATTTATGAACAATACCTGGACCTTTAATCCACTCTTGCAACTCTAAAGCCTCACAAATCCATTCTTTTTCAACAAATACTTTATATAAATTACATAATCCTGGGCCGATTTCAAAATAAGTACCCTTTTTTTTAAGATTTATAAATTTTAACACCCAATGATTATTATCAGGTAGAACTTGAGTAAATCCTTTGTCTATGAACTCTTGTTTCCTTAATTTCCTCTCTTCGTATTGACCAATAACATAATTAGAATTATTTCTGTAAAGTTCATTTAAATATTTTTCATTAGGAAATTTTGATATAAATCTGTGTTTACATGTTTTACATAAAACTAAATTAAAAAAATTATGAAAATCATTTATATTTGATTCAATCTTATCAATTATTTTCAAGTTTAAACTTTTACATATCGGACACTTTTTGTTATCCGAAACATTAATTAGTAATTCATTTCTACTCATTAATAAGAAGTGTATTCTTTAATCTCCTTAATTAAAGAACCTGTATGAATATTTATTTCTAATTTAATTTTAGCTCTATCATCGTTAAAAAAATGAACATCCCTAGATAGTTGAACAAATTTTTCACCAAAGTTTTTTTCTTTCTCACATTGTCTTTTGTCGTCTTCAATAACCCAAAGTTTTGCATTAATTTTCTTTAATGAATCAAATAGGTCATTAAGTTTATCATCAATTTTTACGTTTTTTTTAAGCTGATTTTTTAAAATTAAGTGTTCGTTTAATATAAATTTTAATTTTTCTGGATCTTTAATTTTTTCCTGTTTAATTTCTAAAATTGAAATTTTATCTAAAAGTTCACCAATCGACACTTCTGCCAAAATCTTATTCATAAAATTAAATACTGTGTTATCATGTTATTATTATGTCTAACATATTAATTATAAAACATGGTTCATTAGGAGATATAGCCCAAGCTAGTGGGGCAATTCAAGACATATCTGACAATCATCAAAATGATCAGATTTATTTACTTACAACAAAACCATACATTGAATTATTTAAGAAGAATCCTTTTATTCATGACGTTATTTTAGACAAAAGATTACCAAAATATAATTTAATTTACCTATATCTTTTGATGCGAGAAGTTAAGAAATATTCATTTTCGAAAGTTTTTGATCTTCAAAATTCATCTAGGACATCATTTTATAAAAATATTTTATTTCCAAAAGCATCAACCGAAGTTTGGTCATCTTCAAAAACAACTCTTCCAAAAGAAAACAATAAAAGAGAATTTGATAAAAACTCCGTTTTAGAAAGATTTGATCATCAATTAAAATCTTCTGGATTAAAAACTCTTAATACTTTAAAACCGGATTTTAGTTGGGCTGCATCTGACATAAATGAAATTAAAAGCAAATATAATTTAAAAAAATATATTTTATTATTTCCTTTTTGTTCACCTCATTTATCTATAAAGAAATGGCCGTATTATAATAAGTTAATTAAAATTTTTGTTAATAAGTTTGGAGAAGAATATAAAATTATTACAGCGCCAGGCCCTAATGAGATCAACGAAGCAAAAAAAATTAATGCAATCAGTATATTAGATAATGGAAAAGCTTTAGATATTTCTCAATTAACTAAAGTTATACAAGATAGTTCATTTATTGTTGCAAATGACACTGGACCTGCTCATATAGCAGCTCATGTGGGGGCTAAAGGATTAACTTTATTTGGCAAACATACAACAGCTAACAAAGTCAGTATTGAAAGAGAAAATTTTAAGGCAATAGAGGTAAGTGATTTAAATAATTTAAGTGCTGAAAAAGTTTTTGAAAGATTAATTAATTCTTTAACTTAGTTTTTTCAATCAATCGTATTGCTACTGGAACAATAAAAAGTATAAACAATAATCTTATTATATGATGAAAAGCTACAAAGTCTGGCTCTAAATCAAAAGCAATAGCAATTACAGCTACTTCATAAATTCCACCAGGACAAAAAGATAAAATCAAAGTTAAAAAATTATTTTCTACCAAAAAAGTTGCAATAAAAGCAGCAACTAAACCCAATAGAACCAATAATATTGTAGCTACTAAACCGTGGAATGAATTGTTTGCTACTTCCTTTACTGTTTTGTTAGCAAATCTGCATCCAACAGAAGCTCCTAATATTAGCAAACAAAAATTAATTGATGCATCAGGCAATTTATACGATGCAATATCAAAAATTTGTAAAAGACCACTTGCTACAAGAGTTCCAGAAAGTAATGCAGCTGGTATTTTTGCTTTATCAAAAAAGAAAATAAAAACTATTGAAGCTATGATTAAAATAACTAGATCCCAGTGATTTTGAGCCATGTAATCAAATTTATTAATTTCTAGGATGTCTGCGTCTGAAAGACTGACAATAATAAAAGGAAAAAGAGTTATTATAATAATTAATCTAATAAGATGAGCAGTTGCAACTTGAGATAAATCAGATTTTTCATATTCAGCCAATATCAATAAAGGACCTAAAGCTCCAGGTGCTGCTGAAAAAATTGAAGTTTTTTGTTTATAACCAGAAAATTTTTGTAAGTATTTTGAAACAATCAATATGCTAATAATAATATAACCAAACATTATAATAGTTGTCCAAATCCAATTTACCATTTGATTTAAAAGATTTTGATCTATGTAATTTCCAATATGAAGCCCTAACACAATTAAAATTGAACTTAGAGCAAGTCTAGGCATAAAAATCTTAAGTCCATTTAAGGCAGCTACAGAAACAGCAATCATTGGACCAATCATCCATGCAAGAGGAACGTTAAAAAAATCAGCAATAATTGCACTTGGAATAGATATAATGATGACTATCAAAAATTTTTTAGAAAAAAGATCTTTAAAATTTTCTCGGCTAAAGGGAATTGCTTGTTGCATATGTTCTATTAAAGGTTGTTGACTACTTCATTAAAAATATGTTTAATCTAGCTATTAACTATAACAACGAGAGGAAATAATGAAACTAATTAAATCTTTTTTTTCAGTTTTATTCTCAGCAGTTCTTTTACTTTCAGCAACAACAACTAGTTCAATTGCAATTGATAAAATTCATTTTGTAATTGGTGGTGGTGCTGGTGGTGGTTGGGATGGAACCGCTAGAGGTACTGGAGAGGCTTTAACAAAAGCTGGATTCTTAAAAAGTGCATCGTTTGAAAACATGTCAGGTGGTGGTGGTGGTAAAGCACTCGCTTACATGATCAATACTAAGCCAGAAAATACTATTTTAGTACAATCAACACCATTGGTTTTAAGATCAATTACAAGACACAAAGGTTACGTAAGTGGCAGTGGAACTTTATCTTATAAAGATGTTGTACCAATTGCTGGAGTAATTGGTGACTATGGGGCAATTGCAGTTGCTAAAAACTCACCTTACAAAAACTTTGATGATGTGGTGAAGGCATATAAAGCAAACCCTAGCTCAATTAAAATGGCTGGTGGTTCTGTTAGAGGAAGTATGGACCATTTGATTGGTGCTTTAGCATTTCAAGCTGCTGGAGCAAATCCAAACGATGTAGCTTACATTCCTTATGATGCAGGTGGAAAAGCATTAGCTGGACTTTTATCTGGAGAAACTCAAATTATTTCTACAGGTTTAGGTGAACTTATGGGCGCAAGAGATCAAGTAAGAATTATTGGTATCACTGCACCTTCAAGAGTAAGTGATGCACCAGATGCACCAACACTTAAAGAACAAGGATACGATGTACAATTCGTTAACTGGAGAGGATTTTTTGGTCCTCCAGGCATGAGCAGTAAAGATAAGAAAGCTATTGCAAAAATGCTAGGCGATGTTCAAAAAACTCCTGAATGGGAATCTGTAAGAGCAAGAAATGCTTGGGTAAATATTTACAACCCAGACAAAAAGTTTGTTAAGTTTTTACAAAACCAAACCAAAGAAATGACAGCTCTAATGAAAAAACTAGGGGTAATTTAATCCAACGGATTAATTAATTTAAAGAGCAGTGAATATAAATACAACAAAAGTTATATCACTGCTCTTTTTTATTTTTTCTGCATTTTATTTATATACAGCATATCAAATACAAGTTTTTGCATTTGATGAAAATGCACCTTTTAATGCAAGAACATTTCCAATTTATTTAGGTTATGTAGGTTTATTTTTTTCTGGTTTAAAGTTAATTTTACCAGATCCTGATACAATTAAAGTAGAACACAAAACTTTAGAATATAAAAAAACTGCTTTATTAATTGTAATTGCAATTATCTATGGAGCAACAATTTTAAAAGTTGGCTATTTTTTAACAACATCATTATTCCTATTTGTATCTTATTATTTTCTAGGTGAGAGAAGATGGATACTTATGTTTTTACTATCTTTTCCATTTGTTGCAGCATTTATGTACCTTCTACACGGAATACTTGAAATTTACTTAAGAGATCCATTTTTACAATCAATAGGAGTGATGGGATGATTGAAGGAATACTCATTGGTCTAACTACTGCTCTTACATTTCAAAATATTTTTATGGTGATGATTGGTTGTTTCTTTGGAACGATCATTGGAATGCTACCCGGACTTGGTCCAATGACTGCAATAGCTTTAATGATCCCAATTACATATGGTTTTGATCCAGCAACAGGATTGATTTTAATGGCTGGTGTTTATTATGGAGCAGTTTTTGGAGGTTCAACATCTTCAATTTTACTAAATGCTCCTGGTGTTCCAGGAACAGTAGCAACTTCATTCGATGGATATCCAATGGCTCAACAGGGTAAAGCTGGAAAAGCTTTAGCTATTGCAGCATGGAGTTCATTTGCTGGAGGAACTTTGTCTGCAATATATTTATTATTCATGGCACCAAGTTTATCTAAAGTAAGTTTATCATTTAGGTCTCCAGATTATTTTGCTTTAATGATTTTAGGTTTAACTGCTATTGCAGCTTTTTCCTCAAAAGGTCAGTTTTTAAAAGCAATGATGATGGTTGTGCTTGGTTTAATGTTAGCATCAGTTGGGCAAGATTCTTTATCTGATATTACAAGATTTACATTTAATAACATGAATTTAACTGATGGAATAAGTTTTGTTCTTGTAGTGATGGCTACATTTGCAATGAGTGAAGCTTTAACCATTATTTTAAAAAGAAATGACCCAACAGCAGCTGCTAAACAGGTTTCACTAACTGAATTAGGATCAATTAGAATAAATAAAGAGGAACGTGGAAAGATGTATAAAACTATTCCAAGATCCTCAGTTATAGGTTTTTTAATTGGGGTATTACCTGGTGCTGGAGCAACAATTGCATCATTTTTAGCTTACGGGATGGAAAGAAATTTAGTTAAAGATGAGGAAAAAGAAAAATTTGGAAAAGGTAGCGTGAATGGACTATCTGCTCCTGAAACAGCAAATAATGCAGCTTGTTCTGGCTCTTTTGTTCCAATGTTAACTTTAGGTATACCAGGAAGTGGAACTACAGCGGTTATGTTAGGTGCTCTTTTAGGCTTTGGAATTCAACCAGGTCCAAGACTTTATATGACCAACCCCGAAATTTTTTGGTCAGTAATAATGTCAATGTATATAGGAATGGTTGTCTTATTGATATTAAACTTACCATTAATTCCATATATTGCCCGAATACTTGCAGTACCAAAAAATTATTTAATTCCTTTAATTTTATTTTTTTCAATTACTGGAATTTATGTAATGTCATTTAATAATTTTGATATTTATTTAATGATTGGAATTGCAGTTGTTGCAACTTTTTTAAGGCTTTATGATTTTCCAATGCCTCCATTAATATTAGCATTCGTTCTTGGTGGGTTAATGGAAGAAAATTTAAGAAGGTCTTTGCTTTTAAGTAATGGATCTTGGGAATTCTTATGGGATAGAACTCTTACAGTTTGTATATTAGTAACAACAATTTTAATTGTTCTTTGGCATATTTATAAAACAATTACAAAAATGAGATCTTAATTAAGAATTTTTTTGTATTTCTCTAATGTTTTTTCCCATGTAAACTTTGAAACATATTCTTTGGCTTTTTTACCAAATTCTAAATATTTTTTATTTTCTATCATGGAATTTAATGATGAATAGATATCATCTAAGTTATTTCCATCACAAATTAATCCAGTTTTATCATGATTTATTGCATCTGATGCTCCACCATCTTTTCCTCCAAGTGAAGGAATTCCATACTGAGCAGCTTCGACATAAGCTATTCCAAAACCTTCTACAGAAGTTTTATGTATTATAGATGGCATGACAAAGATATTAGATTTAGCCACTAACGCATTTTTTAAATCAGCACTTATGTCTTTAAAGAACATTACTTGTGAAGTTAGATCTAATTCTTCAACTAATTTTTTTATATTTTCCTCTTCGTCGCCATAACCAATACAAATATAAACAATATCAGGGTATAACTGTTTTAAATTTTTTAGTGCCATAATTATCTTTTCATGATTTTTTCTTTTATCAAATCTAGAAACAGTAATTAGTCTTGGCGTTTTTACTTTTAATAAACTTTCAACCTTCTCCAGAGATTTTTTATTTAATTCTTTAACTGGATCAGATCCGGGATTTATAACTATAACTTTATCTTGTTCTACACCATTATTTATTGCTAAATTTTTTGTGTATTCAGAATTCGCTATTACTCTCTCTACATTATTAAGAACTTTTATAACTCTTTTGTTTAATGAACTTCCTGATGGATGGTTGATTTCCTTACCATGAATTAAGCAATACTTTTTTTTTTCAGTTTTAATTAATTCTAAACTTTTCCAGTGATCAGCGATAATGCCCTCAACCTTATTTTCTTTTAGAAATGTATTTATTAATTGAGCTTTTCTTATTTTCCTTAGAAATTTTATTCCACCAACTCTTTCAATTGAAAAACTTGCCTGTTCATCAAAATCTTTATGATTTTCATGATAATCTGCAAAAACTTTAATCATAAAATTTTTTGACATTTCACCGGATAAACCCCACATCAAACTTTGCATTCCACCTAATTCAGGAGGAAATGCCCTTGTTACAATAAGATACATTAATTAGTCTTCCACTTGATACTACATCCTGCACTAGGAATTTGATTTTCTGGCCCTTTGTTAGTTTCAGCTATTCGTTTCATAGCTTTCAAAAGATCACTATCTCCATCTCTTACTGGAATTAATTTTTTTAGTTCTCTTACTCTTCCTCTATATTGAAGCTCTAAATCTTTGTTATATCCAAAAAAATCTGGAGTGCATACCGCATTATAAGTTTTCGCGATTTCTTGAGTTTCATCAACTAAATAGGGGAAACCAAATTGATTTTTTTTTGAAAACTCAATCATATTTTCAAATGAATCTTCAGGATAATTTTTTGCGTCATTAGCGCAAATAGCTACTGAGTTGATACCGATATCTTTTAATTTTTTACAATCTTCAACAATGTCTTTTGTTACAGCTTTAACATACGGACAGTGATTACAGATAAACATGATTAATGTTCCCTTTTCACCTTTAATATCTGTTAATGAAAGTATCGTACCTTCTGTTGATTTAAGCTTAAAGTCATAAGCTTTTTGACCAAAATCACATATTGGAGTTTGTATGGGCATAATGTAATAATATATAAATTATGTTTTACGATTTAAAAGATAAAAAACCAAAAAACTCTGGCGAAAATTGGGTAGCGCCTAATGCAACTATTATAGGCGATGTTACCTTAGAAAAAAATTCTAGTATCTGGTTTAATGCTACTTTAAGAGGTGATTTAGAAAATATTCATATTGGAGAAGGTTCTAACATTCAAGATGGGAGCGTTTTACACACAGATCCTGGTTATCCATTAAAAGTTGGAAGGAATGTTACTGTTGGACATATGGTTATGCTTCACGGCTGTATGATAGGTGACAATAGTTTAATCGGAATCGGTGCAGTGATTCTTAATAATGCTAAAATTGGAAAAAACTGTCTTATTGGAGCAAAAGCACTAATTACAGAAAATAAAGAAATTCCAGACAACTCTCTAGTAATAGGTTCACCTGGTAAGGTTGTAAGGGAAATTACTGAAGATGAAAAAAAAGCAATCTATGAAAATACAAAGCACTATCAAGATAATTGGAAAAAATATTCTAAATCTATATTTTAATTTAATGAAAAAAATTTTTCTTACATTATTGATAACTTTATTTACTTCATCACTTTTTGCTGCTCAACTAAAATCTCCTTTAGATAAATTATTTAAATATTTTAAAAATGGTCAAATGATTAAAATTAATTCGTATAACGCAAAAAATTACATGGAAATTAAAGATGGAACTTTTAAAAAATCACCTTTAGAAATAGATGCATTTATAGCATATCCAAAAAAAGGTGAAGGACCTTTCCCTCTAGTAATGTTTGCTCATGCGAGTGGTGGCCCACTTTTATTTACTGATAAATGGTTTAAGTTCAATAGACTAGCCGCCAAATCTTTACAGAAAAAAGGGATTGCAGTTATGTTTATAGATAATTTTGCTCCTCGAGGAACTTATACAACTTATGCAAATCAACAAAAGGTCCCACATTGGTCTACTTTTATTGATACTTTTATGGCTCTTAAACACGTTTCAGAAGATCCTAAAATAAATATTAATAAAGTGGGAATAACAGGTTGGTCAAGAGGAGGTGCAATTTCTATTATGGCTTCAGAAAAAAAGTTAAGAGATGCACTTATTGATAAAAATTTATTTTTTGCAGCTGCTCAACCTAGATCACCACCATGTTGGAGCATTGGTATGTTCAAAAATCCAACACCAACACCAGAGACAAAAACTTGGATGGTTTTAGGTGGTGCTGACGATTATACAGCAGCAGAACCATGTGTTGAACTAGGTAAAAAAATTAAAGCTAATGGTGGAAACATCGAGGTTACAGTTAAAAAAGGATGGCATCATGGTTTTACAGCAAACTATGAAGAAGAATGGGAAAAAGAAGGTATGGTATTTACCAATTGTCCAGGTTTTTTCACTAATGATGATGGAACAACTAGTTCAAGTGATCCAAATTACAAATGGGCTAAATCATGGTGGAATGACAAGTGTATAAAAAGGGGTGCACATATAGGAGGGGACAAAGGTAAAGTCTTTAAATCTAAGTTTGTAAAATTTTTTAAAAAGGAACTTCTTAATTAATATGCCAACATATACAGTAACAAATTCAAACTTCAATTTATCCTCAAAACAACAACAAAAATTAGCGAAAGGAATTACTAAAGTTCATAATGTAGTAACTGGAGCAAATACTTATTTTGCTCAAGTAATATTCAATAAAACAAAAAAAAATAATCATTTTATGGGTGGAAAAAAAGTAAAAGAACCCTCATTATTTTTACTTGGTCAAATTAGAGCAGGTCGATCAAAAGAGGTCAAAGACAAATTAATTTCAGATTTAAAACATGTATTAGTAAAAAATTCAAAATTAGATGAAACTCAAATTTGGGTTTATATTAATGATCTTCCCCCATCTCAAATGATTGAATATGGGGCTGTCTTACCAGACTCTGGCAAAGAGAAAGAGTGGTTCGCAAATTTACCAGTTAAATTAAAGAAAAAATTAGCTGCTATTGAAAAATAATTTAAGGAACTAACCAATCATTCTTGTTTGTTTCCAAATCAAACTTAGCTCTTCTATGACCTTTAGCAGCAAGATATAGCCATTCTATAGATTTTATTTTGCATTTAATTACAGTAAAATTTTTATAACCATCTTCACTTTGTTCCATTGTGTAATCAAAATCTTCCAATTTAGATATCATTCCAGAAGTTGGTTTTTCTGATGCAGTTCCTGGGGGACTATCAGTTAAATAACAACGTCTGCTTATATGTTGAGTTTTTTTCCAAGACTCTTCAGTTGTAGAATTTTGATTATTAATTTCACATTCTACTTTAACTCTTAGTTGTATCTTTTCTTCTTTATCGTAAAAAACTAGAGAGGCATTCTTATTTTTTTTTAAAATATTCACCTTCGGAGATCTTAAATCAGTATGAAATTGTAATAAATTATTTGCTCTATCTGATTTACGCAAAACAACAATTCTACCATCGACCTCATCTTGGTGAGCACATATGAAAACTGGAATTCTAAATGGTGAACCTCTGTTAGTGACAGCATCATCTAACATAGACCAATACTTATTTTGAATTTCTACAAAATCTTCATAGTATGCTGGCTGCATACTTTACTTTCTAAATCTTTTTATTAAGCTTGAAGTATCCCAACGATTACCACCCATGCCTTGTACTTCACCATAATATTTATCAACGAGTTCAGTGACAGGTAATAATGAGCCATTATTTTTAGCTTCATCCATCGCAATTTTTAAATCTTTTCTCATCCAATCTACTGCAAAACCAAAATCAAATTTGTCATCAATCATTGTTTTATATCTATTTTCCATTTGCCAAGATTGTGCAGCACCTTTTGAAATAACCTCAATTACATCTTCCATGTTCAACCCAGCCTTCATTCCAAAGTTAATAGCTTCAGATAAACCTTGAACTAAACCTGCAATACAAATCTGATTAACCATTTTAGCAAGCTGTCCATTTCCTGGACCACCGAGTAATTTCATTTTTTTACTATAACAATCAATTTTATCTTTTGCTTTATCAAAGTCAGATTGATCACCACCAATCATAACTGTTAATGCACCATTTTCTGCACCAGCTTGTCCTCCTGATACTGGTGCATCTAATGCACCAAATTCATTTTTTTTTGCATAGGCATATATTTCTTTTGCAATTGTTGCAGAAGCAGTTGTGTTATCAATGTAAACAGCGCCTTTTTTTATTGTTTTAAATGCACCGTTATCTCCAAAAGTTACCTCTCTTAAGTCATTGTCATTTCCAACACAGGTAAAAATATATTCAGCATCCTTTGCAGCCTCTGCAGGTGTTTCAGCCATTTTTCCCTTGTGTTCTCCAATCCATTTTTCAGCTTTTGATTTTGTTCTATTAAAAACAGTTACATTGTGGCCACCTTTTGATATATAACCAGCCATTGGGTAGCCCATAACCCCAAGACCTATGAAAGCAACATTACAAGTCATAAATTTTTTATATGTTTAAGAGTTTAAGTTTAAAAGTAATTTTATTTGGATTTATATTTACATTTTTTTCTAGTTTTGGACAGAGTTTTTTTCTTGGGCTATTTAATTCTAGCATACGTGATGCGCTTTCTATCACTCAGGGACAATTTGGATCAATTTATGCTACTGCGACGTTACTTAGTAGTTTTCTATTGATTTGGGTAGGAAAAAAAATTGATGATGTAAACATTTTTAAATTTGTTTTTTTTGTAACATTACTTCTTTCTTTTTCATGTTTTCTCTTCTCAAAAATATCATCAATTATATTTTTATTTTTTGCAATCTTTCTTATGAGATTTTCAGGTCAAGGAATGATGTCTCATACTGCAACGACTACTATCTCAAGATATTTTACAAAATCAAGAGGTAAAGCTTTAAGCACATGCTGGTTTGGCCTTTCAACAGCCGAATTCTTTTTACCAGTTTTAATAGTTTATTTATTGACCATTACTACTTGGCAAAACATGTGGATTTCGATTTCGTTATTAGTTTTGATATTCCTACCAATAACTTCTTTCATTTTAATCAAAAATCTAAATTTAAATTCTAGAGAGGAAATAAATAAAGATGATTTTAAAGATAGAGATATTAAACAGTGGAAAAGAACTGAAGTTTTAAAAGATTATAGATTCTATATCATTTGTTTGAATATGTTAGCTATGCCTTGGATTGCTACTGGAGTGTTTGTATACCAATCATTTATTACTGAGTCTAAAGATTGGGGAAATTATATTATTGCACAATCTTTCATGGTATATTCAGTCTTATCGGTAATTACTTTGTTAATTTCAGGGTTCTTAATCGATAAATTTACAAGCAGAAAATTATTAATTTTTATGAATATTCCCTTGTTATTTGCTTCTTTAGTTTTGATTTTTTTTGAAAGTGCTACAACTGGATTTGTTTTTTTAGGACTTATAGGTGTTTCTAATGGGTTTGCAAATGTATTAGGTTCATCGACTTGGGCTGAGATTTATGGAGTAAAACATATTGGATCAATTAAAGCCTTAACTACTGCATTAATGGTTTTTTCTACTGCTTTTGGTACAGCTTTATTTGGAATACTAATTGATACAGGCTTTTCTTTAGAGCAAATAGCATTAGTATCAGTAATTTATATTTCCTTTTCTCTAATTCTACTATTTTTAATCAGAAACAAGCTGAATCCTCAATATACTTAAAAACTCCTTGATTTTTTTAAAGTCTCCTTATACATACTCCACATGGCAAGAGTAACAGTAGAAGATTGTGTAGATAAAGTAGATAGCCCTTATGAACTTGTTTTGGTAGCGAAAGAAAGAGCTACTCAACTTAACTCTGGGATTGAACCAACACTAGAGAGAGACGACGATAAACATACTGTAATAGCTTTAAGAGAAATAGCTGAAGAGAATGTTAAAGTTCCAGATTTAACTGAAAGTGCTATCTATAAATTAAGGAAACATGTCGAACAAGTTGATGATGGATCTGAAGATGATGAGGATTTAGGTGATGATTTTGAAAACTTATACAAAGGGGAGATTTCTAAAAGTGGAACACCAATTCTTCCATCCAAAAGAGCTAGAAAGGCACCTGAAAAAATTCAAGTTTCTAAAGAAGACTTAGCGGAATTATCTCAAACAGCTAATCCAGATATAGATACTTCTAAGAGTGAAGAGAGCATTGATGGAGAAGGAGATATTTCTTTAGACGAAGTTGTGGAGTCAGAAGATCAAGTAGTACAGGAAAACTCTGACGAAACAGAGCCTTCAAATTCTTAACAAAAATTTTATTTTAGTTATCTAATTGGATTATCACTAACAATAAGTTGTTCTTTAATTTTTTCTCGTAAATAAATATAAATTCCTGCACCAATAATTATTGTTGAGCCCAACAATGTTCTAATAGATGGAATATTATCAAATAATATATATCCAATTAATATTGCCCAAATTATTAAAGAATATTCAAAGAGAGATACTACTGAGGGAGAAGCTATGCTATAAGCATTTAAAATAAAATAGAATGCTAAGACACTTATCAAACCCATACTTATGATAAATGGCCAAGCATAAGAAGGGTTAGTGAACCATTCCCTAAAAATAAATTGAAAAGTAGGATTATCAAAATTATTAAATTGACCATTACCTGTAAAAACAAAAAACAATATACTTATTATGATTGCTCCAATGTATAAGTGTAGCATTTGAGTATAAACATTATCTTTATCAGATGTTATTTTTGTAATAGTCATTGATATTGCATAACAAAGTGCACAAGCAATAGGTGCTAATTCCAAATAATTGAAATTACTAAAGTCAGGATTTAAAACAATATAAACTCCAATAAATCCTGTAATAATTGCAGACCACCTTCTAATACCAATTTTTTCTTTTAAAAAAATTATTGCAAGAATTGAAACAAAAAATGGACAACAAAAAAATAATGCATTTGCTGTTGCAAGTGTCATATATGTTAATGAAATATAAAAAAAACTAAATCCAAAAAAGAAACAGACAACTCTAATAGTTGTTAGTAAAGGGTAGTGGGTTTTAAGATCAATTTTTTTTTTTGAAAATTTAAGATAACTGACTAATAATATAATGGCTGCCAGAGTTCTTCCAAAGTAAAGTTCGTACAAGGCCGCATCATTATATATAAATTTTATTAAGGCATCTTGAATTGAAAATGTTGCCATTCCTAGTAATATGAAAATTATACCTTTGGTGTTATTCTCTGTTCTGTTCATGAGTTGAGAACAAAATCAGAAGCTCTTTCTCCAATCATCAGAGTAGGCGCATTAAGATTACCACTCGTTATCTCAGGCATTACCGACGCATCTGCAACCCTAATATTTTCTAATCCGTAAATTTTTAATTTTTCATCAACAACTGACATATCATCTAAACCCATTTTTAAAGTACATGAGGGATGATAAGCAGTTTCAGCTTTAGATTTTATATATTCTACAATTTCATTATCACTTTTTGCATTTTCCCCAGGTCCAATTTCTATACCAGCATAAGGTTTCATTGCATTTTGACTTAATATTTTTCTCGCAACTTTTACACATTTAACTGTTTCATGTAAGTCGTATTCATTTTCTAGATAATTAAATTGAATTTTAGGATAATCATAAGGGTTAGAACTCTTGAGAGTTATAGTACCTCTACTTTTTGGTTGGTTTAAACTTGCATGAAGTTGATAACCATGTCTGTCAGGATCCACATTTCCATGATCAATTACAAAAGCAGGAAAAAAATGAAACTGTATATTAGGATGCTTCTTATCTTCCGATGATTTACAAAACCCTCCTGCTTCAAGAAAAGATGTAGCACATGGTCCGCTTTTATTTAAAAACCATTGAATACCTATTTTTAACATACTTATTTTATTAATATAAGAGTATAGAGTGTCTGGTGTTTTACATTCTTGTTGTATGTAAGTTTCCAAATGATCTTGAAGATTTTTACCAACTCCTTTTAAATTATGAACTACTTCGATACCTTTTTCTTTTAAATGATCAGCAGGTCCTATTCCCGAAATCATCAGTAATTGTGGGGAGTTTATTGAGCCGCCACTAAGTATGATTTCTTTATTTGCATAAATTTTTTCAACTTTATCTTTTATCTTAACCTCAATACCAATTGCTTTTTTTCCCTCAAAAATTATTTTTTCTACAAAAGAATTGGTAAAAACTTTTAAGTTATCCCTTTTTTTGGCTGGATTTAGATAATATTTTGATGCACTCGCTCTTTGTCCCTTATGAATTGTGACATCATACATACCAAATCCTTCCTGATCTTCACCATTCATATCATCATTTAGTTTATATCCAGCTTCTTTAGCGGAATTTAAAAAAGCTCTAAATAATGGATTTTTATTTTTGGATTGGTTAATTGGAAGTAGGCCATTTCCACCTCTAAATTCATTTCCCCCTTCTGACCATGTTTCAATTTTCTTAAAAAAAGGTAAAACCTTTTCATAATTCCAATTTTTTAATCCAAATGATGCCCATCTTTCATAATCATTTTTATTTCCTCTAACATAAACCATTCCATTATGTGCAGAGCACCCACCAACCATTTTTCCTCTAGGACAAAATAATCTTCTGTTATTTAAGTAAGGTTCAGGCTCTGTGTAATATTTGTAATTATATTTTGGATCATGCATTGTATAAAGAATAGCTAGAGGCATGTTTACTTTCCAAATATCGCTTTCTTTACCCGCCTCAAAAATAGCTACAGTATTTTGTTTTTTTTCTGACAATCTATTTGCTAGAACACTTCCAGCTGTACCTGCTCCTATAATTAAATAATCAAATTTCAAAGTAATAATTTTATTTTGGGTGATCACCTTCTATTGCAATTCTATCCATTACTCTCTCATAACCTAAGCCTCTGCCAGGAAAAAAATCACTCAGGCCTTGATGCAGAAGAGATCGGTTATCCCAAATTGCAACAGCATTTTCAGTCCATTTTATTCTACAGGTAAAGTCCAATCTTTCTTGGTGTTTAAAGATCTTTTTAAGTGTTTCATTACTTTCCTTTTCGTCCATATCTAATATCCTTTTGGTGTACATTGAATTTACGAATAGAATTTTATTACCTGTTTCAGGATGCACTCTCACAATGGGGTGAATATTTGAATATTCTTTTAGATTTCCATTGCCCTCCATCTTTTTGTAATTTTCAGTAAATGCTGCTGCACCTAATGAACTATGTATTGCTTTTTTGTCTTTTATTTTATCTTTAATTTTATCATCTAAAGTTTCGTATGCTACTTCCATATTTGAAAACATTGTATCTCCTCCAACTGGTGGAATTTTATGTGATCTTAGTATAATTACTTTTGTAGGCTTTGGATTATAACTTACATCAGTATGCCAACCTTCACCCCATTGATGTTTTTCATCCGAGGCTTTAATTATCCTTAAAATTTCAGGATAATTTTCTCGAGCTTTAACATATATATGTTTCTCAAGAGGACCAAAATGTTTAGCTAATTCTATGTGTTCATCGGAAGTTATGTCCTGATTTCTAAAAAAAACTACTTTATGTTCCAACATCAATGAATTAATTTCCTGCCAATTTTCTTTTGATGTATTTTTAAGATTGATGCCAGTAATTTCTGCTCCTAATGCGCCTGAAAGTAAATTTATTTGCATAATAAAATGATATAATTTGGCATTTAGTTTGTCATTATGATTTTAAAGTTATTTTAATCTTTCTATTTTAAAAATACTCATTTATTAATTTTATCTGCAATTAATATTTTTCTTTGCATTTCCCTTAGCACAGGTTTTTCAATAAGTTTACCATCAATTACAACTAAACCCGTATTTGATGTATTAAATTGATCTATAATCTTTTTAGCTTTATCAATTTCATCTTTAGGAGGTGTAAAAATTTTATTTAAAATATCTATTTGTTTTGGGTGAATTGAACCTTTTCCAGTAAATCCTAAATCTCTAACAAGCTCTGCCTCTTTTATCATACCATTCATATCCTCTAAATCTAAATAAGGAACATCTATAACATCTATTCCAGCACTGGCACCCGCATGTACTAGTTTTGACCTAGCGTAGATCAAATTTTGATAATTATTAGGAACTCTAAGTTCAGCAGCCATATCAACTCCACCAAAATATAAAGCCACTATTCTTTTACTAGAGTGAGCGATATCATAAACATTTTCAAGAGCTTCATTTGTTTCCATTATAACATGAAGATCAGTATCTAAATCACAGTCAGTTAGCAGGTCATCTATAAAAGCTATCTCATCAGGAGTTTTAACCTTAGGTAACATTAAAGCCTTAATTTTTAATTTACTTGAAATAAATGCTTCTAAATCTAAAAGCCCAAATTTTGTTCTCTGACAATTTATTCTTACAACTAACTCAACGTCATTTTTAACCTCAAGTGTCTTTAAAGCATTTATTGTATTTTTTCGAGCTTGATCTTTATCTTTAATAGCTATCCCATCCTCTAACTCGATACAAACCATATCAGCACCTGATGCTAAAGCTTTTGGAAACATATCTGGTTTAAGACCTGGCGTGAATATAAAACTCCGTCTAACCTTAATTTTATCTAAATCCATTTGAATATTATATCCTATTATTTAAAATGATATGATATTATAATTTTTAAAAAAAAATGAACAATAAAGTATTTATTTCATGTGCTATTACAGGTTCAGGTGATACTGCCAGTAAACATCCTGACTTACCAAAAACCCCAGAACAAATAGCAAAAGCTTCAATTGAAGCAGCAAAAGCAGGAGCAGCGATAGCTCATATTCATGTTAGAGAAGAGGATGGTACACCTAGTAGAAGACTTGAACTTTATAAAGAGGTAGTTGATAGGGTTAGATCATCTGATACGGATGTTGTGCTAAACCTTACTACAGGCATGGGTGGTGATTTAGATATTGGTGAAAAAAATCCTCTAGAGTTTGGACCATTAACCGATATGGCCAATGTCATGGAAAGAATTTCAAACGCAGAACAGTTTCTTCCAGAAATATGTACACTTGATTGTGGAACTTTAAATTTTGGTGATGGATCTGTAATTACAGTAAATACACCTAGGGATCTTCGTAGAGCAGCAAAAAAATTAAAAGAAATAAAAGTAAAACCAGAAATTGAAGCTTTTGACCTTGGTAATATGTGGTTTGGTGCACAACTTTACAACGAAGGTTTATTAAGTGATCCCCCAATGTTTCAGATGTGTTTAGGAATTCCTTGGGGAGCACCTGCAACACCATTAGCCATGCAAGCAATGAAAGATATAATGCCTAACGAAGCTGTATGGTCTGGATTTGCAATTTCAAGAAATGAAATGCCTTATGTTGCTCAAACAGTTATTATGGGTGGTAATCCGAGAGTAGGGTTAGAAGATAATTTATATATATCAAAAGGTAAGCTTGCCACAAATCCTCAATTAGTAGAGAAAGCAAGAAGAATTGTTGAGGATTTGGGAGTATCAATAATGACACCTAAAGAAACAAGAGAGAAATTAAAACTTGTAAAACACAAGTAATGTCAAAAATTAAAGATGTTGCTGTAATAGGGACAGGAGTTATAGGGATAGGGTGGATAATCAGATGTTTAGCTCATGGAAAGAGAGTAAGGGCATATGATATAAATCCTAAAAATAAAAACGATTTAATAGAAGAGATTAAAAGAACTAGACCATTTATAAAAAAAATTTTTTCAAAAAAAAAATTAAATTTACAAAATTTATCATTTTTCACAAAATTAGATGAAGCATTGTTAAATGCAGAGATTATTTTTGAATGTGTACCAGAAAATTATAGTGTGAAAATTAAATTAATGAAGCAAATAGGTTTATTTTCTAAACCGTTCAGTGTCATATCTTCTAGTTCATCTGGTTTACTTCCCTCAAAAATATATTCAAAATGTAAAAATCCCCAAAGAGGCTTAATAGGTCACCCTTTTAATCCTGTTTATTTATTACCAGGTGTTGAAATAGTTCCAGGTAAAAAAACAAAAAAAGTTTACATAAATAAAGCTAGAAAATTTTTCAAGTCTATCTCTATGAATCCGATTATGATCAAAAAAGAATTACCAGGTTATTTAGCTGACAGACTTCAAGAAGCTTTATGGAGAGAGGGCTTACACATAATAAATGAAGGTCACGCAACCACAGAGGATTTAGATAGAGCTATTGAAGACGGTCCAGGTATTAGATGGTCTTTGATGGGAACATTTTTAACTTTTCATTTGGCTGGAGGTAAGGCCGGAATGAAGCATATGCTTGAACAGTTTGGACCTGCATTAAAACTTCCATGGACAAAATTGAAATCACCAACCTTAACAAAAAAACTTGTTAATCGATTGGTAACTGGAACAAAAAAACAATCTAAAGGTAAGTCAGTAGCTAGAATTTCAAATATAAGAGACGAATATTTTGTTAATTTACTTAAACTCAGAAAAAAATACGAAAATAAAATTAGAAATTAATCTATTCTAGTTGCATTACCATCAACACCTATTACTTGACCAGATATTCTTTTAGCATCTTCTGATATTAAGAAGCTACACATGTATCCAATATCTTCCTCATAAACCCAACTATTTATTGATGACATGGATATAAATTCTTTCTCAACATATTTTTTTGAAATTTTTAAAAATTTTGCTTTATCTCTTATTACTCTAACCATACGATCACCTTTTATTGTTCCAGGACATATAGCATTAACTCTTATTTTAAATTTTCCTAATTCCATAGCTAATGTTTTCGTTATTCCAATAACAGCCCATTTACTTGCTGCATATGGAGACCTAAGAGGAAAACCCATAATACCTGCTCCCGAAGACATATTTATAATTGATCCTCCTTTATTTTTTTTTAACATCGGAATAGCAAGTTTAGTAAAATAAAAGTGACTAATAACATTTGTCTTTAGAGTCTTTTCCCATTGTATAGAGGATAACTTTTCAATTGTTCCTGTTGGTCCAGCAACACCTACATTATTTATTAAACAGTCTAATTTTTTTGTTTTTTTTGAGATTTTTGTAAATAATTGTATTACATCATCTTCACTAGAAGCATCGCAGTGATAAGTAAACAGTTTTTTATTAATTTGCTTGTGTTTTTTTATTTTACTTAAATATTTTTTTTCAACATCACATAGAAAAACGGTAGCACCTCTTAATAAACAAATCTTGGCAGTTGCCCAACCAATACCAGATGCTCCTGCTGAAATTAAAATTCTTTTATTTTTAAGAGTATTATTCATTGTATGATTACTTTAATATTGTATGAAGGAAAAAAACAAGAATATTATTAATAAAAATTATTGAAAAACCTTTAAAAAATATTAAGAATTTAAAAATGGTCAAAATTAGCTCAATTGAAAAAAAAGAAAATAATTTATTTGTTAAATGGAGTGATGGAGAAAAAAGTAATTTTAATTACTTATGGCTGAGAGACAATTGTCCAACCGCTCATGATAAAAATTCAAATCATAGAATGTTTAATATCCTTGAAGTTCCTTTAGATATTGAAGCTAAAAAATGTAAAATTAATGACGATGGAAAACTTGAGGTTGTTTGGAGTGCAGGCAATCATACAAGTTATTATGATCAAGAATGGCTACGAAAAAATTGCTACACTATAAATAATAAAAAAAAGTATTTGTCTCCATACCAGTTATGGAATTGCTCTTTACAAAAAAATTTAGAATCAATCAGTATTGAGCATGATGAAATTATAGAGACCGAAGAGGGCCTGATTAGGTGGTTAGAACTATTACATTATAAAGGTATTGCCATAGTCAAGAATTCTCCAACCAAAGATAGATCAGCATTTAAAGTTTTAAACAGAATTAGCCATACTCGAGAAACTTTTTTTAAGACGCCTTTTGAAGTTTTAAATATTCCTAAACCTAATAATTCTGCTTACACAGCTCACGCTTTAAGAAATCATATGGATTTACCTTGGTTTGAAAATCCTCCTGGTTATCAATTTTTACACTGTCTTATCAATTCTGCAAAAGGTGGAGATTCATCTGCAGTGGATGCGTTTGCTGTTGCTAACTATTTAAAAAATAATGAAAAAGAAATTTTTGAAACATTAGTTAAAATACCACTTAAGTTTAGAGATAAAGATTATACCCAAGAGGCTCATAGAAGTTTTTATGCTCCAGCAATTTCTTTAACTAAAGATGGTGATTTTAATGACATAAGATTTAGCGTTGCAACTATGGACGCTTTAGACTGTCATCCAGATTTAATGAAAGAAGTTTATGAGGCACACCATAGATTCGGTAATCTTTTACATGATGACAAATTTCAAATAAAATTTAGACTTGTTCCAGGAGATATTTTTTCTTTTAATAATAGAAGGATCTTACATGGTCGAACTGAATATGATCCGAATTCTGGCAATCGTCATCTCCAAGGATATTATATGGACCGTGATGAAATAATTGGAAGATTGAGTTTTCTTAAAAAATCTTAATAAAAAAAAGGCCCTTTATAAAAAGGGCCTTTAATTTTTAATATTTAAAAAGTTTTATTTTAGCCAAGGCTTCCATTTATCTGGATTGTTGTCTAACCACTCAGCAACAACTTCTTTTACAGGTCTTTTCTTAATATCAACTTCCACTAACATTTTAGCTTGGTCAATATTTTGTAAAGACATGTTTTCGAAGAACTTCTTAGCATCTGCATTTTCTGCTT
Organism: uncultured Pelagibacteraceae bacterium; assembly: GCA_902516465.1. Taxonomy (GTDB): domain Bacteria; phylum Pseudomonadota; class Alphaproteobacteria; order Pelagibacterales; family Pelagibacteraceae; genus Pelagibacter. The sequence goes on from CABXZD010000001.1 coordinate 255,294, forward strand.
TAGCAAACACAGCTGGATTACCATAATTCATTGTGTAATCTTTAGCCCAACCAGTTGCAGGCCAACCTTTTGTTCCACAATCTTTCCAGTTACCTGCTTCTGTAAATGTATCAGGATCACAAACTGCATGCTCTGGAAGCTGAACTCCTACCATATCGAATTCACCAAAAAACCAATGAGGTGACCATAGGTATAACATGAATGGTTCTTTTCTCATGTAAGCTGCTTTTGCTTCTGCAATTGCCGCTGCTTCAGTCCCAAGTTCGTCTGCTTGGAAATCAATTCCTAAAAGATCAAGTCTTTTTTGGTCATGGCAGTTCCAACCAGCTACAGGACAACCAATTAGTCTTCCTCTATTACCAGTTTCGATGGTAGCAAATTCTTTTTTATGTTTATTCAAATCTTTCCAAGTTTTGATGCCAAATTTTTCAGCAGCATATCTTGGAATCCAGTAATCAGATAATCCAATAATTCCAGATGTACCTAAAAGATCTACACTTCCATCTCCACTGTAAGATCCAACAACTTTACCTTCATAAATAAGATCTTCATTTAACATTACAGAGTCCGCCTCAGCGTAACTTGGCCAGCTTTCACATGCAAAATCAATTTCCCCTGCTGCAATTGCCTCCCATAAACCAGTTCCTGATGGAAAAACTGTTTGTTTAACTTTATATCCATATTCTCTCTCAAGAATAGCCACAGCTACTTCACAAGTGATTATACCACCTGTCCAATCTGCAATAGCTGCGTGAAGTCTTTTAGCAGCATTCGCTTGCCCTAAACTTCCGATTAGTAGCACCATAGATAAAAATAGTGCTGATATTGTTTTAGTTAATTTCATTAAGTTTCCTCCCTTAAATTTAAAAACTTATTTTAGAACAAAAGTGATGCAAATGTAAACCGGGCAAAAATGGCTTAAATATTAAATTAATGAGTTTTTTTTTTAAAGACCTAGAGCATTCCTCTGTTTTTTTGTCCAAGCAAGCGTAATTCTATCAATTATTATAGCTAAAAGGACAATACCTATTCCAGCAGCAAGACCTCTACCAGTATCAGATCTTGCAAGACCATTAAAGACCTCTAAACCCAAACCTTTTCCACCAATTAGTGGTGTTACTATTTGCATTGCAAATGCCATTATAACAGTTTGATTAAAACCGATTACTAAACTTGGAACCGCTAATGGAAATTTAACTTTATTCAAAGTTTGGATTAATGTTCCACCAAAAGATCTTGAAACTTCAGAATATGTGCCAGATACTTGAGTTAAACCTAATGAAGTAAGTCTTATTATTGGAGGAATTGAATAAATAACTGTAGCTAAAACTGCAGATACAATACCCCCTCCAAAAAACATTAAAACAGGAATTAAATAACAGAAGTACGGCAGTGTTTGCATTGCATCTAGAACTACATTTTGGATATTTCTAAATCGTTCATTATAAGATGCGATTATTCCTAAAGGTACTCCAATAACAAAACATAATGCAACAGACACCAAAACTGAGGATAAAGTGATCATTGAATGGGACCAAATTCCACAAGCACCTATGAATGTTAATAATAAAGCTGTTATAATAGCAAATCTAATTCCAACAGTTATGTACCCTAATGCAGTAAATACTGCCATAGTATACCACCAGGGTATATGAGTTAAAAAAACATCTAATGGTCTTAACAAATTAAGATAGACAAACGCTCTTAAACTTTTCGTGAATGAAATAAAGCCAGGGTTCACAGTTAAACTTTCCACAGTATTAGTAATCGGTTGTCTAATAGATAACCTCCATTCTTCAGGAAATGAACCAATTTTTAAAAAATATGCATCGACTAGAACTATTAAAAAGAAAACTAAAAAAGAAGGAATAATGTAATATCTTTTACTTATAAACTCACTAATGTTTTCTGCTGATATCTTATTAAATACTGAGATTAAAAATTTAAAAAGGTATGCGATTAAGTTTGTTATAAATAAACAAATATATTTAATTATATCATGTCCAATACTTAAAGGTTTTTCTAATAGTCTTGCTATTTGGTATTTTGACCAATTTTGCGGAAGTAAATAAAACTTTTGAACGTCTGATGGCAACCTCTCTTCAGTTTTACTAAAAGCCATACTAAATCTGTCAAACATTATGGCCATAAACAAGATACAAAGTCCTCCCTCCATAGCCCAACCAACGTCCAATCTTCTAATCGCTTGCCACACTTGACCACCAATTCCCTCAGCTCCAATAAAACAAGCGAGAACAACAAGTGCGAGTGCCATCATTATAACTTGATTTATTCCCATCATTATACTCGGTAAAGACAATGGAATTTTGATTTTAAATAAGAGTTGTAATTTGCTTGAACCAAAAGATGTTGCACTTTCAATAGTTTGAGCTGGCACTTGTCTTATACCAGTGTTTGTTAATCTTATAATTGGTGGCATTGCATAAATCATAGTAGCAAGAATTGCTGGTGCGCCTCCGATACCGAAGAAAAACAATGCTGGAAATAAATAAACAAATGCAGGCATCACTTGCATTGTATCTAAAACTGGCTTCATGAAATTTTCAAACCTATCACTTTGAGAACACAGAACGCCCAATATGAATCCAAAAAAAACACATAGTAAAACTGATAATCCCATTAATGCTACCGTTTGAAGAGAAGGTTCCCACATCCCGGTTGCTCCCCAAAAGTAAACTACAAATAAAGAATAAAGTCCTAGCCTTAAACCTCCCGCAATCATACATGGTAAAAAAATAATTGCTGTAATTAAAAGCCAAGGAGACTCAAGCAGAAAATCTTCAACAAAATAGTAACTAGCTTTAATATAACTAGCTATAATTTTAGTTATCCATCTATAATTTTTTTTTAAAAAATCTTCCCCTTCATTAACCCAAGCAGTGAATGTGAATTGATCAGTTATTTCTTTTGGGAATTTTGATGGGCCATCACTTTGAGAAGAAAGAAAAAGTGCTATGAAAAAAACAACTCCAATTATAGTATAAGTAATAATACTTTTAGACTGATTGGGTTTTGCAAGGATTTCGTTACTACTAGACATATTTCTAAAATTAGAATAATTAAATTTACTTTTAAAGTAAAATATTGTCTATGTTAACAATAAATTATAAGCTTTAAGAATGAATAAAGAACAAAAGATTACTTGCACTAATATTTGGAAGTTATTTGGTCCAGATGAGAAAAGAATAATAAAAAATTTAGATAAAAATTTATCAATTAAAGAAGTTCAAGAAAAAACTGGGCATGTTGTTGCAGTTAAGGATGTAAGTTTTTCAATTCAAAAAGGTGAGACCTTTGTTGTAATGGGATTATCTGGTAGTGGAAAATCTACTTTAGTAAGATGTATATCAAGACTTATTGAACCCACCTCTGGCACAGTTAAAATGGATGATGTTGAAGTTACAACAATGAGTTCAAAAGATTTATTAGAACTTAGAAGAAATAAAATGAGCATGGTATTCCAACATTTTGGACTTTTTCCTCATAGGACTGTAATAGAAAATATTGGATATGGACTTGAGGTAAGAGGAACAAAAAAAGATTTAAGATTAGAAAAATCTATGGAAGTTTTAAAAATGGTTGGTTTAGATGGTTGGCAAAACAATTATCCAAGAGAACTTTCAGGCGGAATGCAACAACGAGTTGGATTAGCAAGGGCGCTTGCCGTAGATCCTGAAATTTTAATTTTTGACGAACCTTTTTCTGCTTTAGATCCTCTTATAAGAAGAGAGATGCAAGATGAACTTTTAAAAATTCAAGAAAAACTTCAAAGAACTATGGTTTTTATTACTCATGATTTTTTAGAGGCAATTAAAATGGGAGACCATATAGCTATTATGAAAGACGGCGAAATTTCACAAATTGGAACTCCAGAGGAAATAGTTTCAAATCCAAAAGATCAATATGTAAAAGATTTTTGTGAAGATGTTCCAAAATATAAGGTTCTTAGTGCAGGAAAAGTGATGAGAATAGAATGTTGCGCAGAAACAAAGAAGCAATTTGAAAAAAAAGAGAATTGCATAAAGGATGACTCGAAAATTGAAACTTTAATTGATAAGTTAAGTGAGGGTGATCAAGCCTATCCAGTAGTTTGTTCTTCATCAGGAAAGTTGCTTGGTGAGATTGATAGATCTATTGTCATGCAATCAATGAAATCGAAAGTTTAATAAACTTTCTTACTCACCTTAAATGTTTTTTTCTTTTTTTTGTCTCTCCATATAATAATCATTCCTGCTAAAATAATTCCCAACACTCCTGGAAAAAGTTGATCAATTGGTGTTTCATCAAAAAAAAGCCAACCAAGAAAAAAGGATGAAGGTATTGCTAGATATTCAAATACTGCAAGTTTACTTGCTTCAATCAATCTGTAAGCATAAATAAAAAGAATTCCTGCTGATCCACCTAAAATTCCAATAGAAACTAACATCAATAAATCTCGATAGCTTTGAATAAATTTAGTATCTAGTGTGATAGATAAAAGCACAACAGCACCAATTATAGAAGATATTAAAGAGTAAAATTGTATCTTAGCTGTAGAATTATATTCTGGAATAAATTTAAGAATTATAATTGCGATTGAATATAATAAACCAACTAAAACTGGGTAAATAGAGTAATAAGAAAAAACATCACTGGTAGGTTTCATTATCATAGCAACTCCAATAAATCCTATAATTACCGCGGACCATCGGTAGATACCAACCTTATCATTTAAGAAGAGTATAGATAAAATTACAATGAAAAAAGTTGCTGAAAATGTCAACGTTGAAGCGGTTGCAAAATCCATATTATTAATTGCTATAAAATAAAAAACATTCATAAATAAAAAACATTGACCTCTTATAAAGCAAAGAAAAATAAATTTTTTAGTTATCTTTTTAAATATTTTTAAATTTTCATTAGTATAAAAAATCAATGTCAATAAAGGTATAATCGCAAACAAATTTCTAAATAAAACTACCTGATTTGTAGAGTAAGTATCACCTAAAAATTTGATGATTATTCCATAAATATCAATAAAAAGGACCCCAAGTATCATAGCTCCAACTGAGAGAAAAATTATTTTTGAACTAGATTTAATGGATGAATTCTTCATTTACATTTTGATGTAATTGATAGTATATAATTAAATTCTTTATATAAAATGCAAAATTTTAAGCTTAACGAAACAGACATCTTATCCAATCAAGATTGGACTTTTCCAACTAACACCGTCTATGGTCCTGGTAGATTTAAAGAAATTGGTGACCAATGTAATAAATTTGGGATAAGAAATCCTTTAATTGTAACTGATAATGGAAGTATAAAATTACCTTTTATTAAAGAATTAAAAGAAATTTTACTCAAAGCAAATGTAAATTCAGATCTTTTTTTTGATATATCACCTAATCCAAGAGAGGATGAGGTATCAGTTGGTCGTAAAAAATTTAAAGATGGAAATCACGACTCAATCATTGCAATTGGCGGAGGTAGTGCAATGGATGGAGGTAAATTAATATGCCTCACAGCAAATAATGAAATACCACTCAGAGATTTTGAATTTGAACTAACTCCCCCAAAAGTAAGTAAGGACAACCCATTTCCAAAGATAATAACTATACCGACTACAGCAGGTACTGGCGCAGAAACTGAGATTACAGCAATGGTTACCTACCTTAAGGAAGGAATGAAATTTTGTATGTGGCATCCAGAAGCAAGACCAGTTTTAGCTTTAGTTGACCCTGAATTAACTTTAGGATTACCATCATCTTTGACAGCTTGGACAGGAGTGGATGCAATGGTTCATGCAATAGAAGGTTATTGTGTACCAGGCTTCCATCCTCTCTGTGATGGATCAGCTTTAGAGAGTTTATCTTTGATTTCAAAATCACTTTATCTAGCAGTTGAAGAACCAAAGAATTTGGTTGCAAGAGGTGGAATGCACATTGGTTCATACTTAGGAGGAATAGCATTTTTAAAAGGATTAGGTAATGTTCATGCTATATCACACATGGTTGGAGCAGAATTTAATACACAACACGGTTTAACCAACGCAATTATATTACCAGTTGTGCTCAAATACAATCTATCAGGTATGAACGAAAAAGTTAAGCGTATGTCAGAAGCGATGCAATTTGAAGAGCACTCAGTTGAGTCATTTATAAATAATATTGAAAAAATATTAGATAGACTTCAAATACCAAAAAGCTTGAGTGAAATTGGAGTTACAGATGATTGCATAGATAGGATTGCAGAAAAAAGTATGAAAGATCAAGCATATGCAACAAATCCCAAAAAAGCTTCCTACGAGGACATGAAAGAAATGGTTTCGCAAAGTATTAAAAAAGCTCGATAAGCTTTTATGTTAGAAAATCAATCAGTTTATGAAATTCAAAAAAATATTAGAAATCGCCAAATTTCAGTTAAAGAAGTTTTAGAATATTATTTAGATAAAATTGAGAAATTAAACCCTGATTTAAATGCTATTGTTCTTCAAAAAGATCGAGAATTATTAATTAAAGATGCAATCGAAAAAGATAAAAACAATGAAATTGAGAAACCTCTAAACGGTTTACCCATAGCAATTAAAGATTTAACCGACGTTGCAGGTTTTAAAACAACTTATGGTTTTCCTGGATCAAAAAATAACCAACCAAAAAAAAATTCTTTATTCGTAAGCCGATTAATTGATAAAGGAGTAATTGTTATAGGAAAAACTAATACTGCAGAATTAGGTGTTGGAGGACATACTACAAATAGGCTTTTTGGACCAACTTCAAATGTTTATGATTTGTCAAAATCTGCAGCTGGATCAAGTGGTGGTGCAAGTTCAGCAGTTGCCGCTGGATTATTGCCATTTGCTGATGGAACCGATCAGATGGGGTCATGTCGCGGACCCGCGGCCTATGCAAACATTTATGGTTTTAGACCCACACCAGGTTTGATTTCAGTAGACCGCAAAGGACAAAAAAATAAATTACCAACACTCACAACACCGGGATGTCTTGCTAGAAGTCCTGATGACATGTCTATTTTATTGGATGTGATTGTTGGAAGTGATTCATTAGATAGCTCTTCATTTGACCTAGATGGGTTATTTAAAAATCAAAAGATAAATGATAAGAAATTTTCAGCATTTAGAGTAGGGTGGTTGTCAAACATGAACGGAGAATACAATGTAGAAAAAGAAATTTTGGAAATTTGTGAAAAAAAATTGAGGGAATTAGAAAAAATAAACATAAAAGTAGAAGAGCTTAAACCTAAAATAAATAACGAATTTTTGTGGCAAAGTTGGACAACATTAAGAGCAAAAAACATATACGAAGATACTTTAGCTATGAATATTTTGGATGTTAATTCGATGACTTTCCAAGCAATCTGGGAATATAATAAAGGCAAAGAAATAAATTCAGAGGATATACATTCTGCTATTGATAAAAAACAACAGTGTTTAAATCAAATAGATTTGATTTTTAGAAATTTTGATTTTTTGGCATTACCATCAGCTCAAGTTTATCCTTTTGATAAGAATTTACAATTTCCAAAAAATATTAACGGCATTGAATTAGATACATATCACCGATGGTTAGAAGTTTTTATTCTATCTAGTCTTTTAGATTTACCTACAGTTACAATTCCAGTTGGTTTTAATAAAAATGGCATGCCTATGGGAATGCAAATCATTGGAAGGAATAAAGATGATTTGAATGTGTTCTCTTTTGCAAGTAAATATGAAGATATTTTTAATTATAGTAAGATTAAACCTAAATTAAATTAGTTAATATGAGACACCCTCACCATTATAAAATTTCAATTGCTTTAGCTATATCAGCTGGAGCTTGGGGAATATATTGGTTGCCTCAAAGAATACTAGAAGATGGTGGATTGACCGGAGGTTGGGGCACAATATCTCAAATGATCATTGGAACTTTATTACTTTTACCTATTGCTATTTGGAGGTTAAGCAAAAGAAAAGGGACTGGGTTGGAACATCCAGCAATGGGAATTTTAATTGGTGGAGGTTTTATATTATATGCCTTAAGCTTTTTATTAACAGATGTAGTTAGAGCATTAATAATGTTTTATATGACTCCTGTTTGGACAACTATTTTTGAAATTATTTTTTTAAAGAAAAAACATGGTTGGCAAAGAATATTAAGTTTGGGTCTAGCACTTGGAGGATTATGGGTGGTTTTTGGACAAGGCGGTAAGATTCCTTTGCCAGTAAATGCAGGGGACTGGATAGCTCTTTTAGGTGGAGTTATGTTTGCTGGTGGAATGATTAGGCTTGAGGTAATTAGAACTGATGGAGTCTTTCCAATAATTTTTGGATTTTTCTTTTATGGAACATTGTTTAATATTGTAGCTGGTTTTTTACTCGTTGACTATCTTGGTCCTGTACCAACTAGCGAGGCATTTATTTCAATGACCACTTTCTTAATTCTTTTATCAATTTTCTATTTTATACCTACAGGTATTGTAATTCTTTGGGCACCAACTCAAATAGGAGCGGGGATATGTTCAATTCTATTTTTATCAGAAATTATAGTAGGCGCTGTAAGCTCAAGCATTCTTACCGACGAACCATTTGGTTGGCGGCAGATAACTGGATGTTCTTTGATAGTTATAGGTGGGATAGTTGCAGTAGTCTTGTCCCCTAAAGAAGATGTTAGTAAGTAAAAATTTAAATTAATCTTTTGTTAATTTAGAAACATCCTCGAATTTATTTTTCCAAATTACAAAACTTAAAACTGGTTTTTCATCTGTAGTAATTGCATGAGACTCAAAACTTTTATGTAATCTAGTATTAGTAGATGATAATATTTTTGTATTTTGACCTTTACTTTCAAACTTTGCTTTACCAGAAACAATAAAATATAACTCTTCTGCATCATGATTGTGCCAAGGATAATAAGCATTTTTACATAAGTAATTTACGTATAGAGCCATTTTAGAAGTTTTAAAATGACCTGAGGGACCAATTAATTCAAAAAAACCGTATTTATTTAGAAAATCTTTTCCAACTTCATCTTCTTTATATCCCTGTTCCCAATTAACATAAGGAGATAAACTACTAATAGAGTTATGTAACTCTAAGAGATTGGTATCCAAATTTGAGTTCCAATTAAAGAGTTTGTCAGTTGCTGGGATTTTGTTTTTATTTTGATTTTTAAGAAATAAATTTTTAGGAAATTTTACAAAATTGGAAAGAACACTGTTGTTATTCCATAATTTCTCAATTTCACTTTTAGCATTATTAAAAATATTCTCTGTGTTACTCATTTATAATTTGAGATTTGATAAAGATTTAATTAAATCTGGACCTATGCCACAACATCCGCCAATTATTTGAGAACCACTTTCAACCCAAGATTTAGCTTGAATTAAAAAATCTTCTGGCTTCATATTATCCTCATAAATCCAGTGAGGCTTCTCATAAAAACCAACGTTGGGATATGCTCCGATAATTCCATTAAAATTTTTTTTTGCAATTTTTATAGCTTTTCCTGTCACATCAATATTTGAATGAGCTATTAGTATTGGACTTTTGTGAAGTTGACTGAATTTTTTTAAAGATTTTTCAAAATTTTCATAAACTTCAGGAGGAGTATCCATTGAGTCGTTATAACCTAACATTATCTCATTTGAATCATTATCAATCACACATGATATTGCGAGCCAAACTGGCACTTTTACTTTTATAGAACATTCTATCATTGCTTGAACAATTTCCGCTTGAGAGGACATTGCCTCTAAGATAATTAAATCTACCCCTTCACCAGTCAAAATTTTTAATTGCTCATTAAAATTTGGTATCATTGTTTTTATTCCAAGTTTATAAAAACTTCCTGAAGCTGACACGCTTCCAGCTATAGCAATATCTTTGTTCGAATTTTCAACTGCTTTTTTTGCTATTAGAACACTTTTTTTATTGTATTCTTCAATAGAGTTTTCAAACCCATAATTTTTCATAGAAATAGGAGTTGATGCATAAGTATTAGTCGTTATGACGTCTGCCCCAGCTTCAATGTAATCTTCGTGGACTTTTTTTACTATTTCTGGAAATTTAATTGAGGATGTTCCACACCATAATTTTTTATCCATTTGAGCTCCATTCTTTTCAAGCTCAGATCCCATAGCTCCATCTAAAATTACTAATTTTCCATTATCTAATTTTTCTTTAACAATATTGTATGACATTAAATTTTACTATTTGTGAATGCACAAATTTTATTTCCATCAAGATCTCTTATATAAGAATAATATACTCCAGAACCTTCTGGTCTTTCACCACCTTTCCCCTCACTTTTTCCACCAGCTTTAATTCCAACTTCATGAAATTTATCAACTACTGATCTTGAAGTTGTAATAAAAGATACTTGTGATCCATTACCTATAGTTGCTTCTTTTTTATTAACTGGCAAAGTTACATAAAATTCTATTGCGCCTGATCCTTCCTTGGATGCATATCCTGCACAAACTTCATCTTTATCTACTCTTGTTAAACCTAAAACTTCTAGTAATTCATCGTAAAATTTAATTGCATTATCAAGCTTATTAGTTCCGACCATTACATAACCAATCATAATTGAGACCTCACTAAATTATTTCCATTCAGTAATTGTTTTGACCTCTAAATATTCATGCAAACCCCAATTACCTCCTTCACGACCATTACCTGATTGTCTGTATCCACCAAAAGGTGTTCCCGAGTCAGCTGACTTATGATTTACATAAACTATACCAGATCTTAATTTTTTTGAGACTCTCTTAGCTTTCTCGCTATCCTCAGTTTGTAGATAATTACCAAGACCATATTCTGTATCATTTGTAATTTTAATCGCCTCATCTTCATTCTCAAAAGGTATAATTGAAAGCACAGGGCCAAATATTTCTTCTTTTGCAATTCTCATTGAATTTTTAACATCAGTAAAAACTGTGGGTTTTATAAAATATCCTTTTTTAAAATTCTGAGGTTTATCAGGACCACCTGCCACTAAAGTGGCTCCCTCATCTATACCGCTTTGGATTAAACTTTGAATTTTATCAAATTGAACTTTTGAAATGACAGGGCCAATGTGATCACCAGATTTACTTGCTAAATCTACTTTTATTTTGTTTGCTTCATCTGCTGCTTCCTTAATGGCTCTATCATAAATAGACTTTTGAACTAACATTCTAGTAGGCGCATCACAAGATTGACCTGAGTTACTCATAATGTTCCTAATTCCATCTCTAACAGCATCAGGATAAGAGTCTTCAAAAACGATATTTCCTCCCTTGCCCCCAAGTTCTAAACAAACTCTCTTAATGGTATCAGCAGCATTTTTTGTAATTAGTTTTCCTGCTCTTGTTGAACCAGTGAAAGAGACCATGTCAATATCAGGATGTTTTGAAAGATCTGTTCCAACTCCCAAGCCATCTCCATTTACTAAATTGAAAACCCCTTTTGGAAAGCCAGATTCATGTATCATTTCTGCAAACAACATTCCTGAAAGCGGGGCAATTTCTGATGGTTTTAAGATCATTGTACAACCAGTAGCAAGTGCAGGTATGACCTTTAAAGCAATTTGATTAATAGGCCAATTCCAAGGCGTTATTAATCCACAAACACCTATCGGCTCATAGATTATGTGATTTACAGAATCTTTACCAAAACCAGGTTCAAAATTAAATTCTTTTAGTCTTTTTATAAAATCCTCTATATGAGATGCACCTGAGGAAGTTTGGTTTGCTGAGCACCAATCTTTCGGACAACCTAATTCGGTAGATATAGCATTTGTCATATCATCCCATCTTGAATTATAAATTTCTAATAATTTTTCTAATAATTTAATTCTTTCTTCTTTTGAAGTTTCTTTCCAAGTATCAAAAGTTTTATTAGCATATTTTACTGCTAAATCAGTATCGGCAGAACTGCCGAGTGAAATTATTGCACATACTTCCTCAGTTGAGGGGTTTATAACTTCATAATTATTTTGATTAATTGGGTCTACCCATTCACCGTTAATATAAAATTTTTTCTTATCTAACATTTATTTTTTTATTTAAATTCCTTTAATATTTTATCCCTATGCTCATCAAGATCTGGAATATCTCCTCTAGTTTTTTCATCTTTATAAGAAGACATCTTAATTGGATTTCCAGCTAATTTAAAATCACCAATTACTTTGTGGTAAGCTTTAACAATCATATTTCTAGATTCTACCTGAGGATTCTCAACCGCTTCTTTAATATTAAATATTGGCCCACAGGGAATTTTTTCTTTTTCCATTATCTTGACCCATTCATTAGTTTCTTTAATCTTTAACTTATCCTCAAGAATCTCCTTTAGCTCGTCCATATTCTTTGCTCTAGATGAATTATCAGAAAATTTTGAGTCACTATTTATTTCTTGCATATTTAAAATATTACAAAGTTTCTCAAATAATTTATCGTTTCCTGCAGCAATTATAATATGACTATCTTTAGTTTTAAAGGCCTCGAAAGGAGCAATAGACGGGTGACGTGATCCCATAGGCTTAGGGATTTCATTTTTTGCTAAATACCGAGCGATTGCGTTTTCTAGAATTGCAATCTGACAATCAAGCATTGAAACATCAATGTACATACCTTTTCCGGTTTTTTGTCTATCATAAAGAGCTGCATTAATTCCTATAGCAGTAAATAATCCTGCAGTGATGTCCCCAATAGAAGTACCAACCCTTGTAGGTTCTGAGTTAGGTTGACCAGTAACGCTCATCAAACCACCCATACCTTGTACTACCATATCATAGGCAGGTAATTCTTTTAAAGGACCCGTTTGTCCAAATCCTGAAGCTGAAGCATAAATTAATTTAGGAAATTTTTTACTAACTTCTTTCCAACCATATCCCCATTTTTCTAAAGTACCCGGCTTGAAATTTTCAACTAATATATCTGCCTTGGCTAAAATTTTGTCAAAAATTTTTTTATCATCAACATCTTTTAAATTGAGGGCAATACTTTCTTTTCCTCTATTTAAAGACATGAAATATGCTGAGTAATCCTCAACAAATGGCCCAAACTTTCTGGAGTCGTCTCCAATTTCAGGAGCCTCTATTTTAATTACTCTTGCGCCTAGATCAGAAAGTATCATTGTACAATAAGGACCTACTAATACTCTAGTTAAATCAATAACTAGTAAATTTTTTAAAGGTCCATCCATATTTTACCGTTTATTTTGTGTTTTTGTCGACTTGACTCTTATTAATAAGTTCATTTTAATTGAATTAATAAAAATAACAATAGAGGGAAATAATAATGTTAAAAAAGATATCTTTATATTTAACTTCATTAGTTTTTGTATTCACTACTATTGGTTCTGCTTACGCTACAACTTTAAAAGCAAGTCACCAATGGCCAGGTACTCCAAGAGCTGATGGATCATATGACCCACGTCATGAAATGGTTCAAATCATTGCTGACGAGGTTAAAAAAGCAAACGTTGGAATAGATATAAGAATTTATCCAGCAAAATCTTTATATAAACCCAAAGAACAGTGGAAACCAATGACTACTGGTCAACTGGATATTTCTGCATTCCCATTAGCATATGCTTCTAAATTCCACCCAGAATTTGATGCAACGTTAATGCCTGGAACGGTAAAAAATCATGACCATGCATTAAGATTTAATAAAGGTCCTATGATGACTGAAATTAAAAAGATCATTAATGATGCAGGTGTTGTTGTTTTATCTGATGCTTGGTTAGGTGGTGGTTTTGCTTCAAAATCAAAATGTATCAAAAATCCTAGCGATGCAAAAGGTCAAGTTATGAGAGCTGCAGGTAAAGCATTTAACCAAATGTTAGAAGCTGCTGGCGCAGGTATACAAAGTATGCCATCATCTGAAATTTACACAGGTTTACAAACTGGTGTATTAACAGGTGCTAATACTAGTTCAGGAAGTTTTGTAAGTTACAAAATTTATGAACAAGTTTCATGTGCAACTCCTCCAGGAAAATTTGGTTTATGGTTTATGTATGAACCAATTCTGATGTCAAAAAAATCTTTTGATGCCTTAAATTCTAAGCAACAAAATGCATTAATGGCTGCTGGAAAAGTTGCAGAAAAATACATGACTGCACAAGTAGAAAACTTAGATAAAAAGTTTGAAGATGCTTATAAAGCTGCAGGTGTAAAATTAGTATATATGGATGCAAAAGACCATGCTGCATGGGTAGAGATTGCAAAAAAATCTTCTCATAAAGCATTTGCTGATAAAGTTCCAGGTGGTGATAAGCTAATGGAAATGGCTTTAGCAGTTAAATAAAATAATATATAAAGAACCCCTATTTATTCTTATTAAATAGGGGTTTTTTTATGAAAAAAAAGTATCTTCAATTTTGTGATTTGATAGCTAAAGCTTGTGGTGCTTTCGCAGTATTAGCATTACTCTTATCAATTTTAGTAATTGTTGAGCTTGTTTTTGAAAGATATTTTTTTCAAAGAGCAATCACATGGCAAACAGAACTTGTCACTATGTTGCTAGTTGCCTCAACTTTTATAGGTAGTGTATACGTTTTAAGTGAAAAAGCTCATGTAAGTATGGAGTGGATTTACGATTTTTTATCAAAAAAAAATGTAGTTAGATTAAAAATTTTTACATCTTCTATAAGTTTACTGTTTTTTTTAATTTTATTTTACTTTGGATTTATAATGGTAGAGGAAGCGTTTACCAAAAATTATTCTACAGGTACTGTATGGGATCCACCACTATGGATACCTTATTCATCAATGATGTTAGGGGCTTTATTAATGATATTTCAGTATATAGCAGAAATAATAAAATTAACTGATGAAAAGGATTATAATTAAATGGATCCATTGATTATAGCATTAATTGTTGCAGTTTTTACTTTGTTAGTTCTTTTTTCCGGAATTCCAATCGCTTTTGGTTTAAGTTTTGTTTCAATAGCCTTGCTAGTTTCATTTGAGGGTTTTCAAATGCTTGATGTTTTTGCTGAAACATTTTTTGCGGGACTAAACTCTTTTGTTTTACTTTCCATACCGATGTTTATCTTGATGGGAATGGCAGTTGCAAATTCTCCTGCAGGAAAAGATTTGTATACAGGCTTAGATAGGTGGCTTTGGAGAGTTCCCGGGGGATTGGTTATTTCCAATATTGGTGCTTGCTCTATTTTTGCAGCTTTAAGCGGATCTAGTCCCGCAACCTGTGCAGCTATTGGAACTATGGGAATACCGGAAATGAGAAAAAGAGGCTATTCTGACCAAATTGCTACCGGCACTATAGCAGCTGGAGGTACCTTAGGAGTTTTAATTCCTCCAAGTATAGTTTTAATTGTTTATGGAATAGCAACAGGTACATCGATTGGTAGATTATTTTTATGTGGGCTGGTTCCAGGATTTATGTTGGCGGGTATGTTCGCATTATGGGCCCTAATACACAGTTATTTTATTGATAAAGATGCAGCAAAAGCTTTGAGAAATAGAGTGAAACCAACTTTAAAAGAAAAAATTGAAGTATTACCAAGAATTCTTCCTTTCTTGGCAATTATTGCTGGTGTTTTGTATGTTCTTTATGGAGGAGTTGCAACACCATCAGAAGCATCTGGTGTAGGAGCATTTCTAGTATTTGTATTAATAGCTGTTGTTTACAAAATTTATCAACCAAAGAAAATTTGGAATATTGTTAAAGTTTCAATGAAAGAAAGTGTAATGATAATGTTTATTATTGCTGCCTCTTATCTTTTTGCATTTACTCTTTCACAACTTTATGTAACTCAATCTCTAGCTCAAAGTATGGTTGAGTTAAGCTCTAATAAATGGGTAGTATTTATTTTAATTAACATATTTCTTTTAATTGCTGGTTTCTTTTTACCTCCTGTTGCAGTTATAGTAATGACCTCAGCTATTTTACTTCCGGTGATAACAACTTTAGGATTTGATCCTTATTGGTTTGCAATTGTTTTCACAATTAATATGGAGATTGGATTAATTACACCTCCAGTTGGATTAAATCTCTATATAATAAAAGGAATTACCCCAGACGTTAGTTTGTCAGAAATCTTGAAAGGATCTATACCATTTATGATAATAATGGCTTTAGCTATTGTAATTTTATGTATTTTTCCTGAGATTGTGACATGGCTACCTGATAAAATAATGGGTAAAGACCTTGGATTCTAAAAAAAAAATAAATAGAAAAATTTCAGTTGCTCCTATGATGGACTGCACTGATAGACATGATCGTTTCTTTTTAAGACTTATGAGTAAAAATGTAATGCTTTATTCTGAGATGGTAGCTACTAAATCTGCTATCCATGGAGATAGAAAAAAAATTTTATCTTATAGTCCAGAAGAAAAACCCTTAGCTTTACAAGTAGGGGGGTCAGATAAAAACGAACTAGCAGAAGTTGCTAAAATTGCAGAGGACATGGGATATGATGAGATTAATATCAATCTAGGTTGTCCAAGTAAAAAAGTTCAAAAAAATATGTTTGGAGCATGTTTAATGAAAGAGCCAGATTTAGTAGCTGAGTGCATTAATTCAATGGTAAATGCATGCAAAATACCTGTCACAGCTAAAACTAGAATTGGTTTTGATGATACTGAAGAATTTGATTATCTAAATAATTTTATTAATAAGATGCGAGATGCCGGATCAAGAACTTTTATTTTGCACGCAAGAAAGGCTATGCTCTCTGGTTTATCTCCTAAACAAAACTTAAATATTCCTAAATTAAATTATGATATGGTTTACGATATCAAGAGAGAAAATCCAGATTTAGAAATAATTATTAATGGAGGAATAACTAAAATTGATGAAATTAATAATCATTTAAATTTTTGTGATGGGGTAATGATAGGTAGATCAATTTATCAAAATCCTTACTCTTTAATAGAAATAGAAAAAGAAGTATTTAAAACATTAGTTAGTCCCACAAGAGAACAGGTTGTAGAACAACTTTTAGAATATCTTGATAGAGAAGTTAAATTAGGAACAAAGGTTAATCATATTATGAGACATACCGTTGGACTTTATCACGGTCAAATCGGATCAAAAGACTGGAAAAGATATTTGAGTGATAACATGATGGCGAAAGACTCCGATTTTCAAAAAGCAAAACATATTATGACAATTGTTCAAAATAATGAAAAAGCTAACCAAGCTAACTCTTAATGGAAATATTAAACTCATCTGATTTAATAAACTTATTAATTGTTCTTTCATCTGCTGCGGCAGTAGCAGGTTTTATGGCAGGATTATTAGGAGTAGGAGGTGGAATTATAATGGTACCAGCTTTGTATTATGCTTTTACTGTTTTGGATTTTGATATTGTAACACGTATGCATTTATCTGTTGGAACATCTTTGGCAATTATTATTCCAACATCCATTATTTCAACTAAAACACATATGGAATATGATGCTGTTGATTTCAAAATGGTGAAATCATTTGGTTTTTTTATTCTTTTAGGTGTTATAGCTGGAACTTTTTTAGCAGTGAGTTTAAAAACACCTGCTTTAGTTTTATTCTTTTCAATATTTGCGTTTGTTGTTGGATTATTTTTTATTTTTGTCAGAGAAAAACTTATGGAAAATCCAAAAAAAATTTCTGATTTTGTAAAAAATATTTCCGGAATCATTATTGGATTCATTTCGATTCCTCTTGGTATTGGAGGTGGTTCTCTTATGGTTCCATTTATGAGAACTTTTGGATATGATATTAGAAAATCAATAGGAACTGCTGCAGCTGTAGGTTTCTTGATTGCTTTAAGTGGAACAATCACCATGATAACTGGAGGCAAAATAATAAATAACATTAACACTCCTTTTAGTATTGGTTATATTAATTTGTTAGGTTTTATAGTATTTGTTCCTGTGACGACGATTATGGCTAGAATTGGTGCAAAAGCAGTGTATAAAATCGACAAAAAATTATTAAGTAAGATATTTGGAACTTTTTTAGTTTTAGTTTCAATTAGATCTTTTTTTGAGTATTTATCAATTAATTAATAATTATGAATTATTTTTAATTTAATTTTATGTTTAATTTAAAAGAAATTATTTCATCGATTGCTGACGTAGGTCAAAAATTATTTAAAAAAAGTGTAGTTAAAAAAAATGATTTAGACTCAATTATTTCATTATGTGATGATCTAATTTCAAATAAAGGAGCAGCATTTGGCATTACAGTTGCAAGAGATATAACTGATTTATATCAAACATTAAGCCCTGAAAAAAAACTTTTATTTTTTAAAAAAATTAATGAAAAATTCAGACCCAATCACACCAAAGTTAATGATGCAATAGAAATTTATAAAAGAGAACAGAACGACAAAAATCTTTTTAAACTGTTTGTTACATCTGAGGGACAAAGAAGGGAATTGTTTAGAAGAATGAATATGTCGCCTAATGGTATTTCGACTATTGTTTCTCTTAGAGAGGATCTTCTCAAAATTCTAAATGAGAATAGAGAATTAAAACCATTAGATAATGATTTAAGAGAATTATTTAAGTCTTGGTTTAACCCTGGCTTTCTTAAACTTGCAAAGATTACTTGGGATACCAAGGCAGCAGTTTTAGAAAAAATTATCAAATATGAAAGGGTTCACGCAATAAAAGACATGAATGAACTTAAAAGAAGACTGGGAGAAGATAGAAGATTTTTCTCTTACTTTCACCCAGCTCTTGAGGATGAGCCTATAATATTTGTTCAAGTAGCTCTAACTAATGGTTTAGGAAAATCTATTCAAGAAATAATGAAACCTAGGACTGGTGGGGAAAAAAAATATGATACAGCAACTTTTTATTCTATAAGTAATTGTCAGGAAGGACTCTCTAGAGTGACACTTGGAAATTTTTTAATTAAACGAGTTGTTTATGAAATCCAAGAAGAATTACCAAATATAAAAAATTTTGGGACTCTTTCACCAATTCCTGGTTTTAGAGATTGGTTTACAACTTTAGATGAAAGTATAATTCAAAATATATTAGGGAAAATTCCTTACAATAGTATTTCTTTTTTAAAATCAGCGAGTTTAAAAGTTGGTGATGGTCGGATTGCATCAAATAAAAATGTAATTCTTAAATTAGTAGCTCATTACTTAATGAATGAAAAAAACAAAAAAGGTCTTCCTATTAATGACGTTTGTAGATTTCATTTAGGTAATGGTGCAATTATTGATGACATCAATATAAATGCAAATGTTTCTGAAGTTGGATTTAACAGATCTTTTGGAGTGATGGTAAATTATTTGTATGAGTTAAGTAATATAGAAAAAAATCATGAAGAATATATTAATAATAAATCTGTAATTATTTCGGATAAGCTTAAAAAAGTTATATAGAACTTCTAATTTGTTCCCCATTTAATTTTGTTCCAAATTCTTTCGTGAAAGTAATAGAAAAAAAGTGGGATAATGGATCCTACTCCCAATATACCTGCCCCAGTGAAAGTACCCGTATAAATATAGCCAAAAATTACCCAGTAAACGAATATGAAAAATCTCCATGAAAAAGTTTTAGCTATTGATCTAACTTTTTTATCTGCCATAAAAAAATGAGGCAATCTCAGTCTCCCTCAATTGCCCCATTTGTAATCATTAATTGATTCTTTTAATTTTTAGGAACACTTATTGGTTGAATCTTAAAGTTATTATGATGTAATTTTTTGATCATATTCTCCAATTTTACCGGTTTTTTGAAGCATTTCATCTATGAACTTAAAAATATTATATTTTCTTTGTTCAGAAGTTGGACTTTCAGTGACAACTACGAGGGATGGTTTATTAGAAGAAGCTCTAATTAAACCCCAAGAACCATCATTGAAAGAAAATCTTATTCCATTCACAGTCAGAATTTCATTTATTACTTGATTATCTATCTTTATTTTTTGATCTTTAATCTCTTTGAATTTTTCAATTAGATTTTCTACAACTTTATATTTTTCCTCATCTTTGCAAAAGGGAGCCATTGTAGGAGATTGGAATGTAACTGGTAACTGACTGATTATTTCACTCATTTTTTTATTTTGTTTTTCTAATAAGTGACAAACTTGTAATGCCGAATTTATTCCATCGTCGTAACCAAAACCAATAGGATTATTGAAAAAGAAATGTCCACTTTTTTCAAATCCTGCCAAGGCTTTTTCAGCATGCACTTTCCTCTTTATGTGTGAGTGTCCAGTTTTCCAATAAAGAGTTTTACATTGATTTTTTTCTAAAGTTTCATCTGTTAAAAAAAGTCCTGTTGATTTAACATCTACTATAAATTTTGAATTTTTATAGGAATTAGATAAATTTCTGGCAATTAAAAGCCCGATCTTATCTGAAAAAATTTCATTTCCGTTGTTATCAATTACTCCCACTCGATCCCCATCACCATCAAAACCAAAACCTATGTCAGCATTATTTTCTTTAACTGATTTCGAAATTTCGTGAAGCATTTCAAGATCTTCAGGATTGGGATTATATTTTGGAAAACTCCAATCTAAATCACAATCTAATTCAATTACTTCACATCCTATTCCCCTTAGAATATCTGGTGCAAAAATACCTGCTGTTCCATTACCACACGCAACTACTGCTTTAATTTTTTTTTTAATTTTGTTTTTATTTATTAAATCATTTTTATAGATTTCTTGAAAACCCTCGGTTTTTTTTTCTTTGCCATTACCGATTATGAATTTTTTATTTAAAGTAATTTCTTTTAATTCTTTCATTTCTTCAGGTGCGTGAGTTAAACCCTTTTGAATACCCATTTTTACTCCGGTCCACCCATTTTCATTATGACTTGCCGTTACCATAGCAACTGCATCAGCATTTAAATTGAATTGCGCAAAATACACCATAGGTGATAATGATAATCCTATATCGTCAACAAAACACCCAGTCGAAATTAGACCCTTTTTAAGTGAAGTTTTAATTTTTTCACTATAGGATCTATAATCATGACCCACTATTACCCTTGGGTTTTGTATTTTTGTATGTTTTATTATTTGGGTTCCAAGTCCTTTGCCTAGATTAGTGATTCCTTCATCATTTATGTCTTTTCCGTACAACCATCGAGCGTCATATTCTCTAAAGCCAAAAGGATCTATTTTTAAATTTATTGACATTTTGTTAATTACTTACCTTTTTTTTTAATTTTTTTATTGATTTTTTTTTTATATGTTCTATTAATGTTCTCTTGATTTGTTGTTTATATAGTGTATTAACTATAAGCGCATACAACATGTAGTTGTTTTCGCTAAACAATACTAAAAAAAGCTAAATTTTATGAATAAAATTTTATCTCAGGCCCTAAAGAAAGCTGTCTCCGAATATAGCCCAGTAGTTAAAGAATTTTCAAAAGACAAGAGACCTGATCTTTTCTCTTTGAATAACGAAACAGAGTTATTTCAAAATGATAAAGGTATTATCATTAAAATTGATCGTTCAAAAGATTCTAATTTAACAGATTTTGGTAAAGCAACTTTAAAAGATAGATATTTAGGTCAAAATGAATCTTTTCAAGATTTGTTTGCTAGAGTAGCAAGTTCATATGCTGATGACAACTTACATGCTCAAAGAATTTATAATTATATAAGTAACTTATGGTTTATGCCTGCAACTCCTGTTTTATCTAATGGCGGAACTAAAAGAGGTTTACCAATTTCATGTTTTTTAAATGAAGCTTCAGACAGTCTTGGTGGTATTTTAGATCTTTGGAGCGAAAATGTTTGGTTAGCAGCAAAAGGTGGTGGTATTGGAAGTTATTGGGGCAACCTAAGATCTATCGGTGAAAAAATTGGTAAAGTCGGAAAAACTTCTGGAATAATTCCATTTATAAAAGTTATGGACTCATTAACAATGGCAATTAGCCAAGGTTCATTGAGAAGAGGTTCTGCTGCTTGTTATCTTCCAATTGATCATCCTGAAATTGAAGAATTTATAGAAATGAGAAGACCAACAGGTGGTGATCCAAATAGAAAAGCATTGAATTTACATCACGGTGTTTTGCTTTCAGATGCTTTTATGAGAGCAGTTGAAACAGATGAACAATGGGCCTTAAAAAGTCCTGCTGATGGTACAGTTCAACAGACTGTTTCTGCAAGAAATTTATGGATTAGACTTTTAACTGCTAGAATTGAGACAGGTGAACCGTACATTATTTATATTGATACTGTTAATAGATTAATTCCTCAACATCACAAATTAGCAAATCTTACAGTAAAAACTTCAAACTTGTGCAGTGAAATAACTCTACCTACAGGAATTGATAAAGAAGGAAGAGATAGGACGGCTGTTTGTTGTCTATCGTCGTTAAATTTAGAAAAGTATGATGAGTGGAAAGATGATCCAGATATGATTGGAGACGTCATGAGATTTTTAGATAATGTTTTATCTGATTTTATAGAAAAGGCTCCAGATCAATTTAAGGATGCAAAATATTCAGCTGAAAGAGAAAGAAGTGTTGGATTAGGAGTAATGGGTTTTCACTCTTTTTTACAAAAAAATAGAATTCCACTGGAGTCTGTAATGGCAAAATCTTGGAACAAAAAAATATTTAAACAAATTGATGAACAGGTTAATCAAGCTTCAAAAGACTTAGCTGAAGAAAGAGGTGCCTGTCCAGATGCTGCAGAATATGGTTATCAAGAAAGATTTTCTAATAAAACTGCAATTGCACCAACAGCATCTATTTCAATTATTTGTGGTGGAGCTTCTCCTGGAGTAGAGCCAATTGCTGCTAACAGTTATACTCATAAAACTTTATCAGGGTCATTTAATGTTAGAAATAGATATCTTGAGGAAATATTAGAGGGACATGGCAAAAATGATGATGAAACTTGGTCTACAATAACAACCAATCAAGGGTCAGTCTCACATTTAGATTTTTTAACTGACTTAGAAAAAGATGTTTTTAAAACAGCTTTTGAGTTAAATCAGAAGTGGATTATTGATTTAAGTGGAGATAGAACGCCATTTATTTCACAAGCACAGTCGGTAAATTTATTTTTACCCGCGGACGTTCATAAAAAAGAATTACATAGAATTCATTTTGATGCTTGGAAAAAAGGATTAAAAAGCCTTTATTACTGTAGATCAAAGTCAATTCAAAGAGCTGAAAATATCAATGATGCTAAATCTACCGATGTTACAGTTAATGTATATAAATCTAAAAACAAACAATCAAACGAAGAACCAGAATACGAGGAGTGTTTATCATGTCAGTAACAGAGAAAGTTAAGATGCCAAATAAAGAAGTAGTTCAACCAAAAAAAATGGGTTTACTGGTTGAGAACCCAGTTTACAAACCTTTTAGATATCCATGGTGTTATGATGCCTGGTTAACTCAACAAAGAATTCATTGGTTGCCGGAAGAGGTGCCATTAGGAGACGATGTCAAAGATTGGCAAAAAAACCTAACTCAATCAGAAAAAAATTTACTAACACAAATATTTAGATTTTTTACTCAAGCAGATGTTGAAGTTAGTAATTGTTATTTAAGACATTATACAACCGTATTTAAACCAACCGAAGTACTTATGATGATGACAGCTTTTGCATCAATGGAAACAGTTCATATTGCTGCCTACTCTCATTTATTAGATACAATTGGAATGCCAGAGTCTGAGTATTCAGCTTTCATGAAGTATAAAGAAATGAAAGATAAGTATGACTATATGCAAAATTTTGACATGAGTTCAAAAGAAGACATAGCAAAAACTGTTGCTGTTTTTAGTGCGTTCACTGAAGGCCTCCAACTTTTTGCAAGCTTCGCAATTTTATTAAATTTTCCTAGACATAATAAAATGAAAGGTATGGGTCAAATAGTGACTTGGTCTGTTAGAGATGAAACCCTTCATTGTAATTCAATGATAAGGATCTTTAAAGAATTCATCAAAGAAAATCCAGAAATATGGAATGCAAAATTAAAAAAAGAACTTTATGAAGCTTGTAGAACTATAATTGAACACGAAGATGCATTTATTGATTTAGCTTTCGAAATGGGTCCAATGGAAGGTTTAACAGCGCAAGAGGTTAAAGATTATATTAGATTTATTGGAAATAGAAGATTAGTTCAGTTAGGCCTGGAACCAATTTATGATGTTCAAAAAAATCCATTAGGATGGCTGGATACTATGCTGAATGCTGTTGAACATATGAACTTTTTTGAAGGTCGTGCAACTGAATACTCTAAGGCATCAACCCAAGGAACTTGGGTAGAAGCATTTAGTTAAGTTAATTGAAATATAAGAAATACTTTAGAAAAACTAGCCTTAAACAAAAAGGTGATGGTGATTTTTTTCTACAAGAAATAAAAGATAAAAGACCAAAATTTTTCTTAGAAATAGGGGTTTTTCACGGTGTAACAGCTAGAAATGTCTGTGAGTTACTCCATACAATTCATGGGGAAGATTTCAAATATATAGGTTTAGATCTCTTTGAAATAAATGACGAAAATAAATCAGAAATAATACCTAGTAATATTTTTTCAAATCCGATTAAACAATTTTTTTTTAAATATATTAAAAGGCAAAATCCATATACAATTGAAGCAGTAAAAGATTTATTAGGAAAATTTAAAAGCAATATTCATTTAATAAAAGGGAATTCAAACGAGATTTTAAAAAAAATTGATATGTCTAAAATAGATTATGTATTTTTAGATGGGGGCCACGATTATAACACTGTGCGAAATGATCTATACAATTGTATGGAGGTTATCAATAAAAATGGTACTATTTTGTGTGATGATTATAATCTCTCATATGCTCCTGGTGTAAAAAAAGCTATAGATGAATTTGTTAAAGAAAAAAACTTAAAATGCAAATTGTTGAGAAGTTCAAGATTCGCTAAAATTGAAAAATAATATCTTATCTTTTATTTAAATCAGAAACTTTTCTATATTTACTGCCATTATAACTTGCGAGAGGTCTAATAAGTTTATTAGCAGAGTATTGCTCAAATATATGAGCTGACCAACCGGTTATCCTAGATATAACAAAAATTGGTGTAAAAAAATCTGTGTCAAAACCCATCAAATGATAAGTTGGTCCAGTAGGATAATCTACATTTGGATGAATGTTTTTTTTCTCAATCATTACTTTTTCAACAATATCGTAAATTTTTTCAAATTTTTTATCTTTTTTAATTTTTGCGACTTTTGCAAAATATTTTCTCATTGTTGGGACTCTTGAGTCTCCACTTTTATAAACTCTGTGGCCAAACCCCATAACAACATCTTTATTATCAAGAGCTTTATTAATCCATTTTAATGCATTTTCAGGTTTTTTTATTTTATTCATCATATGCATAACTTCTTCATTGGCCCCACCATGTAATGGGCCTTTTAAACTTGCTATAGCTCCCGTAATTGCTCCATGAATGTCAGATAAGCTACTAGTAATTGTTCTCGCAGTAAAAGTTGAAACATTAAAACTATGTTCGGCATACAATATTAAAGAAACATCAAATGCTTTTACGATATCTTTATTTGGAACTTTACCGAAGCACATATGGAAAAAGTTTTCAGCAAAAGAGAGTTTTTTCTTGGGTGAAATAATTTTTTTACCTTTTCTTGTTCGATAAAATGCAGCTAAAGCAACAGGTGTTTTAGCAAAAATTCTCATTACTTTTCGCATATTAGCTTTTGGAGTGTTATCACGTGTTTCTTTATCCTCGAGACCCATAATACTCACAGCCGTTCTAGCTACATCCATTGGATGAGCTGTTTTAGGAATACTTTTAATGGCATTTATTAAATTTTTGGATAGCATTCTTTCTTTACCTTCTTGTTTTTCAAATTTTTTTAATTGTTTTGTAGTAGGTAGTTCTCCATGCAATATCAGATACGCAACTTCTTCAAATTTACAATTAGCGCATAAATCTTGTGCCGCATAACCCCTATATGTCAGAGAATTTATTTCGGGCATTACTTTCGATATTGAAGTTTCATCAACTGTTACACCCATTAAACCTTTTTTGATTTCTTCACTCATTATTCATGACCCTCAGTACTAAAATTATAAATTTTTTCGTCTAAACTATTGTATTTTTCATAATCAACAAGTTCATAAAGTCTTTTTCTAGTCTGCATTTTATCAATTATATTATTTTGATGTCCACTCACATAAATGTCCCTTAATCCATCCTCAACATTTTTCATTGCCAATCTTTGAGTAGTGACCGGGTAGATTACTATATTATAACCAAATTCTTCTAATTCTTTATAATTAAAGAGTTTAGATTTTCCAAATTCTGTCATGTTTGCCAGTAAATAGCATGAGATTTCTTTTCTTACTTTTTTAAAATCATTTTCATCTTCTAAAGCCTCTGGGAAAATTATTTCAGCTCCAGCGTCTACGTAAGCTTTACATCTTTGGATCATTTTATCGATTCCCTCGACACTTTTTGCATCTGATCTAGCGATAATTTTAAAATTTTTATCTTTCCTAGCTGAAACACACTCTTTAATTTTTTTAACCATAGCATCAGTAGTTATCAATTCTTTATTATCTAAATGACCACATCTTTTCCTTTCAATTTGATCCTCTAAATGAACTGCTGATATTCCGAATTCTTCAAAAGTTTCTATAGTTTCTTTACAAGACTTAAAACCAGTATCGATATCAACTATTGTTGGAAGATTAGTAACTCTTGAAATCAAATATGATCTCGTACTAACATCTTGCAGAGTTGTTAAACCAATATCAGGGAATCCAAGATCGTTAGCCATCACTCCACCAGATACATAAACAGCATCGTAACCTATCTCCTCAATCAGTTTTGCGGTCAAAGGATTATAGGCTCCTGGCACTCTTAAAATTTTATTTGATTTTAATTTATCTAAGAAATCAACTCTTTTTTGAACTGGCTCTTTATCAACAAAGTGCATTAAAAAATACCTTTCTTTAAATTTCTTTTGAGCTTACTTTTTTTTAATTCAATATTTAATTTATCAAGCTGTCCATATTTTAATTTTTTTAAATTTTGTACTGCTTTTAAAAACCTATCACTCTCTTTTTTATTTAAAATATTTTCAGTTAAAGTTAAAAATTTATTTATGTAATTTTTTCTTTTAAAAGGTCGCGAACCATATGGATGAGCATCTGCTCTATCTTGTTGTTCAATTATTTTTCTACCATCTTTGAGCGTAATAACAACTTTAGCACCAAATGATTTTTTTTTAGGATTAGGATCGTGATATTTTTTTGTCCATTTCTTATCTTCATGGGTTTTAATCGATCTCCATATTTTAATGGTACTTTTTCTTTTAGCTCTAGCTTTTGTATAAGATTTAACATGATGCCAGTTTCCATCCTCTAATGCTACTGCAAAAATGTACATTATAGAGTGATCTAATGTTTCTCTACTAGCATTAGGATCCATTTTTTGAGGATCATTTGCACCTGTACCAATCACATAATGAGTATGATGACTGGTATAAATATCAATTTTTTTGATTTGATTTAGATTTGGTACTTTCTTTTTAAGTTTTTTTGCTAAATCGATCAAAGCTTGAGACTGATATTCTGCTGAATATTCTTTAGTATAAGTTTCAAGTATTGCTTTTTTAGTTTGACCTTTTTTTGGTAAAGGAACTTTATATAAAGCTTTTTTTCCGTCCAATATTCTAGCAATTACACTATCTTCACCTTCATAAATTGGACTTGGTGCTCCTTCACCTCTCATAACTCTATCAACAGCTTCAATAGCAAGTTTACCTGCATGCGCAGGAGCATATGCTTTCCAACTTGAAATTTCACCTTTCCTTGATTGTCTAGTAGAAATAGTCGTATGTAAGGCTTGTTGGATTGATTGATAAATAGTTTCAGTATTTAATTTTAACATTGCACCAATACCAGCAGCAACACTAGGTCCTAGATGAGCCACATGATCAACTTTGTGCTTGTGTAAACAAATACCTTTAACTAAGTTTACTTGAACTTCATATGCAGTGATAATTCCTTTTAGAAGATCAAGACCACTTTTTCTATTTTGTTGAGCTACACTTATTAATGGAGGAATGTTGTCTCCTGGATGGCTATAATCTGCAGCTAAAAAAGTATCATGAAAATCAAGCTCTCTTACTGCGGTCCCATTTGACCAAGCTACCCACTCACAATCAAATCTTAATTTATTACTGACACCAAATAGTAAAGCCCCATTTTTTCTTGAATGTTTTAAAGCCATTTCTCTAGAAGAAATAACAGGTCTTCGATTTAAAGATGCGATAGCAACTGAAGCGTTATCAATAATTCTATTAATAGCCATCTCAATAGCATTTTTGTCTAATACTGCGTTGTCACTAGCTATTTCTGCAATTTTCCATGCAAGCTGATTTTTTTTTGGTAAATGAATTTTAGATGGATAAACTTTAACTTTATGTAGTATCAAAATAACTCCTAATATTAGGAGTTGTTTTTAATAGTTAAAATAAAATAATCAATCTTAAAGATATTGTAAGATGATTTTTTCTATACCAACAAAGTCTCTAATCAAGTGATTATGATATATTTCGCTGGTATTTTTTTCAGTATAACCATCTTCTAATAATATTACTGGTATGCCAGCCTCTTTTGCTGCATTTGCATCAGTTTCACTATCACCAATCATTAAGGATTTTTTAATATCTCCGTCTAAAATTTCTATAACTGATGTTAAGTGTCTTGGATCAGGCTTGCAGTAATTAAAAGTATTATGGCCTGCTACATATTCAAAAAAATCATAAATACCAATCTTTTTTAAAAGATCTATTGCTAGGTGTTCTTGTTTATTTGTACAAACACCCATTGAAATATTCTTTTCTTTAGCCCATACTAGGAAATCTTTAACACCATTTATGAGTTTACTTTCGTTTACAATATTTTTCCCATAAAAGTCCACAAAGTCTTTGACCATTTCTTTTTTTATTTTTTCATCTTGTACTTTTCCAAATTCTTTTTTAGCTTGCCCCCAAATTGATCTCCCAAGCATGGCCCCAGAACCTTGACCAACTAAATTTCTAATTTCCTCAGTCGATTTTGTTTGATAACCAAATTTTTTCATTACATGATTGTGAGCAAGCATTAAGTCAGGCGCTGTATCTACTAAAGTACCATCTAAATCAAAAATAATTGTAAAGTTTTGTTTCATAATTAAAAGTATTTTTAAGAAATATTTTGTGAATTAAGAAACATATATACTTAATATAAAGAATTTCCTAGATGAAACAATTAAATTTACAAAATTTACAAAATAGACTTAGAAATAAATTTTTAAAATCAGGAGTAAAAATGATTGGACCAGATACAATTTATTTTTCTAAAGATACAAAAATTGGAAAAAACGTTACTATAGAACCTTATGTTGTGTTTGGATTAAATGTAAAAATTGGTAATAACGTAACCATAAAATCTTTTTCTTATCTTGAATACTGTAAAGTTGAAAATAAAGTCAGTATTGGTCCTTATGCTAGAATAAGACCTGGTGTAATTTTAAAAGAGGGTTCTAAGGTTGGAAATTTTGTTGAAATTAAAAAAAGTACTATTGGTAAAAATTCTAAAATTAATCATTTAACTTATATTGGTGATACTAATATAGGAAAATTAGTTAATGTTGGAGCTGGAACAATTACTTGTAATTACAATGGAGTAAAAAAAAGCAAAACAACTATTAAAGATAATGCTTTTATAGGATCAAATTCCTCACTTGTAGCTCCGGTTACAATAGAGCAAAACAGTATAGTTGGTGCTGGCTCTGTTATAACCAAAAGAGTAAAAAAAGGATCATTAGCACTTACAAGAACTCAGCAGTCTGAGGTAAAAAATTATAGAAGAAAAAGAAAATAAAGATGTGTGGTATAATAGGTATAAACAGCAATAAACCAGTTTCAGGTACAATTATAAATTCTCTAAAGAAATTAGAGTATAGAGGTTATGACTCTGCAGGTATTGCAACACTTTCAAGTGGTCAAATAAATGAGGTAAAGTCTGAAGGAAGAGTAGATAATCTTGAGAAGAATCCTTTAGTTCAAAGTATGAATGGAACCATTGGTATTGGTCATGTTAGATGGGCAACGCATGGGTTACCAAACAGAATTAATGCTCACCCTCATTCTTCTCAAAATGTATCTGTTGTTCATAATGGAATTATCGAAAATTCAACATTATTAAAAAAATTTTTAGTTGCTAAAGGTCATAAATTTAAATCGCAAACAGACACTGAAGTGATTGTTCATTTAATTACAGAAAATCTTAAAACAGAAAATATTATTAACTCAATAAAAAAAACTCTAAAAGCTTTGCATGGAAGTTTTGCTTTAGGAATCATATTTAAAGATCAATCAGATTTAATAATTGGTGCTAGAAGAGGTTCTCCTTTAGCAGTTGGTTATGGTCCAAATGAAAACTACTTAGGTTCTGATTCTTATGCTCTTAAATCGATGACTAATAAGATTACTTACTTAAATGATGGTGAGTTTTGTACAATAAAAAAAGACCATGTTGAATTTTTT
>CABXZD010000002.1:0-235000 GCA_902516465.1 uncultured Pelagibacteraceae bacterium
TAAAGATTGGGAGGTAATGGTAATGACTGAAGCGTCCGGCAAAGTATGTTTTGCTCAATCATCGCCTGTCTTACAGGCTCCAAAAAAAAATAAAAGAGATGCTAGGTTGTTTATAACTTTTAGACCAGATGAAAAAATTTCTAACGAAATAAGTACAACTGCGGGTTACGAATTTAATAAAAATAATACTGTTTTAGCAACCTCTGGAAATAACAAATTTAAATTTGATATCAAGCAACAAGGCTTTGCTTGGATGACTAGTGGTAAGAAAGAAAAAATAATGGTTAAAGTAATGAAAAAAGGATCAAGAATTATGCTTACAGGATATAATGAAAAAGGATCTCAAACCATTGATCATTATTCATTATTAGGATTTACAAAAGCATACAATGCTGCAAAAAAAGCTTGTAGTTAGTTAATGAAATCAAAAAAAAGAATTGTTTTAGCTTACTCGGGTGGATTAGATACATCGATTATTCTTAAATGGCTTAAAGAGAATTATAAAGCAGAAGTAATCTGTTATACCGCAGATATTGGTCAAGTAATAGATAAGAAAAAAATTATTTCAAATGCTAAAAGATTAGGAGTTAATAAGATAATCATAAAAGATCTTAAAAATAAATTTATAAAAGATTACGTATTCCCAATGCTTAGAGGTCACGCAGTTTATGAAGGTATTTATTTATTGGGAACTTCGATAGCAAGACCACTAATTGCGAAAGATCAAATAAGAGTGGCCAAAAAATACAAGGCATATGCTGTGTCGCATGGATCAACAGGAAAAGGAAATGATCAAGTTAGATTTGAGCTTGGATACCATTATTTTGGACCAAAAATAAAAATAATTGCACCATGGAGATTATGGGAATTAAAATCACGGACGGATTTAATTAATTATGCAAAAAAAAATAAAATTCCTATTCCAAAAGATAAAAAAGGTGCACCACCTTTTTCTGTTGATGATAATTTATTTCATACTTCAACTGAAGGAAAGGTTTTAGAAAACCCTAAAAATTCTGCACCAGAATTAATTTTTCAAAGAACTGTTTCACCAGAGAAAGCGCCAAATAAACCAACTTTACTATCAATTAATTTTAGAAATGGAGATCCAGTTGGTGTTAATAGTAAAAAATTATCTCCAGCAAAGTTATTAGAAAAACTTAATCAATTAGCAGGAAAAAATGGAATAGGCAGGGTTGACCTTGTAGAAAATAGATTTTTAGGAATTAAATCAAGAGGAGTGTATGAAACTCCTGGAGGAACGTTGTTAATTCACGCTCATCGAGCAATCGAGTCTGTTACTTTAGACAAGGAAACAATGCATAAAAAAGAAAATGTTATGTCAAAATATGCTGAACTTATTTATAATGGTTATTGGTATTCAAAAGAAAGATTTAAACTTCAAAAAATTATCGATTTGAAGAAAAATAAAGTTAATGGAACTGTTAAACTTAAACTCTACAAAGGAAATATTACAATTTTATCTAGAAAAACTAAAAGCTCTGCATACTCATTAAAAAAAGTTTCCTTTGAAGAAAATAAAACGTTTAATAAATCTAATGTTGAAAAATTTATTAATTTTCATAAGAAAAAACTACGTTCTTAATAAACTTTAGGTCAATTTATCATTTGTTTAATTTGTTAGAAACTATATCTTATATTAATGGAATCATTTAAAAATTGGATGAAAGAAGCGGCAAACATTTTGTTTGATGATAGTAAAAATGATTTGAGAGCTCTACCTAAGACAGTTAGACTACAAATTCTTTTAGTTTTAAGTTTTATTTGGACCACTGTTTTCAGTTTATATGTATTTTCGTACACTACTTTTGCATTCGGTTGGGCAGGACTTTTTATAGCCCATGTAGGATTAATATTTGCTGTCTATATGACATTCAAACATTTTCATAGAGCTGAAGAGAGTTCTGCAAGTGTATTTAAAACAAAAAATTTTGATCCATTTAAAATAATGGTAATTGTTTTTGTAATTGTATTTATCTTTGTTTTCTCAAAAGGGATTGAAGTATTAACCAGTCCAAACCCATATTCTTATTCCATTCCCTATGATGGGTCTTCAAAATCAGTATTTGAAAAATGGTTGCCATTTAGTAAAGGTAAATAATGAAAAAGATTGCTAAAAATTTACAGCTAGTGCTTATGGTAATAATTTTAATTAGTACAGTCATAGCTGTTGGAATTGAAATAAATAAAATGTTTCTAGTCCAATCAGTAACCTTAGCTGATTTACTTTTAATGTTTCTTTATCTCGAAGTACTAGCAATGGTCAGAGTTTTCTGGGATCAACAATCAATAAGCATAACTTTACCACTATTAATAGCAATCACTGCACTTGCACGATTTATTATTCTTCAAGGAAAAGAAATGGATCCAACCGCATTAGTTTATGAAGCTGTTGCAATCCTTCTGATTGCTGGCGCGATTGTAGTTTTAAGATTAAGACATAGTGATAAATTGGGTCTTAAGAAAAAAAAATCTAAATAAAATTCAATGTATTTTGAAACGTCAAGGGCTAAGGCCTTAAAGAAATTAAATCATTTTATAGATAATAATCTTTCAGATTACTCAAAACTTAGAAACTTTGATTTTGGACCTGATAATAGGTCTAATACTTCTTGCATATCACCTTATATCACTCATGGTATTATAAATGAAAGAGAAGTAATTGAAAAATCACTAAGTAAATTTTCTTTTTCTAAAAATGAAAAATTTATTCAAGAGGTTTTATGGCGAACATATTGGAAGGGATGGTTGGAATTAAGACCTAGTGTTTGGATAGATTTTTTAAATGAGCTAAAAAAAATTCGTATAGAGTTTAGAGATAACAAAAATTATAATAATGCTTTAGAGGGTAATACAAATATCGAATGTTTTAATGAATGGGTTAATGAATTAAAAGAAACTAATTACTTACATAATCACACAAGAATGTGGTTTGCAAGTATTTGGGTTTTTACTTTGGATTTGCCTTGGCAACTAGGTGCAGAATTTTTTATGAAGCATCTATATGATGGAGATACTGCATCAAATACACTTGGATGGAGATGGGTTGCAGGAATTCAAACACAAGGAAAACACTACTTGGCAAGTGAATGGAATATCAAAAAATTCACTAACAATAGATTTACTAATTTCAAATTGAAGGAAAACGCAAATCCAAAGGTCTCTGAAAAAATATATTCAGTTATGAGCCGAGATTTTTATAATCATCAAGATATTGAAAATAAAAGTCTATTAATTTTTGAAAATAACCTTTCGTTTGAAGTAAGTGACTTTCAAAATAATGAATTTAAAAAAGTTCTGTTGGTATCAAACAACAATCAGAATAGATTAATAAAACTTAGTGAAAAAGTATTGAATTTTAAATCTAAATTAATTGAAGATCAAAAAAAAAGACTAGAAGAGAACTCTATTAATTGTGAGATAATAAATATAAGTGAAATTAAAAATACAAATGTTGAGCTTGTCGCATTATATCCTACAATTGGTGAAAATCTGGATTATCTAAATTTGAATAATTTAAAAATTAATTTTTTGTATAGAAAACTTGATCAGTATTCTTGGCAATATTGTAATAAAGGTTTTTTTAATTTTAAAAAATATATTCCGAAAATAATTTCAACTTTTTAATAAATTCTAATTATATTTTAGTCTTTTATCTTGCAAGTTTTATAAAAATGTCACCCATGCCAGCTTCTAAATTTTCTACAGGAGTATTATTTCTAAATTCACAAAACCTACCAGTTATATTATGGCTTTTTACGAAGTCTATATCATCCTTTTTACAGTTTTTACTATTGTGTAGTAAACCAATTACAATTCTACCGTTTAAATCATATACTTGTTTTTTATTAATCTTTTTTCCATCGCAAAAGTAACCCTTATTAACTCTGTCTGGAAAGTCTTTTTTACCACAAGGATTTTTAATTGTGAAAACAAAAAAATTTTTCGCGCCGTCTTTAAACTTATATTTCATTTTCTGAACCTCGGAGTACTTCATGATATCACACGAGCATGGGATACAGCATTTATAATAACTACCACAAATTTTCTTTTTAGTTTCTCTTTCATTCACAAATATAAAGTCAGGTTCACTATTAGGATCAATTAGTGAACCAGACACAGCACAATATAATTTGTTATATTCAATAAAATCTTTGTAAGTAATATCTTTATCAATTATATATTTAAAGAATT
The DNA here is from genome assembly GCA_902516465.1 of uncultured Pelagibacteraceae bacterium. Taxonomy (GTDB): domain Bacteria; phylum Pseudomonadota; class Alphaproteobacteria; order Pelagibacterales; family Pelagibacteraceae; genus Pelagibacter. Next base: position 4,216 of record CABXZD010000002.1, read on the forward strand.
TTGGTCCAGCTGCATTTCTATTTTTATCCGGAAATATTCTTGACCAATCAGTGATCAAATCTTTATAATAATTTTTTTCTGATGAATATGAAATATTTGAAAAAGTCAAAACAGAAAAGAAGACAACTAATAACTTGAGTATATTTTTTATAAATCTCATCTATTTACAATCAGGATTTTTAATAATTTATACAATCTAAATTAACAGATATCATTTTCTATTATTAAATAATGACAATTTATAGTTTTTTATTTTAAAATTTGTCGCACTAAATTAACCTTTAAAATTATTAATTTTTATATATTTAAGTTAAATGAAAAAAATTTATTCAATAATTTGTTTATTAATAATTATTTCCGTGCCGTCGATTACATTTGCAAATGTGATTAATAAACTCAATGAGACTGGCAAGTTTACAAAACTAAATGAAACACTTACTAAGTCAGGATTAAATAAAAATTTAGAGGGTAACGGACCATTTACAATTTTCGCACCATTAGATGATGCATTTGCTGCGATAAGTGCACAAACATACTACGGTCTGTTAAGAGAAGAAAATAAACAAAAATTAGTAAACATTTTAGGAAGACACGTTTTTTCAAAAAAAATAACCTCTTCAGAAATAAATGGTGAAATAAAACTGAAGGCAATTAATGGTGAAAAAATAACAATCAAAAAAGTTAATGGAATAGTTTATATAAATGAGGCTGAAGTTGTAACAGCTGATATTGAAGCCCCAAATGGTGTTATCCATTTTATAAATAGAGTTCTTCAACCATTAAATTAATTATTTTTGTTTTAAAGTAATTGTGTGATTTAATTCTTTAACTAGAATTGTATCAGTGTCACCATTCGTCCATTTAACCTGGATTTTTATATTTTTTTCATTTCCTCTGATTCCATAATGAGCCACTGGCTCCATTTGGCAAAGATAACCAGACCCAGAGTCAATTGTTTTAGAATGTTTTCTTAAATTTGAAATTAATGTCACTGTCGCTCCTCTCGCGGGTGCGCCATATTTATTTAAAGGTTTTACTCTTAAATATTTTCTATCAGGCGCTTTTTTTGCCTTATAAAGAGACAATGGTTGATCAAAACTTTCTCCATGGGAAACTAACAACTCTAATATTCCATCGTTATCTATATCAGCAACTGCTGCTCCAGTTCCATATCCATCTGGTTCTAAACCAACATCTAATGGTATTTGCTCTATAAAACCATTATCTAATATTTTAAAAAGTTTATTTGGTTCACCAATATTGTTCATAAATACTTCGTCATAACCATCATTATCCAAATCAGCTGAAATGACAGTTCTTATTCTTGATGGCTTATCAAAAGGTGGCTTGGCTATGTCTTTAAAGACATTATCTTCCAGCACATAGGCTCTGTGAAATCCTCCCCAATTTCCATTTAAGATATCCAATCGCCCTCTATAATAAATATCAGACAAAGCAGTCCCTCTCCCATTTTGAAGAAAATCTTCAACTCTGTATTCGTTCGCAACATCTAAAAATTTACCCTCATTATTTTTATATAAAAAATTTGCTCCTCTCTCATTAGCTGCAAATACATCAATTTTATCAGAAATAATATGTCCAGCTACAACAGCACGACCGCCAGTAACCTTTGCAAGATTTAGCTGAATAGATTTATCAACTATTGTGTCATCAGTATATTCATAAAACCTTGTTGGACCTCCATAATTAGCAACATAAACACCATAATTCCCATCACCTTTTCTATCGACACAAACAACTGACCTGCCAGCAGTTAAATTAAGGTCTCTCTGATTTTTTTCTATTTCAAATAAATCTACATACATATCTTTTTCTAAATCTATAAGTCTATCTGAGTATTTTTTTGTTCCACTATACGTGTCGGTGTTAAGAAAATATATTTCCTCATATCCGTCTTTATCTATATCGCATGCAGCAACACCAATTGTCCTTCTAAACTCATCTGTAAATTTTTTTTGATTTACAATATTAATTAATTTTCCATTTTCATAAGATAATGCTAGATTGAGATAACCAAAACCTGTTACTACAAAGTCAAAATTTCCATCTTGGTTTACATCCGTTACAGAAACTCCATAACTAAGTCTTTTAGGATTATCAACAATTTGGCTTGTTATATCTTCAAAAAAATCAGCATATAAACTATTTGGGGCTAATAGAAAAAATAAAACTACTATTTTTTTTAAATATTTATTTATTTTAATTTTCATTTTTTTTACTCTTATATTTTTTCATCCAATCACCAAATATTTTTATAGCACCCTCCATATCACTAGTTTTGTTAGGATGATTCTTTGCTCTACCCAACATGGTTGCAATGACATTCACCTGATACCTAATTGAACGATTTTTAATAGTTTTAATTGTATGAAAAGCTTTTTCCTTGTTTTTAAATCCCAAACCTTGGGTGGTGGTTTTAGGATTATAATCTGAATAAAGCGATAAATTTATTGGTCTTGATTTTTTACTTAGTGGCATTTTATCTATGATTTTAAACACTGTTTTATAATCAAGTTTATCCATCATCTTTTTAGATTTTCCATCAAAACCAATTAGATTAATAGAAGATTTTTGCTTCTTATTAATTTTACAAATTAATTTTACATATCTTTTATGAAAATCTTTTATTTTATCTTGATATATTTTTTTTACTTCTAGATAAATTCTATCCTTATAATTCGGTGCAGAAACAAGTAAAACTCTACTTTTCCATTTGTATTTTTCTAAGTTCATATTTTTTTGTTAGAACACCTCTTTGAGCAATATCTAACTCTTTCCCAATTTAACTTCCATTTTCTTCGCCAAGTAAAAGGTCTTTTACAAACAATACAGATTTTAAAAGTAAGATTTTCTTTTTTCACTAAATTGTGTTTTGTTTAATAAATTTTTCTGCAGCAGGAAGAATTAATTTTTTTCTATCACTTTTCATTTTATCAAAAATTCTAACCATCATAGATAGCCTAGGGTTTTTCAAAAAAAATTTTCTATTTCTATCAATAAACCTCCAATACAATCCATCCATTATGTTGCACCAATCACCTTTTTTAAAATCCATCATTTTCATAAAATAACTTGATCCACAAATATATGGTTTCGTAGCAAATATTCCTCCATCACTAAATAATCCCATACCATAGACATTAGGTACCATTACCCAATCAGAGGAGTCTACAAACATTTCCATAAACCATTTATAAACAATAGTTGGTTTAATCTCACAAAGATTCATGATGTTAGATAAAATCATTAATCTTTCAATGTGATGAGACCACCCATGATTAAGAGCATTTTTAATTGCATAATCTAAAGGAGGTAGTCCTGTTGTACCATCGTACCAAGATTTTTTCATTTTACGATTTTGTTTAAAAAAATTTCGAGTTTCCATTTCATTTGAATAACTTTGGTAAACTCCTCTCATAAATTCTCTCCACCCTATTAACTGACGCACATAACCCTCTAAAGAATTTAATTTAATTTTTTTAATTTTATGAAAATCGAGAACCTTTTTGATAATTAACTCAGGTGTTATTAGTCCTAGATTAATATAAGGACTTAAAGCACTATGAAATAAGATATTATCCTTTTGATCGACAGCATCTTCATAATCACCAAATAAATTTGATTTTTCTTTAATAAAAAAATTTAAAAGCTTAATAACATCATTATATTCTGTTGCATGCCAAAAATTATTTGTTGTACCAGGATGATCCTTAAATATTTTTTCAATAATTGGTTTTAACTGTTTTGTATGGTTTGTTTCGTTAATTTTTGGAAATTTTGGAATAGAAATATTTTTAGGTAATTTTTTTCTATTATCCTCATCAAAGCTCCATTTACCACCTAATGGATTTCCGTCTGAACCCATTAATATTCCAGATTTTTTTCTTACCTCTTTGTAAAAAGTTGCCATAAAAGGTTTTTTTGATCCAGATAGATGTTTTTTAAACTCTTCTCTTGAGTTCAAAAACATGGGCGTTTGAATTACATTCCAGTCAATTTTTTCTTTTTTAAAAAATTGGGAGATTTTTTTTTCAAAAAACTTATCTTCAATTTCAAAACTAGAAATCTCTTTTATTTTTTTTTGATTAATAATTTTTTTTAATTTTTTAAGATAATCATCTTTAAATTCCTTATCTTCAATATTTATATACTCTAATTTAAATTTTTCTTTTTTGAGTTTGTCTGCATATGACCTCATGGAGGACAGGAATAATAGTATTTTCTGCTTGTGGTGTTTTTCATAAGTGCATAAACCATTGTCTTCCGCCATAAAAAATGTATGGTCTTTTTTGAAGCGGTCGATGTATTTTGATGGAAATAATTGATTGCCAAGTATAAAAAATAACTTCATAACTAAATATAACTAATAAAATTTTTTATGGCAGAAAAATATATTGTTTTTGGTGCGACAGGTTCAATCGGTTCGAGTTTAGCCGAACAATTAGTAAGTTCAGGAAATAATGTTCATTTAGTTGGAAGAAATGAAGCAGAACTTAAAAATATTTCTGACAAACTAGGGTGTACCTCCACTCTTGCTGACGTTTTGGAAGAGGGATTTATTGATAAAGTTAAAAATGATATTTCTGAAGTAAAAGGTATTGCTTATTGTGTAGGCTCTATTGATTTAAAACCTTTAAGGATGGTCACAGAACAAGATTTTAATAAGTGTATGAAGCTCAATCTTTACTCTGCAGTCGAAACTATCAAGGGTTACCAGGAAAGTTTAAAAAAAAATAAAGGTTCTGTTGTTTTATTTTCAACTGTGGCTGCACAAAGGGGTTTTACAAATCATGCAATAATTGCATCTGCTAAAGCAGCTGTGGAGGGCTTGACAGTTTCTCTAGCTGCTGAATTTGCACCAAATATCAGAGTAAATTGCATTGCTCCAAGTTTGACTAATTCTAAAATTGCCGAACCAATGCTTAAAAATAAAGCTTTAGCAGAGGGTATTGCAAAAGCTCACCCATTAAAAAGACTTGGCGAAGGAAAAGACTCTGCATCGCTTGCAAAGTTTCTGATAACTGAAGATAGTTCTTGGGTCACTGGACAAATAATTGCAGTAGATGGAGGAAGATCAAAATTATCTTGAATTAATATGTATATAGCAATGAATAGATTCAAAATTGTTTTAGGAAAAGAAAATGAATTCGAAAATGTTTGGAAGAGTCGAGACACACATCTTGATGGTGTTAAAGGGTTTAAAAATTTTAATCTGATAAAAGGAGAAACAAATGAAGAATATTCTCTCTACTCATCTCATAGTACATGGGAGTCAGAGGAAGATTTTATAAACTGGACTAAATCTGAGGCATTTAGATTAGCACATAAAAATGCTGCTCAGCATAGACATTTATATTTAGGTCCTCCAAACTTTGAGGGCTTCAAAGTAGTTTTCTAATTTATTATGAAAAATATTTTCATAATAATTTTACTTTGTGTTCTTCCAAAATTTACTTCGGCAGAAAACTTTGATTTAAAAAAGATAGTTGATTTGAAAAATCCATGGGGATCTTCGTTTATAAATGAAAATGAAATTATTATTACAGAAAAAGAGGGAAAAATTAAGATTGTTAATATTAATTCTAATAAAATTACAGAAATTAAGCATAACTTAAAATATTTGGTAGATGGTCAAGGTGGACTTTTAGATATTCTATATAAAGAGGATTTTATTTATATTTCATACTCAGAAGATAGGGGAGAAAGGAAGTCAAGTACCTCTATAGCTAGAGCAAGCTTTAATAAAAAAGAGCTAAGTTTTAAAAATATTTTCCAAGCAGAACCACCTATAAATTCTGGGTATCATTTTGGTTCAAGATTGGTAATAAAAGATAACTATCTTTTTGCTTCAGCAGGTGAAAGAGGATTGGGAATGATTGCTCAAGACCCCACAACGCATCCGGGTAGTATTATTAGAATTCATCTAGACGGGAGCATTCCTAATGACAATCCTAAATTTCAAAATAATTCTGATTGGTTACCTGAAATTTATCAAATTGGTATTCGAAACCCTCAAGGCCTGGCACTATCACAGTTTGATGGAAAAATTTATATGAGTAATCATGGAGCCAAAGGTGGAGATTGGTTTGGTGAAGTAAAAAAAGGAGAAAACTATGGCTGGAAAATACTTGGATGGGGTGGCACTAACTATACAGGTACAAAAATAGGACCAAAATGGAAACCAGGATTTACTAAAGCAATTCAGTATTGGGTACCATCCATCGCGACAAGCGCAATAACTATTTACAAAGGAGATGAATTTAAAGAGTGGAATGGTAGTGCACTAATTACCTCATTAAAAGATAAGTCTTTAAGAAAATTAAATTATAATGATAGATCTAGTGTGAAAGAGGATATAATTTTTAAAGATAAAATTGGAAGAATTAGAGACATACAGGTCCATCCAAACAATGGAAAAATTTATTTTTTAGCTAACAATAATCTATGGCTAATGGAGAAATTGCATTAAATCCAAATGATTATTGATTTCTGATAAGTGGATAAACCTTTGGATTTAAATATTTAATGTTAGTAAATAAAATTAATACTAATGTAACTAAACCAACAGAAAATCCAAGATAAAACAAAACTTTAAGATCAAATTCCCAGAATAATTCAAATATATCTTCTATTATAAATTTTGAACCAATTATTCCAAAAAATACTGCAATTATTATTACTGATTTAAAGATTATTATAAATTCAATTAATGAGGAGAGTATAATTTCTTTTTTTGAAAAACCTAAAATTTTAAAAACTAAATTTTGATATTCTCTCACTTTTCCCTGAACAATGATTGCACTTGATATTACTATTAAACCAATAACAATTGTAACAGCTGAGATTATGGTGACAGCTATGAAAACTTTATTTAAAACATTTGTTACTTTATTTAAATAATCTGCAATTTTTATCATTGATAAGCTAGGAAAAATTTTCAGCATCTTTATTTCATCGAATTGATCCAATCTCTCAAACTTAGCGGTTGCTAGATATTCGTGTGGCATATTGATAGCAAAGTCAGGATTAAATAACATTGCAAAATTTATATTAAGATCTCTATAATCAACTTGCCTAAAATTAACTATTTCACCCTCAATCTCTCTTCCGTAGATGTTTAAAGTAAAAATATCTCCTAAATAAATATTAAAATCTTTTGCAACCTTAGCATCTAGAGATATTTGAAGACGGTTTGGTCTAGATAAATCCCACCATTCACCATCAACAATTAGGTTATCCTCTGGAACTTTTTTTGTCCAAGATGATCTACGCTCACTTTCTATAACCCAGTAACTATCGTTATCAGGTTTAATATATGAATCAGGATTTACTCCGTTAATTTTAACAATTCCCGATGAAACCATTGGTACAATTTCGATTTTTGCGCCAGGGTCCATTGATAAAACACCTTCTTCAAACTTTTTTTTTTCTTCTTTCTGAATACCCACAAAAAAATAATCAGGAGCAATATCGGGGATTGATTTAGCTATTTCTCTTTTAAAGTTAGTCCCAACTAATGCTAAGGTTAAAAGTAAAGTAACTCCCAAACCTAATGACATAATTGTAATAGGTGTAATACTTTTTGTTTGAGTGATATTTTTGATAGAAACTTTTAAAGAAATATTTGAACTTAATCTTAATTTTTTAAAGGAAAATATAATTAATTTTGAAACCAAAAAAAATATAATTAAACAGATAAAGAATGCTCCAAAGTACCCTAGACTGTAATTAAGATTTTCTGATCCATAAGTAAATGTTAATATTAAAATTGATAACATAATAATACTAATAGCAATTAATTTTTTTGAATAATAAAATTTTAAATTTTGAAAAACATTTCTAAATAAACTTGAAGCTTTAACCTGATCTATAGAACTGATAGTTGGGATAGCAAAAATAACTAGAACTAATAGACCAACTAAAAATATTTTAAAAAAATTAAAAAAAGAAAATGAAAAATTTATATTTAATCCAAAATTACTAGATAAATATTTGTCTGCTAATGGCACAATAAATAAGCTGCTAGAGTAAGCAAAAACTGTGATTATAAATAATAATATAAACAATTGAAAATAATAAAGTTTTTTAATATCTCCTGAAAAAAAGCCCAAAGCTTTTCTCACTGCTATAGACATATTGTTTTGGTTTATAAAAGATAACAATGTATTAGCAATTCCAATACCAGCAATTAGCATTGCACTAATTGAAACGAGTGATAAGAACTGTGAAAAATTACCAATAATTCTCTTTAGTCCGCTGGCCGAATTTTCTGGATATCTAATTTTGACTTTTTGATCATCTTTAAAAATATTTTTGATTTTTTTTTCAATTATTTCTGGGTTATCGTCTTTATTAAATTTTACTTTATATTCATAATTTAAAAAACTTCCTATTCCATTAAGTTTTAAAATTTCCAAAGTTTGTTTACCTGTTAAAACCCAATCTCCAAAAGCTACAAACCCACTAACATCAGGAACAGACTTTATTTTACCAATAACAGTAAATTGTTGATCTTGTATTTTAACAATTTCATTTATTTTAATATCTAAAGTTTTCGATAAACTTTCATTAATTAAAATTGTTTTAGGCTCTCTTTGCATTCTCTCATAAGCATCTGCAGGCTCATAGATAACCTTGCCATACAAAGGATATTTTTCATCAACCGTTTTAATTCTAGTGAATAAAGATTTATTTTTTTTTCGGTTAGTTGTTGAAAACATGGTGCTAAATTCAATCATCGTTGAGATAGTTGTAAATTCCTTGACTTGATTAATTAAATCTAGATTTCCTTGATTTCTATTGTAATCAATTTCTAAATCTCCTCCTAAAAGCTCTTTGGCATTATCATTGAGTTCTTTCTTTAAACTATCCTCAATAGTTAATATTACACTTAGTATAAAAAGACTGATAAACAATGTAAAAATTATACTTGAGATTTTTTTATAGTTTTTTTTTAATTCTTTTAAAGCATATATTAAAATTAATTTTAATTGATAAAAACTATTTGATTTTTCCATCTTTAATTTTAATTTTTCTAGTTGAGCGGTTAGCAAGTTTTAGGTCATGTGTTACCATAATTAGAGAAGAACCTTCCTCTTTAACGTATCTAAATAAAATTTTAGAAATCATATTAGAATTTTCTGTATCTAAATTTCCTGTAGGTTCATCAGCTAAAATTAGCTCTGGCTTCATTGCAATAGCTCTTGCGATAGCTACACGTTGTTGCTCTCCTCCAGATAACTGACTAGGTAAATTATTAAATCGATGTTTTAAACCAAATCTATCTAATAATGATTTTGCTTGTTTTTCAGAATTTTTAAATTTATTCAATTCAAGAATCAATGCTACATTTTCTAAAGCTGTATAATTTGGAATTAAATAAAAAGACTGGAAAATTATACCTATATTTTTCTTTCTAATTTTTGACACCTCATCCTCAGTTAATTTTGTAATTTCTTCATCTTGGAAAAATATTTTACCTGAAGTTGGACGCTCTAAACCGCCAATTAACATAATTAAACTCGTTTTTCCTGAACCACTTTCACCCACTATTGATATAGTCTCCTTTTTTTTTGTGGTTAAATTAATATTTTTTAAAACACTAATATTATCCTTACCAGTTTGGTATTTAAGATTTACTTTTTTTAATTTAAGAAGAGTACTCATGAACAAAAGTTTTATTATTAAAATAATTATTATCTGTCTACTAACCATAAATGCATATGCAATCGAAAAGATTGTATTATTTGGTGATAGTTTGATGGCTGGTTATGGTTTATCAAATGACAATAGTTTACCGGTCGTTTTACAAAGGAATTTAGATACAAAAGGTTATAATATTAAGATTATTAATGGCAGTGTTTCAGGTAGTACATCATCTGGGGGACTGAATAGAGTTGATTGGACTCTAACTGAACCAGATATAGATCTGATTATTTTATGCTTGGGTGGCAACGACATGTTGAGAGGTATTCAGCCGACAGAAACCAAAAGCAATTTAGAAAAAATTATAAAAAATGCACAAGATAAAAATATTGAAATTATCCTAGCTGGAATGATTGCCCCGACCTCACATGGTTTTAATTATAAAAAAAAATTTGATAAAATTTTTCCTGATTTAGCAAAAAAATTTAAAATAAAACTTATTCCTTTCTTACTTGAGGGAGTAGCTATGAAACCTGAATTTAATCTAAATGATGGTATACACCCAAATGCAAAGGGGACATTAATAATTAGTAGAACATTAGAAGAGATAATTATAAAAACTATCAATAAAAAAAATTAGAAATATTGAAAAAAAAACCATATCACCATTTACCAGACGGCACTTTTAGAAATCCTGAGGGCTCACCAAAAGTAAATCCTAATTTTAGATGGTCCTTTAAAGTTTTTAATAAGGAAAAAAAGAAGCTTGATATGACAGTTTCCAAAGAGCATGTAATTGAAAAAGAAAAAGTTTTAGCAGACCTAAAATTGTTTCAAAAAGACGATTATGTAGCTTGGATTGGTCACTCAACATTTTTAATTAAGCTTGGTGATACAACAATTATTACAGATCCAGTATTTTCTAAAAATGCTGGGCCACTATTTTTTGGACCAAAGAGATTTACCAAACCAGCACTTAGATTAAACGAAATTCCTAAAACAGATATTTTTTTACTAACCCACAATCACTATGATCATCAAGACATGACAACAATCAGAAGATTCCCTTTTAAAGACGCTAAAGTTTTACTCCCATTAAGACTTGGAAAATATTTTACCAGAAATGGTTATAAATATGTGAATGAGATGGACTGGTACGATGAAATTGAAATAAAACAAAATTTAAAAATTACTTTTCTACCGGCTGTGCATTGGTCAAAAAGAAGTCTTACGGATACTAACAGAAGCTTGTGGGGAAATTTTTTGATCGAGTATAATAAAAAAAAAATAATATTTGGTTGTGATACTGGAGTTGGCGATATTTATAAAGATTTGGGCAATAAGTATGGTCCGATCGACCTAACGTTTATAAATATTGGTGCATATAATTTTTTTCCTATTATGCCATATAAAGACAAGTCAATTTATCATACAAATCCAGAAGAAGCTTTAGAAATTGCAAAAAATTTAAAAAGCAAAAAGGTAATTGGAATGCACTGGGGTACTTTTGTTTTATCTTTAGAACCTATTATGGAACCGCCAATAAGATTTAAAAAAAATGCTGAGAAATATGGATTCAAGAAAGAGGATACTATAATTTTTAAAATTGGTGAAGTAGTTTCGCTTAAAAATCTAATAGATATAAATTAATTATTAAGAATTTTATTTTTTGCCTTTTCGAATTCTTCTTGAGTTAAGGCTCCACTTTTTAACAATTCATTTAATTTATTTAATTCGCTTGCTATATCTTTATCATCCTTAGGAAAGTCCTCTAAAGCCTCTTTCTCATCTAAGTCTATCTCAGATTGAGATCTATTTGAACTTTTTGCGCTAAAACCAGTCATAATGGCTCTGCCACCCAAATAAAATACAAAAAGAAAAATAGGAATTACCAACCCAAAAAAAATTATTTTTTCCATAAATTAGTCCTCATCCTCTTCCCGCCAATTTTTTTCATACATTAACCAAGCTGCATATATTACTGAAAATGTTCCAACAATCATACCATAATCAAATCCAGTTTGTTGATCATATAAATACCAACCTAATTGAGTGGCACCAATAGGTGGAATTGTAAGTATACCCATAATAATTGCTATTCTATATGGATATTTAGGTTTTTTCATAAATTCACTTTAACAATAAAATTTAAAAAATTAATGTTTTGATTTGAATATGTGACTAAATACACCTGACCAAATGAGCTCATAATCTAGATTATTTAATAATTTGAAAGTTTCACTTTCTTTTAAATTTTTATCATGCACTTCTACACAAATTAGTTCCGGCTGAAATTTTTCAAAAGATAGACTTTTTAAAACTTTAGAATCTGCACCTTCAACATCTATATCTAATAAATCAATTTTTTTATCCTCTAAATTTGAAAATTTAAATATTTCATCTAAAGTATATGCTTGAATCTTCTTCTCTTTTATTTGTCCTTGAAGTGATTTTTTAGCTTGATTATAATCGATAGTACTTAATTGACTCAATTCTTTCTGAAAGTACATGTTTATTAATTCTATTTTATCTGAAACCGCAAAATTGTAATTCAAATCTTTAGGTCTTAAATAATTGAATAGTTTAATTGAAAAACTGTGTATATCGATATTTATACCTTTCCAACCTTTTTTATATAATAAAAAAGTATTATTTCTATGAATTGGATGATAACACCCAACATCAACATAGAAACCTTCTTTTTTATTTTTAAAATAATCTAGAATAACCAGATCTTCACCATCCATAGAATATGTTTTTTTATTTTTGAAATATTTATGTTTTATGTAAATACTATGGAGTATGTGCAGTTTATCTTTAATTTTTTTTAACATACTTTAGAAATCTAATAGATTAGAAAAGAATTTTAAATCTATTTTTGAGATCTTTTAAAACAATCGATAGTATTTTTTAGTAAACAAGCAATTGTCATAGGTCCAACACCGCCTGGAACGGGAGTCAGTGCTTTAGCAACCTTAGAAACTTCATCAAAAGCAACGTCACCTACTAAACCATTTTCAGTTTTATTAATCCCAACATCAATAACAATTGCATCTTTTTTAACCCAATCACCTTTAACAAGTTCAGGAATACCAACTGCTGCAACTATTATATCTGCCTCCAAACACTCTGTTTTTAAATCTTTTGTTTTAGAGTGAGTAACTGTTACTGTACAATTTTCTTTAAGAAGAAGCTGAGCCATTGGTTTACCATTTAAATTAGATCTTCCAACTATAACTGCTTTTTTTCCACTTAAGTTTGGCTCAATTTTTTTAATCATTAAATAACAACCGAGCGGAGTGCATGGAACTGAACTTTCATATCCTGAGGATAAATTTCCAACATTCATTGGATGAAAGCCATCAACATCCTTCAAAGGGCTAATTGTTTCAATCACTTTCTGTTTATCAATGTGTTTTGGGAGTGGTAGTTGAACTAAAATTCCTGAGACAGACACATCTTCATTTAGTTCCTCAATTTTTTTTAAAACAATATTTTCTTCAATTGTATCTGGAAATTTTATAATCTCCGACTTTAAACCAACCTCCTTAGCAGCTTTTTCCTTATTCTTGACATAAATTTGGCTTGGTGCCATATCTCCAATTAATATTACCGTTAAGCCTGGTACCTTATTGTGTTGTGTCTTTAGCTGCATAACTTCTTGCTTAAGTTCCTGCCTAAGTTCTGTTGCTGCTTTTTTTCCGTCTATCAAAATCATAAGTTTTCAAAATATTAATGGTGCGATGTAAAGCTTCATACACATTTCTAGAAACCAAATCAACAAAAGTAAAATTATTGGAGAAATATCTAATGAACCTAAATTTGGTAAAAAACGCCTAATTTTATTTAATATTGGATCAGTAAGACGATAACTTAATTCCAAAATAGAATAGATTAACCTATTTTGAGTATTCAAAATATTAAATGCTATTAACCAACTGATAACAACATTTATTATAACTACATAAGAATAAAGTTTAAGTATTTGTAAAACCAAATAAAAAATAGCAATCATTTTTTTTCAATATAAATTGAAGAACTCGGAAACGCGAATGCCGCTTTATTATTTTCAACAATTTGTTTAATTTCTAATGCTAATTTTTCTTTGACCGATAGCCATTCATTCCAACTTCCGGTCTTTGTAAAACATCGAACGTACATATCAATTGAGCTGTCTGAAAACTTATCTACTCTTACAGCAACTCCTACAGATATATTGAAGTCATCACTTTTTTTTATATGACTCTCTATTTGATCCCGAATACTTTTTAATTGATCAATCGTAGTATCGTATTGAAGAGTAATTATCCAACTTATCAGCCAATTAGAAGTTTCACTTACATTGATAACTGCATTTTCAGCAAACTGAAAATTTGGGATAATAGCTAATGATTTGTCAAACTTTCTTATTGTTGTAGATCTAAATCCAATTTTTTCTACAATACCTTCTATAATTCCATCAACTGAAATCCAATCTCCTATTTTAAATCTTTTTTCCACAAGTACTAAAATTCCAGAAATTAAATTTTTAAATAAATCTTGAGCACCTAAAGCCACTGCCACACCAAATAAACCTAGACCAGCTATTATTGGTCCGATTTTTATTCCCCATAGCTCTAATACTGCAGCTAGACCTAATATGAAAATTAATATCTTTAAAGACTTGATTATCCAACCAATTAATTCTCTGGTCAGTAACTTATCAAGCCCACTTAATATATAAGAAACTGGTTCAATAATCTGATGAATTACCCAAAAAATTAAAATAGTAATTAGAGTTCTATTAATTGTATCTACAACTTCTCTACCTTCATTTGAAAATGTCATATAATAACTTGCAATAAAAAAACCTAATACAATCGGTAAAAATCTTGCTGGTCCAACTAATGATGATACAAAAGTATCATCTAATTTATTGGTTGTTCTTTTAGAAATAATTTCTAATTTTCTAATTATCAGTTTGCTAATAATACCCCTGAAGATCAAAAATATTAAAAAGATACCAATCCCGATTAATATTTGAAAAATATCAACCCCGAGGATACCTTTATTCCAAACTGATAAAAATATCTCAGAAAAATTATTTATAATTTCCATGACTAAATTTTATATAACAAAAACTCTTCTTCTCCAGGATTAAAAAGAAATATTTTCTTCCATTTGATTTCATTAAGTATTGCTGATGTTTTTTCACCTATACACATCAAATTGGTATTCATCCATTGGCTTTCTAGTTGAAAAACTTTTATAAAATTTAAAAAACTGGACGCACTATTTTGAGAATAAATATACACTATATCAGGCATTTTTAACTTCAATTCATTGACAAATTTTTGGTCAAATTTTTTATTAAAGCTGGTCCTATAATTAATAATTCTTTTAACACTATAACCCTCATTATGTAGTTGCTCATCTAGATTAACTGATACCGTTTCTCCACTTACATAGATTAGTTTCCCATTTGTTTTATCAAAATTTCTTAAAATCAACTCTTTTAAATTTTCAACATTCCCACCAGCGGCTATTACATTTTGAAAGCCAAGATTTCTTGCTTTATTTTCTGTAGCGTTACCAACACAAAAACATAATATTTTTTTTTCAATTTTTTTTGAATCAAGAAATTTTATAGAATTAGCACTAGTAAAAATAATACCTTTATATTCAGAAAAATTAATATTCACATAATTTACTTTTTCAACATTTAATAAGGGAAGATGAGAAACTTGATTTCCCAAAGATTGAAATCTTGATATCATTTCTGAGCAATCTTCTAATGGTCTAGTAAGTAAAATATGCATATTATGTTTTATAAGAATTATTAGATTTTATTTTTAAAGCTTTGCCAACTTCTATTCCTAGCTCTTTAAATTTTTCAGCTTTATCAGTCTTTTTTTCATAAAATCTTTTAGTCCCATCTAAAGAAAAAAGTTCCGCCTCCAAAGTAATCTGATCTCCGTCTACAATTGAGTGGGCTCCTATGGCTGTTTCGCAATCACCTTCTAAAACTTTTAAAATATTTCTTTCTGCGTGCGCTCTCATATAAGTTTCATAATGATTTACTTTTTCTAAATATAACATTACATTTCTATCATCTTCTCTACACTGTAAAGCAATAATTCCTTGTCCGGCACTTGGAATAATTTTATCAGATGAAAAAACTTCTGAAATTTCATTTTCAAATTTTAAATATTTTATTCCAGCATAGGATAATATTATTGCATCATATATTCCCTCCTTTAATTTACGTATCCTGGTGTCTACATTTCCTCTTATAAGTTTACAATTAATATCCGGTCTGATATTTTTTATTTGAAATTCTCTTCTGTAAGATGAGGTCCCAATGATTGATTTTGTGCTTAATTCTTTGAGTTTTTTTTTATTGTTAGCTATTAATATTTCTCTTGGATCATTTCGTTCTAAAAACGTATCAGTTTTCAGTCCTATAGTCTCAACAGCTGGCATATCTTTAAGTGCATGAACAGCTATATCAATATTAAAATCTTTAAGTTCCTTTTCTATAGTGCTCGAAAACAAACCTTTTCCTCCAAACTCAGACAATCTGGAGTCTTTAATTTGATCTCCTGTAGTTGTTATTGGTTTGATAAAAATTTCCTCATTACTTAGGTCAGTTTTTTCAATAATTTTATTCTTAACATTTTGAGCATAAAGTAATGCTAACTTGCTTCCTCTTGATCCAATTGTTATTCTTTTTTTCATAAAAATTTATTTCTTACTTGTATTGGGATTGTACAATTATTAAAAACTATTTGAATGAGCAAAAAAACCCTTAATTTTAGGAATAGAAACTAGCTGCGATGAAACCGCTGCTTCATTAATAACCGAAAATGAGGGAGGAAACCCAATAGTTTTATCAAATGTTATTTCAAGTCAAATTGATGTTCATAAGGAATTTGGTGGTGTTGTTCCTGAATTAGCTGCTCGATCACACATTGAAAAAATAGACTTGATTGTTAAAAAAGCTATAAATGAAAGCGGAAAAAGTATTAATGATATCGACGCTGTAGCTTCCACTGCAGGACCAGGATTAATTGTATGTTTATCTGTTGGATTAAGTTTTGGAAAAGCTTTTGCATCTACAATTAACAAACCTTTTATTGCAGTAAATCATTTAGAGGGGCATGCTTTGAGTCCAAAATTGAACTCAAAACTTGATTATCCATATCTCCTACTATTAATTTCAGGAGGACATTCTCAGTACTTAAGTGTTCAAGGTTTGGGGAACTATAAAAGGTTGGGAACTACTATTGATGATGCATTAGGTGAAGCATTTGACAAAACAGCTAAACTTTTAGGAATCGAATTTCCAGGAGGACCCCAAATCGAAATCATAGCAAAAAAAGGTAACCCAAACAAATATAGTTTGCCAAAACCAATATTCAATAAAGGTGGTTGTAATTTATCTTTTGCAGGACTTAAAACATCTATTTTAAAAATAGCCAAAACAATTAAAACTGAACAAGAAAAATTTGATCTAGCAGCATCTTTTCAAAAAACTATTGAGGAAATACTAATTAAAAAAAACTAAAAATGCTTTTGATGAATTTGAAAGTCTAAATGATTTAAAAAAAAAGTTTTTTGTTGTAGCCGGAGGTGTTGCTGCAAATAAGAATATTAGATCAATGCTTATTAATTTATCTAAAGAAAAAAACTACAAAAGCGTATTTCCTCCAATAGATCTTTGTGGGGATAACGCTGCAATGATAGCAATGGTAGGATTAGAAAAATTTAAATTAAAAGAATTTAGTAAATTAGATCATCCTGCAAAACCTAGATGGCCGTTAGATGAAGAGGCAATTTTTCTTAAAGGTGCTGGAGTAAAGCTATAATGCAATACTGGCTACTTAAATCAGAACCTGATGTCTGGTCAATTGATCAACAAAAAGAAGCTGGTAAAAAAGGGGCGCCCTGGGATGGAGTAAGAAACTACCAAGCAGCAAAAAACTTGAAAGCGATGAAAAAAGGAGATCTTTGTTTTTTCTATCACTCAAATATTGGGAAAGAAATAGTTGGTGTTGTTGAAATTATAAAAGAACATTACTTAGATAAATCAGACAAAACTGGCCGTTTCGTTGCTGTTACTGTAAGATTTAAAAAAAAATTAAATCAGCCTGTTTCTCTTGAAAAAATTAAGATAAATAAGGAATTAAGCCATTTATCACTTATCAAACAAAGTCGATTATCAGTAATGCCTATAGACTCTAAAAGCTGGAAAATTCTAAATAAGATGGGTACAATTTAATTTAAAATAAATTTATGCCAAAAAAGAAAAAAAAGACCAAAACCAAAAAAAGGAAAGTTGCTAAAAATTTTAAAAGAAAAAAAAAAGTAACAAAAAAAAAAGTTAGACGAAAGAGAAAAAATTTAAAAAAAACTGACTCTACAAATATTCCTGAATTAATAATAAAAACCAAACCAGAGTGGATTAAGACTGGATTAGTAAATAAATCTCAATATCAAAAGAAGTATAACGACTCTATTAAAAATAATAATGCATTTTGGAAAAAAGAAGGTAAGAGAATTAGTTGGATTAAACCATATAAAAAAGTTAAAGATGTCAAATATAGCAAAGATGAGGTCAGAATAAAGTGGTATGAAGATGGAACTTTAAACGCATCTGCAAATTGTATTGATAGACATTTAAAAGATAAAAAAGATAAAACTGCAATCATCTGGGTCGGTGATGATCCAAAAGACAGCCAAAAAATTTCTTACAAACAACTTCATCAAAAAGTTTCTAGAGCAGCTAATGGTTTAAAAAAATTAGGAATTAAAAAGGGTGATAGAGTAACGATATATCTCACAATGATTCCAGAACTGGCAATTTTGATGTTGGCATGTGCAAGAATAGGTGCAGTTCACTCAATAATTTTTGGTGGATTTTCTGCTGAATCTATCTCTGGCAGGGTAAATGATTGTGAATCAGAATTTATAATTACTGCAGATGAAGGTGTTAGGGGAGGAAAAACAATTCCATTAAAAGCTACAACCGATGAAGCTTTAACAAGTTGTCCTAATGTAAAAAAATGTATTGTTGTTAAAAGAACTGGTAACTACGTTTATTGGAACAACGAAAGAGATGTTTGGTATCATGATTTAATTAAGGATGTTTCTAACAGCTGTGAACCAGAGGAAATGAGTGCTGAAGATCCATTATTCATTCTTTATACGTCAGGATCGACTGGCAAACCTAAGGGAGTACTACATACCACTGGTGGATACATGGTTTACGCTTCAATGACACATCAATATGTTTTTAACTATAAGCCTAAAGATATTTATTGGTGTACTGCAGATATTGGTTGGGTTACTGGCCATAGTTATATAATTTATGGTCCTCTGTCTAATGGGGCAACAACAATTATGTTTGAAGGTATCCCTAATTATCCTGATAGTTCCAGATGGTGGCAAATAGTAGATAAGTTTAAGGTAAATATATTTTATACAGCGCCGACCGCTATTAGAGCTTTGATGAGAGAGGGAGACGAACCAGTAAAAAAAACGTCTAGAAAATCTTTAAAATTATTAGGAACTGTTGGTGAACCAATTAATCCAGAGGCTTGGATGTGGTATTATAAGACTGTAGGTAATTCAAAATCTCCAATTGTTGACACTTGGTGGCAAACTGAAACTGGTGGAATTTTAATTTCACCACAAACAGGAGCCATTCCATTAAAACCAGGATCAGCAACAAAACCTTTTTATGGAATTAAACCGATTTTGGTTGATAAAAATGGGAAAGAAATCAAAGGTGCAGGAGAAGGTAGACTTTGTATCGGCCAATCTTGGCCTGGGCAAATGAGAACAGTCTATGGAGATCATCAAAGATTTATTGATACTTACTTCTCTCAATTTGATGGAAAATATTTCACAGGTGATGGCTGCAGAAGGGATAAGGACGGATATTATTGGATTACAGGAAGAGTTGATGATGTAATTATTGTTTCTGGACACAATCTTGGTACTGCAGAGATTGAAAGTGCTTTTGTTGCTCACCCAAAAGTTGCTGAAGCAGCCGTTGTCGGGTATCCCCACGATATAAAAGGAAATGGCTTATACTGTTACGTTACTTTAAATGCCGGAGAGAACGAAACAGGTGAATTAGAAAGAGATTTAAAACTCTGGGTCAGAAAACAAATCGGTCCATTAGCAACTCCAGATTTAATTCATTTTTCTCCGGGACTTCCTAAAACAAGATCTGGAAAAATTATGAGAAGGATCTTAAGAAAGATCGCAGCTAACGAGCACGATCAATTAGGAGATACTACAACTTTAGCCGACCCAAGTGTAGTTACGAGTTTAGTTGAAAACAGAAAAAATATTTAGAACCTCAATCTCTCCTCTAATTCTTTTTTAACAATATTCCACTTTAGAATAACAGAATTTAGAACAATCTTTCTGTCTAAAGTTTTTAATTCATCAGCTATAGGCGCCCATTTATATAGGGATAAAGCGCTCGGATTAAAAGGAAGGTTAGTACAATAGTCATCCCAATTAATTTTGCTTGATCTTTCATCAAAATTTTTTTTTGCTTCATCAACTATATCTAATGGCATCTTATTTGTAGTTTCATCATCTAAGATTTTTAAAAAAATATCTTTAGCCTTTTGGGTATTTTGATAATTATAATTTGCTTTTAAAAATGAAAATGTGAAAAAAGTTAGATCTTGAAGAGCAACAGCATAAATGTTCCATTTGGCAAGATTTACTGATCCCATAAACTCATCATTTTCAAAATGAAGAACATATCTTGTTCCCATTCTAGTTTTTAAGTAACCATAAAGGGCGACCTGAGTAACCCAAGCTGATTTGGTCTGTATAAAATCTTCTAACTCATCTAAATCACTTATTTTTTTCTTTGGTATAAATGCTTTAAAAAGAGCAAATAGATAAATCTTAAAGTCATTCCAAGATAGATCTTTCCAAGTAAGTTTATATTTTGCCATAAAAACCAGTATTTTTTCAACTTATACCAGAAAAAACCACCTATTATGAACAATTTTAACACTTTAAATCTCTTTCATAATGGTTATGGTTTTGGCCAGTTATAACTAAAAAGAGAGAGGTATAAATGTCAAAACAAGAACAACACTGGGAAAAAACCAGGGGCTTGCTAATGATTACTTTAGCAATTTGGTTTGTTTTCTCAATTGGCATCTTCTTATTCGGAGCTGAAATGAATGAGGTCACTGGACCTTTCGGTTACCCATGGACATATTGGTTTACATGTCAGGGATCTCTTGGAATTTTCGTAATCCTAATTTTCTGGTTTGCGAATAGACAGGAAAAAATCGATGAGGAATTCGGCTTTTCAGAAAGAGAGGAAGACTAATGAAAGGTAATTTTATAGATAATTTGCCTAAAGTTTATGGAATCTACACAGGTGGTTTTTTAGGTTTCATAATCATTATGAGCATTTGCGAACAGATGGGGATGACAGCAAAAACAATAGGTATTTGTTTTGTTGCTTTCACAGTAGCCATCTACGCAATAATTGGTTATCTATCACGTACAGCACAAGCTGATGCTTATTACGTAGCTGGAAGACAAGTGCCAACGGTATTCAACGGAATGGCAACTGCAGCGGACTGGATGTCTGGTGCATCATTCGTTGCAATGGCAGGAGGTATTTACTTCAAAGGTTATGGATATATGGCACTACTTGTAGGTTGGACTGGTGGATATGTATTAGTCGCGTCTTTATTAGCACCATACTTAAGAAAGTTTGGCTGTTACACAGTTCCAGATTTCATTGGTACAAGATATGGTGGTAATTTAAGTAGATTTCTTGCAGTAGTAGTCTTAACTGTTGCATCTTTTACTTATGTGACTGCACAAATTAACGCTACAGGTACAATTGCATCTGTTGCACTTGATATTCCATTTCAATACGCAGTTTATGTTGGATTAGTAAGTATCTTACTATGTTCAATGTTAGGTGGTATGAGAGGAGTAACTTGGACACAAGTTGCACAATACATCGTACTAATCATAGCTTACTTGCTTCCAGTATTTTGGATCAGTAACAAAATGGGTGCGGGATTCTTTCCTCACTTTATGTTAGCTGATGAAGTAGCTAGAATTGGTGAGTTAGAACAACAGTTTGGATTTGTTAAAAACGCTGCTGCTGATCTAAAAACAGTACCTAAAGGGTTAGCTGGAATAACTAAGGCTCACTCAGCAGTTAATGCTACGCCTTGGGCATTTATTTCATTAGCACTAGCAATGATGATGGGAACAGCTTCATTGCCTCACGTGATGATGAGATATTTCACTACTCCAAGTGTAAAAGCAGCTAGAAAATCAGTAGGTTGGTCTTTATTCTTTATCTTCCTACTTTACTCTTCTGCTCCAATGTTAGCGACGTTATCTAAATTGTCATTGATTGACCCGACATTATCTACTGGTATTATCGGTAAATCAATTGCAGAAGTTCAAGCGATCGATTGGTATCAAAACTGGAACCAAGCAAACTTAATGTTTGTAAGCGACTTTAACGGAAATGGAACTCTAGAGTTAAACGAGTTTTTCATGGGTGGTAAAGCCGTTGTGTTAGCAACTCCAGAAATTGCTGGATTACCATATGTAATCTCAGGTCTAGTTGCTGCTGGAGGTATGGCTGCTGCCATGTCAACGGCTGATGGTTTGATTCTAGCAATTGCGAATGCAATCTCACACGATGTTTACTACAAAATCATCGATCCAAAAGCTGAGACTGCAAAACGACTAGTTGTTGCAAGGGTATTACTTGTAGTAATTGGTTTTGCTGGTGCAACAATCGCTGCTCTTGAGATACAAGGTATTTTAGGTTCAGTAATCTGGGCTTTTGACTTTGCGATGTCAGGATTATTCTTCCCACTTGTACTTGGTGTCTGGTGGAAGAGAGCTAACAAAGAAGGTGCATGTGCTGGTATGGCTTTAGGATTACTTTCAGGACTAGGTTACCTAATATGGGTAAGAAATGGTGGAAGTGGATTCTTAGGTATTACACAGTTAACATTTGGTATCTTTGGTTCTGCAGTAAGTTTAGTAGCAATGGTAGTTGTAAGTTTAATGACTTCTGAGCCAAGTGCTGCTACACAAAGAATGGTTGATGAGGTTCGTGTACCATCAGGTAAATCGATCCTTGGCAAACAACACTAAATAATTTTTAAAAGGGGCGATTAACTTCGCCCCTTTTTAATTTCTTACGAGTCTAATATAAGTTTTAATGTCTGCCAACTTTCATCCTTTAGTCTATATAATTGACTACATTTTAGGAGTAATAATGTGGACTTTAATTGGAAGAGTTGCAATGAATATATTTCAAAAAGAGGACTCTCAATTTTTTTTTATGAGAGTATTTGTTAAATTCACCAATCCTCTGATTAGGTTTTTTAAAATTGTGACACCATCCTTCATAATCCAACCTTTAGTTCCATTATATGTAGCGTGGTTTTTTTTTATGATAAGATTTTACTTAATGCCTTGGATTTTAGGCTATTCAGTGATGGGGATGTTATCATTTCCTCTTGAAAGTGAAATTTCGAGACAAATTTATCAATTTTTTAATTAAATAAAATTTTAAAAATTGATACAAGTAAAACTAAGTTTTAAATGAAAAAAATAAAAATATCACCCTCAATTTTATCTGCCGATTTCAGTCAACTGGGTAATGAGATAAAAAGATTAGAAGAAAGTGGTGCAGACATGATACACATTGATGTTATGGATGGTCATTTTGTTCCAAATTTAACTATAGGCCCTCCTGTTATTAAATCATTAAAAGAATATTCTTCAATTTTATTTGATGTACATTTGATGATCTCACCTGTTCATAAATATATAGAGGCTTATGCTGATGCAGGAGCAGATATAATTACAATTCATCCTGAGGCAACAGATAATATGGATTTATCTATATCAAAGATAAAAGAATTAAATAAGAAAGCTGGTGTATCCTTAAATCCAGAAACAAAAGTTGATGTTATTATTGAATATTTGAATAAAATTGATCTAGTTCTAATAATGAGTGTAAACCCTGGATTTGGTGGTCAAAAATTTATGCCAGAGGTTTTAACAAAAATTAAGGAATTAAAAAAGTTACAAAATAATAAAAATTTAGACTTCGATATTGAAATTGATGGGGGAATAAATTTTGAAAATTCGAAGAAAGCAATTGAAGCTGGAGCTAATATACTTGTCTCGGGGACTACAATTTTCAAAAGTAATAATGGGGATATTAAAAAAAATATTGAATTATTAAAATCAAAATAATTTCATGGTTTTTATAAATCGATTTTCTTTAGGTTTTTATAATCAGTTAAGAAAATTTTATCTCAATTCAAAAATTTACGATAAAAAAATCTCCAAGGTAAATTTCAATGAACTAGTTTACAAACCTAGTCCACACCTACTTTCATCATTAATCAAATATCAAAAAAAAAAAATTAGAATTGAAGATTTCTCTTTAAATGAGATTTGGCAAAAAAAAAATTTAAGTCACAAAGAATATATAAACTTAAATAATTTTTATTGGTTTTTTAGTTTAGATTTAAAGTCTTCAAAACAAATTGTACAATCAATTATCTCGAATTGGATTAAAAAAAACGAAAAGTATAATGATAAAACTTGGAATTTTGATTTAACGGCAAAAAGGATTATATCTTGGCTTTCTAACCATAATCTCACATATGACCAAAGTAATCAAGATTTTAAAAATAATTTTAATAAGATTATCCAAAAACAAACTAATCACCTAATTAATGAAATTAATAAATCAGAAACGATAGATGATAAATTAATTGGTTGTGCCTCAATAATTTTAGTCGGCATTTGTTATCAAGAAGAAAAAAAATATCTCTCATTTGGAATGTCTGTTTTAAAAAAAATAGCAAAATTATCTTTAGATAATTCTGGATTTCCTAGATCTAGAAGTATTAAGCAATTAGTCTTTTATCTAAAATATTTCATTTTAATAAGAGAATGGCTAAAAGAGTCACAAAACAATGTGCCTGAACATGTAGATGAAACGATTTATCTATTAGGTCAGGGATACGCCTTTATTTGGCAAAATACTGGTTCTGACTTTTTATTTAACGGCAACAATCTCTCAAATAATAATGATTTTGATAATTATTTAAAACAATTAGGATATAAATTTAAAAATGATGATCGAGAATTCGGTGGATATACTATATTAAAAAATAAAAAAATTTGTTTATTTATCGATACAGGCTCTTCTCCTGAATCCAAGTTCACTAAAGACTATCAGTCAGGAGCTTTATCTTTTGAAATTATCTCTAATGGAAAAAAATTAATTAGTAATTGTGGATATAATAAAAAAAATATTAAACTTAATCAATTGTCAAAATCTTCTGCTGCTCAAAGCACCTTAATAATTGACGATAACTCTTCTTGTAAATTTACCAATGTTAACAAATGTTTAATGTTAAAAAAAAGTATAAAGATTATTAAAAAAGAAATTATTTTTGAAAAAAATTATTGGAAAATAAACGTTTCTCATGATGGTTATTTGAAAAAATATAATTCAATTCATGAGAGAGAAATTGAATTTTATCCAGAAAAAACTGTTTTTTTTGGTATCGATACAATAATAAAAAAAAAAATAAATCATAATTATAAATTTGATATTAGGTTTCATGTAGAACCAAATGTTAAATTGATGAAAACACAAGATAATAAATCAATTTTAATAGAATTAGATAATGAAGGGTGGAAATTTACTTGTGAAAATTATGAAATAAACATTGATAATGGTTTATATTTCGGCCATAAAAATTTGTATACTGAAAACCAAAATGTTTATATCTCTGGTATTTCTAATAATCAGGTAGAGAATATTAAATGGGAAATAAAAAAAATATAAAATGAGAAAAATAAGATCTGCTTTAATATCTGTATCAGATAAATCAAATTTAAAACCTCTTTTAGAAACTCTAAAAAGAAATAATGTAAAATTAATTAGTTCTGGTGGTACTTTTAAAATAATTAAAAAACTCAAATTTGAGTGTTTGGAAATATCTAATTTTACTGGATCTAATGAAATTTTAAATGGAAGAGTGAAAACTTTACATCCAAAAATATATGCAGGAATTTTAAATAAAAGAAAAAATAGAACACATCTAAAAGAAATGAAATTAGAAAACTTTGAAAACATCGATCTGGTTATTGTTAATTTTTACCCATTTGAAAAAACTTTAGAAAAAACTAAGGATCAAAAGAAAATAGTTGAAAAAATTGATATTGGTGGTCCAGCAATGGTTCGTGCTGCAGCAAAAAATTTTAATGATGTTACAGTAATCACCGCGATTAACCAATACTCAGAATTAATTAATGAACTTAAAGTTAACAAAGGATGCACTTCATCAAAATTTAGAAAAAAAATGTCTAGGATAGCTTTTTCAGAAACAGCGTTTTATGACTCGGTTATATCAAATTATTTCAATATAGTTTCTAATAAACAATTCCCAGAGAAAAAGGTTATTCACGCAAAATTAGTTGAGAGGTTACGTTATGGTGAAAATCCTCATCAAGAAAGTGCCTTGTACTCTCAGAATAATAATTTAAATATTAAAAAAATTCACGGCAAATCGTTAAGTTACAATAATTATAATGATATTTTTTCTGCTCTTAATATTACTAAGTCATTTCCTAAAAATAAAGGGACCGTGATAATTAAACATGCAAATCCTTGCGGTGTGTCGATTCTTGATAAAAATATAAATAGTTATAAATCAGCTCTAGCTTGTGATCCTATAAGTGCCTTCGGTGGTATAGTAGCCTGTAATTTCAAAATTACTAAATCCTTAGCACAGGAATTAAAGAAGATATTTTTCGAAGTAATAATTGCCAATGGTTTTGATAAAAACGCTCTCAAAATTTTAAAAATAAAAAAAATTTAAGGTTAGTTGATTCTTCAGATTTTTTTATAGACAAAAAAAATAAATTTAATTCGATTAATAATTCTATCCTTGTAC
This sequence comes from uncultured Pelagibacteraceae bacterium, assembly GCA_902516465.1. Taxonomy (GTDB): domain Bacteria; phylum Pseudomonadota; class Alphaproteobacteria; order Pelagibacterales; family Pelagibacteraceae; genus Pelagibacter. Next base: position 30,879 of record CABXZD010000002.1, read on the forward strand.
AATCTGAAGATAATGAAGATTTTTTGAAAAAAGATTTTCGATTAGTTTCTAAAAAGAAGCCCAATAGATCACAGTTTGAAAATTTGATATTTGCATTTAATGTTTGTCGGTTTGTAAAATCAAATGCAATAGTGCTTGTAAGCAATAAATCAACTGTTGGTATTGGATCTGGACAACCTAGTAGACTTGATAGTTCTCAAATAGCGATAAATAAAATGAATAAATTTATTAATCCAAAAAACGATATTGTAGCAGCGTCTGATGCTTTTTTTCCATTTGTAGATGGTATTGAAACACTCGTGCAATCAGGTGTTTCTGCCGTGATTCAACCCGCTGGTTCAATCAGAGATAAAGAGATTATTAAATTTGCAAATTCAACTGAAACTATATTGGTTTTCTCTAAAACTAGACATTTTAGACACTAGTTTCTTTATCAATTTTAGCTGCTAGTATAAAATCATTTTCCGATAGTCCCTCAATAGCATGAGTAGTAATACTAATTTTTGCATATCCCCATCCAAATAAAATTTCTGGATGATGTCCTTCGTTTTCGGATATTTTACCTACTTCATTAACGAATTTTTGGCTTTCTAAAAAATTTTTAAAAGTGAACTTTTTTTCTAAAAAATAAACACCTTTATCACCTTTAATAACATCCCAGCCATCCACTTTTTTTTGGTATTTGTGTATTTGAGATATATCGAAAGGCACTACACCTCCTTCACATGGAACACACTTTTTATCGAATAAATCACTCATACATTCTTTGGAGCGGGCAAAGGGGGTCGAACCCTCGACCTTCTCGTTGGCAACGAGACGCTCTACCACTGAGCTATGCCCGCATATTTATTATAAATAAAAATAATAGTTTTTAAAAATTAAGCAATATACAAAATTGTTGAATAATAAAAGTTTATTGTCAATTTAGGTTTTAAAATTTCAACCAGCTGTATGTTTTTTGATATTTTTTGAGTGTTTCTCGATATGGTTCATACTTATTATAATTATATTTTTCAATTTTATTTCTCATTTGATTATTACTTGCTGTATTTATAAATAGATCTTGCCTTTTATAGAAATTCAAGCAACTTTCACTCCATCTTAAATCACAAAATTTATAAATTTGTTTAGATGTTTTTTTCGGATTTTTAGAGAAATTTTCTAAAGAAACAGGGAGAATTTTATTTGCATATTTTTTTTGAAAAAAATCTATTACTGTTAAATAATTGTCTATATACAATAATATATCTTCAATTGTATGTGACCAAGAAATATTTGGTAAAAATTGCTTATAAATCGCAAAAGTGTTATCGACAAGGTTGCGATATGAGTGAATAAATTTTGCATTAGGGTAAATATTCAAAATTAGCTCTATATAGTAAAAGTTTTCTAGTGATTTTTCCGAGAAAATTATTTTTTTTTTATTTTTTTTTAAACTTAAATTTTCAATTGCATTTCTTAATTTTTTTGAAGTACTATTCAAATTAACTTTTATTTTGCTTGAAGATCTTTGAAAATCTCTATTTGTATTTAAAAGAGCCCAGTTAACTAAATTTGTTTCTCCCATGTTATCTATTTCATCTTTTCCTGAAGAAATAACAGACTCTATTAGTGTTGAGCCACATCTGGGCAGTCCTATTATAAATATTGGATAAACATTATTGTTATAATCAAAGTGTTCATTCTTTTTATAATAATCTATTTTATTGTATTTTTTAGAAATATTTTTAAGCCAATATTCATTAAGCTGAATATTCTTATGTTGATTTTTTTTGAATGAATAATTATTGGCTTTTTTAATTAGATTTATTTCATTTTTAAAATTTTTTTTTTTATTTTCGTATTCTGCAAGTAAAAAATAACTTGAGGCGATATTAAAACTATCTAATTTTCCTTGATTAACTAAATTCTTTAAAATATTAATTTTTTCTGCATCTATAATCTTTTTATCTAATCTTGATAAATTATAAAGTATTCCGATATTTTCTGGATTCCTTTTTAAAATATTTTTGTAAAAAGTTGTTGCCTTATTTTCTTGCCCTAAATTATGATACAAAATAGCTAAATTGGTTAATGCGACATCATTATTTTGGTTAAATTCAATCGACTTTTTGTAAAATTTTTCGGAATTTTTGTAATCTCTTTTTTTTGAATATATATTGCCTAGGGAATTAAATATTTCAGGACTTGTTTTGCCCTGTTCGATACACTTCAATAAAAAATTTTCGGCATTTTCGAATTCATTTATTTTGAAACATATATCAGACAATAAAATATATAAATTTAATTTAAGGGTACTATCTATTTGAGAGTCTTCTAGGACCCCTAATAAACTAATTTTTGCCTCATAAAAGTTTTTATTTTCATAAAATCTTTTTGCCTTTAATATTAAGTGTTTTTTATAAGTCATTTAGTGTTATAATATTTTAAAATATAAGATAAAGCATGGACAACCTACCAAAAAAAATTCCTATTTTTCCTTTAAGTAATTTTATCATTTTTCCTAAAACATCTGTCCCTCTAAATATATTTGAGCCAAGATATTTAGACATGGTTAATGATAGTATGAAATCTGACAAATTTATAGGTATGGTTCAACCTCGTGAACAAAAAAGTAAGAATAGCAATCTAATTGAGCTTTACAATGTTGGGTGCCTTGGAAAAATAACCAATTTCACTAAAGCTGATGATGGTAGACTCTTAATAGAGCTAAAAGGGGCAATTAGATTCGAAATTGTTAAAGAAATTGATTCAGAAAAAAAATATCGTACTTGCGAAATTTCCTATGAAAATTATTTAAATGATTTAAATGATTTAAATGAAAATTTAAAATTTTCTGATTTAAAATTAATTTTTAAAGATTTAAAAGATTTATTTAGCAGAAGAGGATTTGTAATAAATTGGAAAGAATTGGAAAAACAAAGTTTAAATGAAACAATAAACGCTCTTGCTATGGCGTCTCCTTTTACTCTTGAAGAAAAACAGGTATTACTTGAAGCAAAAGATCTAAAAACGAGAAAAACAAAAATTTCTGAAATTTTGACTACTTATACATTTGATCAATATAATAATACAACTTTACAATAACTTTAATTTAAAGTTTTAATCTGCCAAACTTGTAAATATTTTATTTGCATATTTATTTTTTCCTAAAACTTTTATCGAATTAGATAAAATTGAATTTTCAATTTTGCTCTCTAAATGAAAAAATTCATAAATAAAATCTATCCCGCTTGAAAAAAGATAATTTTTATATTTTATTTTATTTTCAAAATTTTTACAAATTGAATTATCTAATTCTAATCCATGATCGATTTTAAACTTAATCAATTCTAATAAAAGTTTAATGTCTCTTATAGACATATTAAATCCCTGACCTGCTAATGGATGAACTTTATGTAATAATTCTCCAAAAGCTAAAATATTTTTATGGTAGTAGTTCCTCAAGTTTGATGAGATAAGTTTAAAATTAAATATTTGATTGATTTTAGTAATTGAATATTTCGTATTATACTTTTCTATAGTTTTTTTTAAATCGATATTTCCATAATTTCTAACAGAGTAAACTACAGAAGTCTTTTTACTAGAAATAGGTAGGAAAGCCAAAGGACCTCTCTTGGTAAATATTTGAATAGCGGTATTATTTCTTGATAATTTTTTATGATCAATGACAGTTGTATAAGCATAACTATCATACTCTTTATTAAATTTTTTGTAAAAATATTTTTTTGTAAAAAAATTATTAGAATCACAATTTATAATTAATTTATAATCATCATAATTGAGCTTAATTTTTTTGTTTTTTTTTTTGAAAAAAAAATTTTTTTTAAGTAATGAGATAAGATGATTGTATAATTCAAAATTTTTGACAATTGAAAAAAGCTCATTACTATGATTATGGAATTTTAAAATTTTTTCATTTTGGAGATTATCACTATATATTTCTATTTTATCGATCTTCCATAATAATTTTTTAAGATTAAGACCATTAGAATTTAAAAAATCAATATTTTTTTTTGAAATACCTATTGTTCTTGATTTGTTAATTTCTTTTTTCCCGAAGTCTGAAAAAAAAATCTACGTATATTCCTTGGTTGACTAGAACTTTAGCCAATGTCAAGCTTACTAATCCGTTTCCAATAATTGCTACTTTCATAATATTTTTAATTTTAACAATAAAAATTAGATGATACAAAGTGTTAAATTTGATTCATCATATATGGATATAAAAAAATTTAGCAATTTCTTATTAACTTTTATTATTAAAAGATTAATAGAAATTATAGGCATTATTGTATTATTTTTAGGAATCTTACTATTTATCGCTTTAATTTCATATTCACCAAGTGATCCTAATTTTATTTTTCCAGATAACACTGAAATTAAAAATTTAATCGGTTTCCGGGGAAGTTATTTATCTGATCTTTTTTTTCAATCTCTGGGTTTAATTTCCTATTTAATCCCTATAACTCTTATTTTCACTGGTCTCTCTGTATTTAGGAATAAACAACTTTTAATAATAGTTGAAAATACTTTTTATATGGTGCCCTATCTTCTAACGGGAACCATATTTTTTAGTTATTTTTATAATAATTCATTTACATTATTTATTAATGGAAACGGTGGTTTTGTTGGTGACTACTTAAATAGACTTATCTTTAATAATTCAATTATATCATATGAAAATATTATTTTTTATTTATTAATTTTCATTATACTAACGTTTTTTTTACTTAGTATTAATTTTAATCCTAAAAACTTTTTTTTAATTATAAAAAAATTGATTTTATTTCTTTTCAAGAAAAGGGATAGAAATTATACTAATAAAAATGAAATAATTAACGAGTATATTCCTCAAGAAGAAATCAAAAATCTTATTCAAGAAGATTTACCTTTCATTAAAGTGGATGAAAAACTAAAAAATGTTAAAGGAAAATTTAATTTACCTTCAATTGATCTTTTAAAAAAACCTCCAAAAAATGAAAGAAAGGATATAATCAAAAATGAAAATAACGACTCGTCATTTTTAGAGAAAATTCTTTTAGATTTCGGTGTAAATGGAAGTATCAAAAAAGTTAGTCATGGCCCCGTAGTAACTCTTAACGAGTTTGAACCAGCGGCTGGAATTAAGGTTTCAAAAATAATTAATCTTTCTGATGATATAGCTAGAAATACAAGTTCTGAATCTGCAAGAATATCAATTATTCCAGGGAGTAATACAATTGGAATAGAATTACCAAATTCTTCTAGAGAAAATGTTTATCTTAGTGAAATCTTAAAAAATAAAAATTTTGATGTGAAAAATATAAAATTACCTATTGCTTTAGGAAAAAATATTTCCGGACTTCCTATTATTGGAGATTTAGCATCAATGCCGCATTTACTTATAGCTGGTACAACTGGATCTGGTAAATCAGTTTGCATCAATACAATTATACTTTCACTGCTTTACAGACATCCTCCAACGAAATGCAAACTTATATTAATTGATCCAAAAATGCTTGAACTCTCTACATACGAAGGAGTGCCACATTTACTTTGTCCAGTTATTACAGAGGCAAAAAAAGCTGCCTCAGTTTTGGGTTGGGTGGTCAAAGAAATGGAAAATAGATACAAATTAATGACTAAAGAAGGGGTTAGAAACATTGATGGGTACAATAATAAACATAAACTTCCAATGCCTTATATTGTTGTAGTAGTAGATGAAATGTCAGATTTAATGCTAGTTGCAGGGAAAGAAATTGAAAATTATATTCAAAAATTATCTCAAATGGCTAGAGCTGCTGGTATTCATATCATAATGGCTACTCAAAGGCCTAGTGTTGACGTAATTACAGGAACAATTAAAGCTAATTTTCCTACTCGTATTTCTTTTCAAGTTACATCCAAAATTGATAGTAGAACAATATTGGGAGAACAAGGTGCTGAACAACTTCTAGGTAAAGGGGATATGTTATATATGACTTCTGCAAATAGAATAATAAGGATTCATGCTCCTTTTGTTTCAGATAGTGAAATTGAAAAAATAAACAATTTTCTAAGATCTCAAGCAGAACCAGATTATGTTGATGAAATACTTAACTTTGTTGATGAAAAAGAGATAAATGAAAGTTCTAGAAATCAAAATGATAAAGATGAACTTTATCAAACTGCAGTTGAAATTATTAAGTCTGAAGGTAAAGCTTCAACATCATTTTTGCAAAGGAAGCTTCAAATTGGTTACAATCGAGCAGCGAGAATCATCGACATGATGGAAACCGACGGTATTGTTAGTAAAGCCAACCATGTCGGAAAACGTGATGTTCTATAATGAAAAAAATTTTTTTAATTTTTTTTTTTGTTTCTATAATATCAAACGCATTTGCCAAAATTAAGAATGATATTATAGAAAATTTATCAAATATAAATAATGTATCTTTTAAATTTGAACAAAATATCAATGGAAAAGTAGAGAGCGGAAATTGTATAATCAAATATCCAAAAAAAATTTTCTGTACATATAATTCTAAAAGTAATAAGGTTTTAGTATCCAATGGAAGGTCATTAGTAATTAAAACTAAAAATAGCTATTATATTTATCCTTTAAAAGATACTCCGCTAAATTTAATTTTAAATAAAGAATTTTTATTAAAAAAAATTAAAAATTTGGATGAGAGAATAATTGATGAAAAGCTAATCAATTATAATTTTTCTGAAAACGAGAATCAGATTAACCTCTTTTTTGATAAAAAAACATATAACTTAATTGGTTGGCAAGTCTTAGATATTTATCAGAACTTAAGTATTACATATATAAACTCAATCATAAAAAATAAGAAATTAAAGAAGGACTTATTTAAACTACCTACAAGAAATTAATTATATGGAAATAAATTCTTTTTTAAAAATCTTCATACCTCTGGAAATGTAATTATTTAGAGCGTTTTTATGATCTAATGAACAGGTATGAACCCATACTCTCTGTGTTTTTTCTAAAAAAGAATTTTTGATAGCTGATGACAAAAGATAAGATCCCAATTTCTTATTTTGATATTCTTTTAGTAAACCTAAGTAGGCTATTTCAACTTCTTTGTTATTTTCATGAAATATAAGCTCGAAATATCCAGCTAAATCAGTTTGATTCTTAAGTATATAAGTTTTTACTTCTTTTTTAGAGGTATAACTTTGCCATTGTTTGTCATCCCATATCAGACGATCTACCCAACAATGTTCTTTTCCAACATTTTTATAAAAGAATTTATTTAATTGAAAATCTGCCGGCATGATTAACTGAACAAAATATCCATTTGGATAGAGATTAGTATCTTTAAGATCTTTCAATGAATTAATTTCTAGATAGTTTCGTTCAACTTTTTTGTTCACTCGATCATTCTTCCAGTACTTTCACCTCCAAATAAATGAAAATGTAAATGAGGTACTTCTTGACCTCCGTGTTCACCAATATTTACTAAAGCCCTATATCCTTTCCCTGTATCAATAGAAATTCCCAATTTTTTTGCTACTATATTTATTCCTTTTAATAACCCAACAATTTCCTCAGATGATGCATTTAAGCTAAAGTCGTCTAAATTACTGTATCTTCCTTTAGGTATTACCAGAGCATGAATTTTTTTTTGGGGATTTATGTCATAGAAAGATAAAACAAATTTATCTTCGTAAATTTTTTTACAAGGGATTTGGCCACTTAAAATTTTTGCAAAAATATTAGTGTCATCATAACTCATAAAATTTATTATATAATTGATACTCAGTTTTTCTCAATAAAAATTATCTCTGATATATTAATTCCATTTTCGATATAATTTCCTTTTTCTGAAAAAATATTACCAATACTTAATTTTAGTTGATTGGTTTCGTCAATGGATAGATACTTAATCATTTCCATATTTTTATTTTGGACAGATAATAATATATCCTTTGAGCCATAATTAAGATTATCAGGATTTAAATTTCTTGCAGACAAATACTGAGAGCTGTCTTCAATTACATATAACCCTCCTGTTTTCAATCTTTCAAAAAAGATATTCATTGTTATTATTTGATCTCTTATATTATGACTACCATCATCAATTATAATATCAAAATTTTTATTTAAATAAGATCTTAAATTAATCAATGTCTTTTTGGATTTAGTATCAGTGTACAAAACGCGAATATTTTTTGAATATACCTGAATTTGAAATGGATTTATATCTACACAAAAAATTTTAGGTTTGTCAAAATAATTATAGAAACTAGCAGTTCCAGAACCCCGAAGACTCCCTATTTCCAAAATATTTAAATTTTTTATATTCTTATATTTTTCAAAATATTTTTCATATATAGGAGAATAACTGTGACCATTAATTTTTTTATTATTCATTATAAATTTAGAAGCTTTATCAGAATTAAACTCTATAAATAAATCATCCAAGCTCTTGTTTTCAAAATTTTCACTATTTTTATCAAGATTATTTTTTTTTATTGAAAAAAGCTGTCTTAATTTATCTAAAAGAAATTTATATGGATAGTTAAATAATTTTCTAAAGGCTTTGAAATATTTTTTTTTATCTAAATCTATTTTAAACGACTCTAAATATGAAAAGAGAAAATCTTTTAAATTCATAAATTAATAGTTTATAAACTTAAAACTATTTTTTTCCTTAAGTCAATTTTATCATTATTTGCTCAATTTTACAGAAAATTTGATTTTTAATATTTTTAGAGAGATGTTATTTTCATCAAAACTCATAATTACATTTTTTCTAAAACTGATTTAACTGTATCTCCCATTACTGATGGATTTCTAGAAATAGTAATTCCACACTCTTTTAAGATTTCAACTTTTTCTATAGCACTTTCCCCATATGCTGAAACAATTGCGCCTGCATGACCCATTACTCTACCTTTTGGAGCCGTTAAACCAGCAATGTATGCTATTACCGGTTTTTTCATATTTTCTTTTGCAAATTCTCCTGCAGCTACTTCTTGTGGTCCACCAATTTCTCCGATCATTAATACTACATCTGTCCCATCATCTTTTTCAAATTTTTCTATGATGTCCCGAAAGGAACTTCCATTTATAGGGTCTCCCCCAATACCTACACTTGTTGAAACTCCAATATTTAAATTTTTAAGTTGTTGAGCGGCTTCATATCCTAAAGTCCCTGATCTGCTGATAATTCCTACTTTTCCCTCTTGGTAAATATGACCAGGCATTATTCCTAACATTGCTTTTCCTGGACTTATAATCCCGGCACAATTAGGTCCAACTAGGGTCATTTTAGAACTTTTAGTATATCTTCGCATATACCTTTTAATTCTGATCATATCATGAGAAGGTATTCCATCAACGATCGCTACACAATTTTTAATTCCGGCATCTGCAGCTTCCATTGCTGAGTCTGCTGCAAAAGCTGGCGGCACAAATAAAATTGAAGCATCTGCTCCCGTCTTGTTGACTGCCTCCTTGACAGTATTAAAGACAGGTAGGTTAAGATGTTTTGTTCCACCTTTACCAGGTGTAACTCCTCCAACTACGTTTGATCCATATTTTATCATCTCATCTGCATGAAAAGAGCCCATTTTACCAGTGAAACCCTGTATTAATATCTTGGTATTTTTGTCTATAAGTACAGTCATGTTTTATTTATTTATTACTGCAACTGCTTTATTAGCTGCATCCTCCAAAGTGTTTGCTTCAATATAATTTATTTTACTCTCTTTAAGAATCTTGTTTCCTTTTTCAACGTTTGTGCCTGCTAAACGAATGACTAGAGGTACTTTAATTTCAATTTTTTTTAAAGCTTCAACAATTCCCTCAGCAACCCAATCACATCTATTTATACCAGCAAATATATTCACCAGGATTACTTTGACTTTTTCGTCCATCGTTATTAATTTGAACGCTTTAACTATTTTTTCTGGGGTAGCTCCACCTCCAACATCTAAAAAATTTGCAGGACTTCCACCAGCTAATTGGATCATATCCATTGAAGCCATTGCAAGACCAGCACCATTAATTATGTTACCTATATTTCCATCTAAGCTGACGTAATTAAGACCCCTATCTGAAGCAAAGATCTCTTTTGAGTCTTCCTGAGACTTGTCTCTGAGTTCTGAAACTTGACTTCTTCTAAACATTGCATTGTTATCAAAACTCATTTTGCAATCTAAAGCTAATATTTGTTTTTGCTTTGAGATTACTAGGGGATTTACTTCAACCATAGTTGCATCTAACTCACTAAAAGCTTTATAACACCCGATAATTGTATCAGATGCTCTTCTTATTAAATCTGACTCAATTCCTAAACCAAATGCTAATTCTCTGGCTTGAAAGTTTTGCATTCCAACAGCCACTTCAATTTTTGATCTAATTATTGTTTCTGGTTTTTCTTTGGATATCTCTTCAACGCTCATTCCCCCTTCTGTTGATGCAACAACCATTATACTTTCTGAGCTTCTATCAAATACTAACCCTAGATATAATTCCTTTTCAATGTCTGTCGCTTCTTCTATATAAATTCTGTTAACTATCTTACCCTCTGGTCCTGTCTGATTAGTAACTAGTTTTTTTCCTAACAATTTATCAGTCGCTTGAGCAACTTCTAAAGGAGTATTACAAATGATTATCCCTCCAGCTTTTCCTCTAGCACCCGAATGAATTTGCGCTTTGACGACCCATCTAGATCCGCCAATTTCTCTTGCTTTGTTTTCAGCATTTTCAGGGCTATATACAATTCCACCTCTTGGAATTGTAACTCCGAAATCAGAAAGTATTTTTTTTGCTTGGTATTCGTGAATATCCATATCTATTTATTATTTATTAATTTATCTATACTTACAATATTTTCTGCCATTCTAGCTGATGCTGCATCAATCATTCTTCCATCAAGTTGAGCTGCTCCTTTTCCTTCTTTAGCAGCCTTTTCTAGTTCTTGTAAAATACTTTTTGCTTTACTTACTTCTGAGTCTGGTGGAGAAAATACTTTATTTGCTAATTCGATTTGTGAAGGATGAATTGCCCATTTTCCTTCTATTCCGATAGTTGCACCTCTTTTTGCAGCAGCAACATATGCATCAGGATCATTAAAATCTCCGAATGGTCCATCAATTGCTCTTAAACCATATGCCCTACAAGTCATAACTAATTCGGATAATCCGTGATGCCATTGATCTCCAGGATAATCTGGATTGAGTCCCCCTATCACAACAGTTCTTGCTCTTAAACTTGCCGCGTAATCTGCTACACCAAAGTGTAAAGCCTCAAGTCTCTCGCTAGATTTTGCTATTTCTTTAATATTAGACATGCCTAAAGCTGTTTCAATTAAGCATTCAATACCAATTTTATTTTTAATTTTTTTATGTGTTTCAATTTGAGTTAACAAACAATCAACCATGTAAACATCACTATCTGTTCCTGCTTTAGGCACAAGAATTGTATCGACGTTTTCTCCAGCTTGCTCTACTATTTCCACTAAATCACTGTACATGTAGTGAGTGTCTAGACTATTTATTCTGACTGATATAGTTTTGCCCTTGTCTCGCCAGTTCATTTCGTTTAAAGCTTTTATCACATTTGCTCTAGCTGAAACTTTATCGTTTGGAGAGACCGCATCTTCTAAATCTAAAAAGATATAATCAGCATCTGAATTTAATGCCTTCTCAAACATTTTTGGGGATGAGCCTGGAACTGCTAGTTCGCTTCTTTGTAATCTTGATCTTGCGGGTTTATAATATTTATGGCTCATAGTTTAAATTTCAGATTTTTTATAATCAGGCCTTCCGCAATAACCCTTTTTTTTTAGATTTGTAGCAAATATTATTAAATTAATGAAGTTATTTATTACGTTTGTCTAATTCAGCCATAACGTCTTCTATATTTATATCATTTGCCTCTAAATACATTATTAAATGGTAAAAAACGTCCGCGGCTTCATGAATTTTGTTAGAGTTATTATCTACTGCCTCAATAAGTTCATTAATTTCTTCTAGGACCTTTTCTTTGCTTAAAGATCTATCACTAAGTAGTTTATTTGTATAGGAACCATCTACTGGGGATTTTTTTCGTTCTCTTGCAAGATTTAGTAAACTTTCTAGTGTATTAAGCATATCAAATTCTAACAGGTATTCCTTTTGAGTCCAAATAATCCTTAGCTTCTTTTACAGAGTATTTTCCATAGTGAAATATAGAGGCTGCCAAAACTGCACTAGCTTTTCCTAACTTAATTCCATCTACCATGTGATCTAAATTACCCACCCCACCAGATGCAATAACTGGAATATTTACTTTAGATGAAATTTTTGACATGAGATCAATATCATAGCCAACTTGTGTTCCATCTCTATCCATGGAGGTTACTAATAATTCTCCTGCACCATTCTTTTCCATTTGTTTTGCATATTCGAGCGCATCAAATCCACTATTTTTTCTTCCTCCGTGAGTAAACACTTCCCACTTATCTCCGTTTTTTTTAGCGTCGATTGCTACTACAATGCATTGAGATCCAAATTTTTTTGAACTATCGATAACCACTCCTGGATTTTCAACTGCAGCAGTATTCATTGAGACTTTATCAGCCCCACAATTAAGTAGTTTGTTAATATCATCAACACTTCTTACACCGCCTCCTACAGTTAATGGAACAAAACATTTTTTTGAAGTTTTTTCCACAACATCATAAATAGTATCTCTATTTTCATTTGAAGCTGTAATATCTAAAAAACAAATTTCATCTGCTCCACCATCACTATAAATTTTGGCTTGTTCTACGGGATCTCCTGCGTCTTTTAGATCAACAAAGTTTATACCTTTAACAACACGACCATTTTTTACATCTAAACAAGGTATAATTCTATTTTTAAGCATCTTCTTTCACCAGTTCTTCTAATTTTATATCTCCATCATAAATGGCTTTACCAACTATTATACCCTCAACATTTTTTAAATTCTTCGCTTTTTTAATATCATCTATTGATGAAACACCGCCTGATATAATTACGGGGCACTTTGACATCTCAGCAACTTTCATTGTTTCATTAAAATTTGGACTTTGTTTCATACCATCTCGGCTTATATCAGTATAAATCAATCTACTAACACCATAATTATTAACTTCCTTTAGATAATCTAAAGTTAATTGATTAGAATTTTCTTTCCATCCTGATACTGATAAATATCCATCTTTGGCATCTAATCCTAAAGCAATTTTATTTGTAAACTTTTTACACGACTCTTTTAAAAAATTTTTGTCTTTAATAGCAGCACTTCCTAAGATTACTTTCTCAACGCCGGCATCGATATATTTTTGAATACTATCAAAATTTCTGATACCGCCACCTACCTCAATCTTTAAATTAAATTTACCAACTATGTCCTCGATAATATCTAAATTTACAGTTTCACCAGCTAAAGCCCCATCTAAATCAACTATGTGTAAATTTTTAAATCCATGATCTTTATATTTCCATGCTTGTTCAATTGGAGAAATTTCATAATCTGTTTTGTTGTTAAAATCTCCTTTAACTAATCTTACACACTTTTTGTCTTTAATATCTATTGCAGGAAATATTTTCATTTATAAACTTATAAAATTATCAATTATTTTGAGACCTAACTTATCACTCTTTTCAGGGTGAAACTGGGTTCCAAAAATATTTTCTTTTTCAACAGAACAAACAATATTTGATGAATAATCCGTTGTTGCTGAAACCACTTTTTTATCATTAGGCAAAAATTCATAACTGTGTACAAAGTACATATGAGAATTATTTTCTATATCTTTAAAAATTTTACTATCTTTGACAATATTGATTTGGTTCCAGCCAATATGAGGAAGTTTATAATTACCGTTCTGATTATTTATTTTTGAAACTTTTCCTGAAATCCATCCCAAGCCTTTAGTTTCAGTTTCTTCATAACCAACATCTGCAAACATCTGCAAACCAACACAAATTCCAAGTAGAGGTTTTTTATAATTTATTGCAAAATCATTTAAAGTGTCTGTAAGACCTTTAATTTTATTCAAGGCATCCACACAACTTTTAAATGAGCCCTGACCTGGTAAAACCACTTTATCACTTGATTTTATCTTATTTAAATTTGAAGTAACCTCGATAGTTACTTTATCTTTTGCAACTTCTTTAAAAGAGTTTATTACAGAGCTTATATTGCCCGATTTATAATCAACAATTGTGATATTCATTAAACTTATAGAGAACCCTTTGTAGAAGGAATAGTCTTTTTATTCCTCGGATCTATTTCCAATGCAGTTCTTAAAGATCTCGCTAATCCTTTATAGCAAGACTCGATAATGTGGTGACTATTGTCCCCATAAATATTTTCAACGTGTAAAGTAATTCCAGCAGCTTGGGAAAACGCTTGAAACCATTCTTTAAAAAGTTCTGTATCCATCTCACCAAGCTTTTCTACTTTTAAATTAACTTTCCAAATTAAATAAGGACGATTTGAAATATCAATAGCTACACGTGATAGAGTTTCGTCCATTGGGATCATCGCGTGAGCATATCTTCTAATTCCAATAGATTTCTTTAATGCTTTTTTCAAAGCCTCGCCAATAGCAATTCCTGTATCTTCAGTTGTGTGGTGTAAATCAATATGAGTATCACCTTTAGCTTTTATATTCATGTCTATTGAAGAATGCTTAGATAGTTGCTCTAACATGTGGTTTAAAAAACCAATTCCTGTGTCAATTTTGTATTCACCTTTGCCGTCGATATTTAAATCAACAGTAATGCTTGTTTCTTTTGTTTTCCTGCTTATTTTGCCTTTACGCTTCATAATTAAAAACAGGTATACATATATTATTCAATTATAGCAATAATACTAAACCTGGGCTTGAAGTATTAAATTTAGTATCCATTTATAAGCTATGACAACGATTGTATTAGTTAGAAAAAACAATGAAGTGGTAGTGGCTGGCGACGGACAAGTAAGCATGGGAAATACTGTCGTAAAAAGCACAGCCTCAAAAGTTAGAAAAATTGAAAAGAGAGATGTTGTAGCAGGTTTTGCGGGGTCTACTGCTGACGCATTAACATTATTTGAAAGATTAGAAGCTAAAATAGAAAAACATGCTGGGAATTTATCTAGGGCAGCTGTTGAATTAGCAAAAGATTGGAGAACAGATAAATATTTAAGAAGGCTTGAAGCATTAATGGCTATTGGGGATAAGGAAAATAGTTATATTATTTCAGGCACTGGTGATGTTTTAGAGCCAGAAGGTGACATTATTGGGATAGGTTCAGGTGGAAATTATGCATTGGCAGCAGGAAAGGTTTTAATTGGAACAAAAATGAATGCAGAAGAGATTGCAAGGAAAGCTATTGAGGTAGCATCTGAAATTTGTGTTTTCACAAATAATAATATTAAAACTGAAAAAATATAATGGAAAAAACAAACGTTACTCCTCTAGTACCTAAAGATAAAAAGGTAGATGAAAATGACTTCTTAGTAAGTTCTTTGTCTCCAAGAGAGATTGTTTCTGAGTTAGATCGTTTTGTTGTTGGACAAAATAAAGCTAAAAAAGCTGTTGCCGTTGCCCTAAGAAATAGATGGAGAAGACAAGCATTAAAAGGTGAAATGAAAAATGAAGTTTTACCAAAAAATATTCTTATGATTGGACCAACAGGAGTAGGAAAAACAGAGATTTCAAGAAGATTATCAAAACTTGCTGAAGCACCGTTTGTAAAGGTAGAAGCCACAAGATTTACTGAAGTTGGTTATGTAGGAAGAGATGTGGAGCAAATAGTAAGAGATTTAGTCGAAATTGCTATCTCAATGGAAAAAATAAAAAAAAGAAAAGAAGTTAGCGCTCAAGCACAAAAATTAGCTGAGGACAAAGTACTAGATGCATTAGTAGGTAAAAAAGCGAGTTTGGCTACAAGAGAGAGTTTTAGGAAGAGGTTAAGAAGTGGTGATTTAGATGATAACGAAATTGAAATAGCTGTAAGCGATACCGGTGGAAGCAATACATCTTTTGAAATTCCAGGAATGCCAGGCGCAAATATTGGAATGATAAATATTGGTGAAATGCTCGGTAAATCAATGGGATCTAAAGAGAAAAAGAAAAAGATGACTGTTAAGGAATCACATGAAATTTTAATCAATGATGAGTCTGATAAATTGATCGAACAAGATAAAATTGTTAAAGCCGCAAAAATTTCAACAGAAAATAACGGTATAGTTTTTTTAGATGAGATAGATAAAATATCTGGGCGAACTGATAGAGTGGGAGGCGATGTCTCAAGAGAAGGTGTACAAAGAGACTTATTGCCACTAATCGAAGGTACCACTGTAAATACCAAATACGGTCCTATAAAAACAGATCATATTTTATTTATCGCCTCTGGAGCTTTCCAACTGGCTAAACCCTCAGATTTACTACCAGAACTTCAAGGAAGACTGCCTATAAGAGTTGAGCTTGAAGCATTAACCAGTCAAGATTTTAAAAGAATTTTAAAGGAACCTGATTTTAGTTTGATTAAACAATATGTTGCTTTATTAAAAACTGAAAATGTTGATCTTGAATTCTCTGATGATGGAATAGATGCTATAGCAAATATAGCATCAGAAGTTAATACAACAGTTGAAAATATCGGAGCGAGAAGACTTCACACAATTATAGAAAAAATATTAGATGAGATAAGCTTTACTGCTACAGATAGATCTGGTGAAAAAATTATCATAAACAAGGAATATATTAATAAAAATTTAGATAATTTGATTAAAGATACCGATCTATCAAAATTTATTTTGTAACTTTTTTTTTAATATATATGTAAAAAGCACCGCTACCCCCATCTTCAACTGTAGCCCCTTTAATTTCATTGACCATACTCATTAACTCCTCATTATTTTTTATATATTCAGGCACGGAATGTTTCAGAATACCTAATTCCTCAGATATGTAAGGATCTTTTTTATTTTTAGAATGAATTCCTTTTCCAGTTACAATTATTATCTTATAAAATCCCTTATCGTAGGCAGAAGCAATTAAGTTTTTTACCTTTTCATTTGCTTGATCTAAAGAATAACCATGTAAATCAAATGTAGTGATTTTATAATTTTTCTTACTTAGAAAATTATTATCTTTATCAGGTAAATTTTCATTTGATAATAAAAAATTATCCCAATCTTCTTTATCTTTATTTGAAATTTTACTATTCAATTAAGTTAAGATGTCTATTAGATGCCAGTTTGGATTATTAGATCTTGTATCTCTGGAAAAGACCCAGGTATCATATATTTTTTTAATTTTATCAGGATTACCAGAGATAATTTTTTTATCTTTATCTTTAATACAAGTTATTACTTCAGCAACAAAGTCCACAGTCACCTTCAAGATTTGGTTAATATTTTTATGCTCTTTGATATTTGCTGAATTAATACCGATAAATGTTATTTCTGCGTAATGTCCTCTCTCACTTCTTTCTTTAAGAGCTTGATTAAATTGATCATGAATTTTTTTACTCAATAAAGGTTTACTTTTTATCAGTTTGTTATCATCATCACTAAAATCGGTAATAATAGTTTCATAAGCAATTTTAGCCCCATTCAAAAATTCTTTTTTTGCCGACTCGTCAAAATTATCTGCATTTTTGACTTTTATATCTGGATTGATATTTTTTAAAATTTCCTCAAATTGTGGTGACGTTTTTCCGTCAAAGCCAGTTCTTTTTCCTAAAATTCCTCTTAACCTTAAAAAAATGAACCCAGCAATCATTGCGAGAAGGATGATATCAATGTATTCAAAACTATAATTCATGAGATATAATCTAATTACTATGTTGATTAATTTCAACTAGCAATTACATTAAAGACAAATGAACTCAGTTTTAATAGCCATAATTTTCATACCAATATTAGAAATATATTTGTTTATTAAAATAGGCTCTCAAATAGGTGCTTTTACAACAATTTTTTTAATATTTACCACTGCAATAATTGGGATTATTTATGCAAGATATGAAGGTTTAAACACTTTAAAGTCTGGTTTTTCTCAACTAGTTAAAAATAAATCACCAGCATATGAAATTATTTCGGGGGCTGCTATTGCGTTCGCATCAATACTATTAATAATACCTGGTTTTGCAACCGATATATTTGGATTTCTATTAATCTTCCCAATTACCAGAAAAATAATTTTAGGAAAATTTACAAGAAAAATTAAAGATAGGAAAACTACAACAAAACCTTACATAGACGGGGAGTTCGAGGATATAGACACTGACGATGAAAACAAATTATAAAATCTTAGGTAAATATATTAAAGATATGTCCAGTGAGACACCAGATATTGAAACTTATCTTTTTGTTAAAAGATATATATCAAATTATCAACTCAATATAGACATTACATCTAAAGCAGTTAAAAATAAACTCATAGAGATAAATACTACACTTAAATTCGAGGATAAAAATGAAAATAGTAAAAAATCTTACTTTGAAATAATTTTTGCTACCATAATAAAGATTGATGAAGGTGTAAAAGAAAAAAAAGATTTGGAAAAAATTATACTTTGTGATGTTCAAAAAGAAATTTATCCAAGTTTAGAAACCTCCTTTTTAAACCTACTACACAATTCTGGTTACCCAGAAATTAAATTTGAAAAAAAGATCGATTTTGAAAAACTCTACAATCAAAGATTTAATTAAAAAAAATTTTTGTTTAGAGAGCCTTTTAAATATTTAGAATGATTTATTTTTTCCTCATTTGAGGGATAAACAACTTTTTTATGATAATTAATATTAACATTCTCAGTATTCATTTTTTCTTTGTCTTGACTATTAAAATTTAAAGTTGGTTCTTTCTGATCTATTAAATTTATATAAACTTTAGACAACAAATCACAATCGATAAGAGCTGTGTGTTTTGCTCTTTTGGTATTATCTATTCTAAACCTTTTACAAAGAGCATCCAGGCTAATTTGTGAACCTGGAAATTTATCTCTTGCTAAGGTTAAAGTATCTACAATTTCATTTTGTATCGATCCTTTTTTTAAAATTTTTAATTCATTATTTAGATGAGAAAGATCAAAACTTGCGTTGTGAATTATTAACTTTTTATTTTCAATAAAATTTAAGAACTCATCTGCAATGTCCCTAAATTTACTTTTATCAGATAGAAATTCGTCTGAATAACCGTGAACCTCAAGGGCTTTTTCAGAAACTTTTCTTTCTGGATTTAAATAACAATGGAATTTATTTTGGGTTGGGACTAGATCATTTAACTCAATGCAACCTATCTCTACAATCCTGTGACCATCTTCGACTGATAAACCGGTAGTTTCAGTATCTAAAACTATCTCTTTCATTTATTTAAGCTCATTTAATATTTTTTTTATACTAGCTTTAACAGATTTTTTTGTAAAATTGTTATTTATGATAAAGTTAGACTTCTTTTTTTTGTAATCAAGTGGAAGTTGTAAACCTTTAAATTTAATTAATAATTTTTTGTTAAAATTTTTTCTTCCTTTTAATCTTTTTAAAATATTTTTTTTTTTTGAGTTAATAAAAACTAAAATATCTTTTTTTTTATTAATTTTATTTTCTAATAAGAGAGGAATATCCATAATTATAAATTTTTTATTTTTATTTCTTTTAACAAAATTATCCATTTCTCTTCTAACTTCGGGGTGAACAATTTGAACTATTTTTTTCAAATTATTTTTTTTAGTTAGTATTATTTCTGTTATTTCCTGTTTCCTAAGTGGAAAAGAGTGAATATGTTTGGGAAAAAATTTTTTAAATTTTTTGTATATTTCTCTATTTTGTTGATATAATTTTGCAACCACCTTATCTGCGCTAAAAACAGGAAAACCAAAATTATAAGCTACATAAGTTTTTCCAGATCCAATATCACCCAAAATCCCAATTCTAATCATACTTCAAAAGTTTTATTACTTCATTATTAATTGATGGTTCTATTCCATGCCAGATTTTAAAAGATTGTGCTGCTTGAAAAATAAACATTTTATTTCCATTCTCAGTTTTTTTACCTAACATTTTACCATCTTTAAGAAAATTAGTTTCTTTTGGGTTGTAAATTACGTCATAAAAGAATTCACTATCCTGGAATTTTGAAAGATCTAAATTTAATCTATCTTCTTTTTTTAAACCAATGCTTGTAGCATTGATAATCATATCAAAATTTGATACTTCACCCCAATTAACTACCTTTAAGTCATTATATAGACTTTTTAAATTTTCAGCTTTAGCTTTTGTTCTGTTGCTTATAGTAACACTAAAGACCTTCATTTTATGAAGAGCAAAAATAATTGATGGTACAACACCACCTGCCCCAAGAATTAAAACCTTTTTTCCTTTAACGTCATAATTTGTGTCTTTTATAGCAAGTTCAAATCCATCAATATCAGTGTTGTGCCCTATGATTTTATCATTTTTTAAATAAACCGTGTTAACAGATTGAGTTTTTTCTGCTTCAAAACTAAGTTTATCTAAATAAGGGATAACAGCTTTTTTAAAAGGAACTGTTATGTTTACTCCATCAATTTCTTTATTTTTAACTTTTAAAAAGAATTTTTTTAAATCATTCTCATTTAGCTCTTCTTTATTATAAAGACCGTTTATATCATTTTTTCTTAACCAGTAATTATGTAGTTCGGGTGATAATGAATGTTTTATCGGATTTCCAATTACTAAATATTTTCTCATGTATAATTATCTAAATATGCTTGAATCTTTTTTATTGGTAATCCCATAACAGTATCCTTGTCCCCATCAATTTTTAGAAATAATTTTTTTCCTACTCCTTCAATTTGATAAACATTATAAGCGTATAAAGATTCATCTGGTATTTTAGACAAATATTCTTTTAGTTCTTCGTCACTGAATTTTTTCATTGTTAAGCTAGCTTTATCAGTATAATTCCAAATCATAGACCCATTTTTTGAAATGCATACTGAACTCACTAAATTATGTTTCTTTCCATTCAATTTTTTTAGAATACTTAAGGCCTCTTCTCTATTTCGAGGTTTAGAAATAAGCTCACCTTCTAAATCTATAACACTATCAGCTCCTAAAACCAACACATCTAAATTATTTTGACTAACTTTACAGGCTTTAAGTTCTGCTAAATTTTTAGAAATAATTTCTGGGGATGCATTTTCACCAAGCAAACTTTGTTTGATAGGGTCTTCATCGACATTGGAAGGTTGAACCTCTACAAGAATATTGTTTCTATCTAATATATCTTTCCTAACTTTGCTTCTTGACGCAAGTATTAATTTAAACATTTTGTTTATAAATTTCGTATATCTTTATTACTGAGGCTGCAGTTTCTTCAACAGATTTTCTAGTTACATCTATTGTGGGCCATCCATATTTACGAAATGTTCCTTTTGCGTTATCCACTTCTTTTTTAATTTTTTCTAAATCTGTATAAGATTTGTTTTCAGTTTCTTTCAGTGAATTCATTCTATTTTTTCTTATATCAACCAATCTTTCTGGTTCTGTGCTCAGACCAATAATACAAGAAATTTTTGGACTATCTTTTAAAACTTGTGGTATAGAATTTTCATTTACTAATGGAATATTTGAAGTTTTAAAACCTTTGTTTGCTAAATAAATTGCAGTCGGTGTTTTACTTGTTCTACTAACTCCCAATAAAATTATATCAGATTTTTTTATTTCTTTTACTAGATTTCCATCGTCATGATTCATTGTAAATTGAATAGCTTCAATTCTTTTATAATATTCTTCATTTAAAGTGTATTGTCCACTTGGTTCATGAGATGCTTTTTGATTTAATAGTTTAGAAAAACTGAGTATAAGATCGCCGAGTACTCCAAAACATGGAATGTTTTTCTCATCACTTGTATTTGCTAGAAATTTCGCAAGATTACTGTCAACAATAGAATAAAGAATTACAGAGTTTGGTTGTTTTTTTGCATTAGATAAAATTTTAGTAATTTGATTTTCTGTTCTTGTAAATGAAAATGTGTAAATTTTGTAATCAATATTTTTGAATTGAGCTTTGATAGCAGTAAAAATTCTATCTAGGGTTTCACCAGTAGAATCCGAAACTAAATAAATTTGATATGTATTGTTCATGTATAAATTGTTGATATGTATGTTTTATTTAAATCATATTGGATATTTTTAATATTGAATAATTAACATTGTAAAACATTGATTTTATCAACATTATTAAAACTATGTATAATAATTCAACTATATTTGAATAAATTGTTAATAGGCTACAATATTACTTATATATTTAATAAATTTAAGGCTCTAAATGTTAATAAAAAGTTTATAAAATGTTGAAAAAAATTAATTACCGTTATTCACAGACTATATTACAAATACTAGTAACTATATTTAATTATTAATATGTCACAAATTTATGAAATTATAATAAATAAAAAAACAAATTTGAATCCTATATGGATTATGAGACAAGCTGGAAGATATCTTCCTGAGTTTAGAGAAATCAGGAAAAAAAATAGTGATTTCATTAAATTGTGCTTGAATCCTAGTTTAGCAACAGAAATAACCTTACAGCCTTTAAAAAGATTTGAATTAGATGCCGCTATAATTTTTTCAGACATTTTAATGGTGCCCTATGGCTTGAATCAAAAAGTTGAATTCAAAAAAAATTTTGGCCCAATTCTTGGAAAATTAGATCTGCAAAAAATATCAAATTTTAATGAAGAAGACTTTACTGAAAAACTTAAACCAGTTTATACGGCAATAGATTTAGTTAGAAAAAATGATTTAACGTTAAATAAAAGTACGATAGGTTTTGTGGGCGCACCTTGGACATTACTGGTTTATTTAATAAATAAGAAATCCCCAAAGCAGAAATTAATCAATAATTTCTTTCAAGACCTACGTTCAATAAAAACAATTTTATTAGTTTTAGATAAATTTCTTAAAATCCATATTAAAAATCAAATAGATAATGGTGCAGAGGTAATACAAATATTCGATAGTTGGGCTGGTTTACTAGAGACTAAAGATTTACCAGATTATGTTTATTCACCAACCTTATCTCTAGTAGAGTATATTAAATCTTTGAATATTCCAGCTATATGTTTTCCACGAGGGATTAAAAATTATAAAATTTATTGTGATAATATAAAACCTGATGCTATTTGTATTGATTATGAAACTGATCCAATTCAAATTAGAAGAGACATCAAAATACCTGTACAAGGCGGTATGGACCCGAAAGTATTATTGTCTGATAAAGAAAATTTAAAAAAAGAGGCAAAAAAATATCTAGATATATTTAAAGACCATCCATATATTTTTAATTTAGGCCATGGTGTTTTACCTCAAACAGACCCAAACATGATGGATTATCTTGTAAAAATGGTAAAAGACTATTAATGAATAAAAAATTTGAACACCCCTCTATAAATTTCGGAAAAACTGGAGTTCTAATAATTAATTTAGGAACCCCTGACTCAACAAATTGGTTTGACATTAGAAAATATTTAAAAGAATTCTTGTCTGATAGAAGAGTTATAGAAGTTAACCCTATAATTTGGCAAATTATATTAAATGTGATTATATTAAATTTAAGACCTTCTAAAACAGCAAAGGCCTATAAAGAAATATGGATGAAAGATGAAAACATTTCTCCGCTTTTATATTATACACGAAAACAGGCTGATAAATTATCAAGATTAATATCAAAAGAAAATTTGATAGTAGATTATGCTATGAGATATGGAAATCCTAGCATAAAAAGTAAAATCAAGATGCTTCATGACTTGGGTTGTGAAAATCTAGTTATACTTCCGATGTATCCTCAATATGCTGCTGCAACTACAGCTACCGTTTGTGATGAAGTATACAGAACTCTTATGAAAATGAGATGGCAACCATCATTAAAAATAATTCCCCATTACGAGTCTGACTCCTTGTATATAGATGCATTAGTAAGTTCTTTAAATAAAAAGATAAAAGAAATTAATTGGAAACCGGATCTGATATTAGCGTCATATCATGGCATTCCTCAAAAGTATTTCGATAAAGGTGACCCCTACCATTGTTATTGTCATAAAACCACAAGGCTTATATCAGAGAAATTTAATTCAATCGAAATCAAGACAACATTTCAGTCCAGATTTGGGCCTCAAAAATGGCTTCAGCCTTATACTGATAAGACTTTAGAAAATCTTCCAGCTGAAGGAAAAAAGAACATTTTAGCTATTTGTCCAGGTTTTTCGTCAGATTGTGTTGAAACTTTAGAGGAAATACTTATTCAAGGCAAAGAAAGCTTTTTAGACTCCGGGGGAGAAAACTTTGACATGGTTCCTTGCTTAAATGATAACGATGATCATATCAAATTATTGAAATCTTTAATTGAAAAAAGTATTTGATTGATGAATACTTATTTGCTTTTTAAATCATTACATCTGATATCTGTAATTTCATGGATGGCAGGGTTGTTATATCTTCCAAGAATTTTTGTTTATCATTCACAAAATAATACTCAACAAATTATTTCTGAAGTATTTAAAGTAATGGAAAAAAAACTTTTCTTTTACATTATGACACCAGCAATGATTTTGTCTTGGGTGTTTGGTTTAATATTAATTCATGAGATAGGATTTGACAAATTAGGACAAACCTGGATGATTTTAAAATTAGTTTTTGTAGCCTTACTTACTTTTTATCATTTCTATCTTGGTAGAATTTTAGGTCAATTTAAAACAGATTCAAATAGACATTCACATAAATTTTATAGGCTAATTAATGAAATACCCACATTATTGCTAATTTTGATCATATTTGTTGTAATATTTAAGCCTATCTAAGGTTGAATAATTTTAAATTACATATATATTAAGTCTATTATTAAGTCCTTAATAATTTTAATCATGAACATACAAGAACTAAAACTTAAATCATCAGAACAACTTATTACTCAAGCAGAAGAGCTAGGTATTGAGAACGCGAGCACGCTAAGAAAACAAGAAATTCTTTTTGCTATTCTTAAAAAAGTTGCTGAAAAAGAAGAAATTACTGGAGCTGGTGTTTTGCAGTTACTTCAAGATGGATTTGGTTTTTTAAGAGCGATGGAGTCGAATTACCTCCCCGGCCCAGATGATATTTATGTTAGTCCAAGTCAAATAAGAAAATTTGGTTTAAGAACAGGAGATACTGTTGAGGGCCCTGTAAGAGCACCAAAAGAAGGCGAAAGGTACTTTGCTTTATTGCAAGTTAGTAAAATAAATTTTGAAGAGCCAGATAAATCTAGGCATAAAATTGCTTTTGATAACCTAACACCACTTTATCCGGATAAGCAGCTGGTCATGGAAGTGGAAATGATAAAAACTGAGAAAAAGCCAGACCTAACACCAAGATTAATAGACTTAGTGAGTCCAATCGGAAAGGGACAAAGATCAATTATCATATCACCACCAAAAGCAGGGAAAACAATGATTTTGCAAAGTATTGCAAACTCTATCGCTAAAAATTATCCTGAATGCTATCTAATTGTGTTGCTTATTGATGAGAGACCAGAAGAAGTAACAGATATGCAAAGAACTGTGAAAGGCGAGGTTATAAGCTCTACATTTGACGAGCCAGCACAACGTCACGTAGCTGTTGCAGAGATGGTTATAGAAAAAGCAAAAAGATTAACAGAGCATAAAAAAGATGTGGTCATATTGCTTGATTCAATTACCAGATTAGGAAGAGCATATAATGCTGTAATCCCAAGTTCTGGTAAAGTTTTAACAGGAGGTGTTGATGCTAACGCTCTTCAAAGGCCAAAAAGATTTTTTGGAGCAGCAAGAAACATAGAAGAAGGAGGATCATTAACTATTATATCAACAGCGCTTATAGATACAGGTAGTAGAATGGATGAAGTTATTTTTGAAGAGTTTAAGGGAACAGGAAATAGCGAGACTGTACTTGATAGAAAAATCGCTGACAAAAGAATTTATCCCGCAATAGATATAACCAAATCAGGAACTAGAAGAGAGGAATTGTTGTTTGATAAAAATGATCTTCAAAAAATGAATGTATTAAGAAGAATTATAGCCCCAATGGGGACTATGGATGCAATTGAATTCATTAATTCAAAGTTAAAGGATACGAAAAATAATGCTGAGTTCTTTAATTCAATGAATAAACCAGCTTAATTAAGTTTTCCAATATTGTAGAATAAAAGTTATAATATTTTATGACTATTTATGCTCTTTCATCTGGTCCAGGCATGTCTGGGGTGGCTGTTATAAGAATTTCGGGCCCAGAGACTGCGAAGGTACTCAAAAAACTTACAAACAAAGAAATTTCAAAGCCAAGAACTGCAACTCTTCAAAAAATAAACAATATCAACACTTCTGAGCTTATTGATGAAGGTATAATCATCTGGTTTCCAGGCCCTGAGAGCTACACAGGAGAGGATATGGCTGAAATTCATGTACATGGAGGTAAGGCGGTTGTTTTGGCTGTCCAAAACGAGATTTCAAAAGTTGAAAACTGTAGATTAGCTGAGCCAGGTGAATTCACAAAGCTAGCGTTTCAAAATGGAAAGATAAATTTATTAAAAGCAGAAAGCATAGCTGATTTAATTTCAGCAGAGACTGAAATTCAGAGGCTTCAAGCTGTAAAAATGATGAATGGAAAATCTTCAAAGAAATTTAATGAATTGAGAGAAAAATTATTAAAAATTTTATCCTTTGTTGAGGCCAAAATAGATTTTCCTGAAGAGGATTTGCCAGACGAAAATATTAAACAAATAAAAAAAGATTCTTCAGATGTAATGGAGCAAATAAAAAAAATTTTAGATGATCAAAAAGTGGGAGAAATAATTAGGGAAGGTTTTAAAATTGCAATTGTAGGACCAACCAATGCAGGAAAATCAAGCTTAATAAATAATTTATCAAATAGAGAGGTCGCAATAGTTTCTGAAATTGCTGGAACCACAAGAGACGTTGTTGAAACTCATTTAAATATAGATGGTTACCCAGTTATAATCTCAGATACAGCAGGCATAAGAGACTCTAGAGATGAAATTGAAAAAAAGGGAATTAAATTATCACTTAAAAAAGCTGAAAACGCCGATTTAAAACTAGTAGTAGTTGATGTTAAAAACATTGATTTTAGCGGATTTTTGAATGATTTATTAAAAAAGGATGCAATTTTAGTTATTAACAAATCAGATCTATTAAAAGAAAAATTAGATACTGAAGTTTCTAAATTTAATCATGTTTTAATTTCACTCAAAGACAATCTAAATATAGATAAATTAATCTCTAAAATTAAAAACAATTTGAAAAACAAATTTATATCTGAGGAAGATATTTTAATTACAAGAGAAAGGCATAGACAACATTTGCTACAGTGTGTTGAACATTTGAGTAATTTTTCAGATAAAAATGATAAAAAAGATTTTGACAAAGGAGCTGAGGATCTAAGGTTAGCCACAAGACAATTAGGTATGATTGTTGGAAAAGTCGATGTAGAGGAGATATTAGGTAGTATTTTCAACGATTTTTGCATTGGTAAGTAATTAGCGTTTTACGGGGCTTTTTTATGGTTTTTGGTCAATTTTCATTGATATACAACACTTTTTTATAAAAAAACAGAAATCTTGTAAATATCTCAATCAAATATAAATTTAGTTCATGAAAAAAGATTTAAAGTTTGATGTAGTTGTTATCGGTGGTGGTCACGCAGGATGTGAAGCTGCAGCTGCTTCAGCAAGACTTGGGGTAGACACTGCCCTCTTTACACACAATAAAAATACAATCGGAGAAATGTCGTGCAATCCAGCTATAGGTGGTTTAGGCAAAGGTCATTTAGTCAGAGAAATTGATGCTTTAGATGGTGTAATGGGAGAGGTAGCAGACAAGTCTGGAATACAGTTTAGATTATTAAATAGAAGTAGAGGACCTGCAGTTAGAGGACCCCGAACTCAGTCTGACAGATCATTATATCGTAAATATATGCAAGAAAAACTTGTAAACTACTGTAATTTAAGCATTTTTTCGGATCCTGTAATAAAGTTTATTTTTGAAAATAATCAAATAAGTGGGTTTTTAACACTTAAAGGTAACAAAGTGAGTTGTAACAAGTTAATCTTAACAACAGGCACTTTTTTGAATGGTTTAATACATATAGGTGATGAAAGAACTCCTGCTGGAAGATTTAATGAACAACCGAGTACAGGTTTAAGTGAACAATTAGAAAAATATAATTTTAAAATTGGAAGATTAAAAACAGGCACACCTCCTAGATTAGACTCTAGAACAATTAATTTTGAAAATTTGGAAAAACAGTTTGCCGATGAAGATCCATATTTTTTTTCTTTTCTGACTAAAAAAAATTTAAACAAGCAGGTTTCTTGTTCGATGACTTATACAAACGAAAAGGTTCATAAAATAATAGAAAAGAATTTATCTAAAAGTGCAATGTATTCCGGAAGCATACAAGGTGTTGGTCCTAGATATTGTCCGTCTATTGAGGACAAAATAGTAAAATTTGCTGATAAGACAAGACATCAAATATTTCTAGAGCCTGAGGGTCTAAATGATCATACTATTTACCCTAATGGCATATCTACATCTCTACCTGAGGTTGTGCAATACGAAATACTCAACAATATCAATGGTTTAGAGAATGTCAAAGTAATTAGACCAGGATATGCTATCGAATATGATTATATTGATCCGAGAGAGCTCTTTTTAACATTGGAGACAAAAAAAATAAAAAATCTTTATCTAGCTGGTCAAATAAATGGAACTACAGGTTATGAAGAAGCAGCTGCTCAAGGCCTTATAGCAGGAATTAATGCTGCTCTATCTTTAAAGAACATGGAACCTTTTATTTTAGATAGATCAGATGCCTACATTGGAGTGATGATCGATGATTTAGTCACTAAAGGTGTTGCTGAGCCTTATAGGATGTTTACATCTCGTGCAGAATATAGACTAAGTTTGAGGTCTGATAATGCTGATCTTAGATTAACAAATAAAGGTATTAATATTGGTCTAATAACTAATAAAAGAATAAATATATTTGAGGATAAGTTTAAGAAAATAAGTAAAATATCCCTTCAAATGTCTAATTTAAGCATATCCCCCTCAAAAGCAAATAATTTTGAAATTAAAATTGCTAAAGACGGCGTCTTAAGATTTGCTGAGGAAATTTTAACCCAAAAAGGTGTTGATATGAATAAAATTAGACGTATTTGGCCTGAAATCCCCAATTACGGCAAAGAAATTGATGGACAAATTGAGATTAACTCTCATTACAGGGGATATTTAAAAAAACAAAAAGCTGATATTTTAGCTTTTAAACGAGATGAGAATTTAACAATACCAGATAATATTGACTATGATCAATTTTCAGGCCTTTCTAATGAGGTTAAAGCTAAATTTAAGCAAATAAAACCTAAAACTATGGGTCAGGCTCTAAGAATTGATGGAATAACGCCTGCAGCTGTATATATTTTGTTGTCACACGTCAAAAGAAAGTCTATTAAGCATATAGCTTGATGGATAACATAATTTTAAATTCTTACTCTAAAATTTCTAATTTAAATGTTTCACGTGAAACATGTAATGAGCTGGAGAGCTTAGTTTCGATGATACAGAAAAAAAATAAGAAAATTAATATTATAAGTAAAAAAATGAGTGAAAAAGGGGCTATAAGAGAGCGTCATATTATAGATTCTGCACAAATTATTGATTTTGTTGATTTAAATTGCAATACAACCTCTGATTTAGGTACAGGGGGTGGAATGCCTGGATTAATAGTGGCTATAGTGATGAAAAAAATTAAAAATAACATGAAAGTTAACCTTTATGAAAAAAGCTACCACAAATGTGTTTTCCTGAGAGAAGTTTCAAAAAAATTAAATTTAAATACAGAAATAATTCAGAAAGATATTTTTTCACTTAAAAATATTGAAACAGGAACAATTATGTCCAGGGCTTTTAAACCAATGCCAGTGATTTTAAATTTGGTTAATGAAAATTTTAAAAAATATAAAAATATTATTTTTTTTATGGGAAGTAGTGGAAGAAAAATTTTTAATGAAACACTTCAAGAGTGGGATTTAGATTTTGAGGAAAAAAAAAGCTTAACAAGCAACGACTCATTCATATTAAACATCAAAAAAATTAAAAAAAAGATTTCATGAAAATAATTTCAATTATAAATCAAAAGGGTGGAGTTGGAAAAACAACAACTGTAATTAATTTAGCTTCGGCACTATCTCAACTTGGTAAAAAAATTTTAGTAATCGATCTAGATCCGCAAGGAAATGCTACTACAGGGTTGGGATTATCTAATACTGAGCAATCAGATCAAACAATATATGGAATTTTGAATGGCACAGTAGCAATTTCTGATGTAATCAAGAAAACAAAATTTGAAAACTTAGATTTAATTTCTTCCAACGTTGATTTGTCAGGATTAGAAGTAGAAACAGCAGGAGATAGCGACAGAGCATTTATTTTGAAGAGTAAATTGACCGCGTATTTAAACAATTCTAGAGCTTTATATGATTATGTCTTAATAGACTGCCCACCATCTTTGAGTTTGTTAACTGTAATGGCCTTGGTATCTT
Organism: uncultured Pelagibacteraceae bacterium; assembly: GCA_902516465.1. GTDB lineage: Bacteria > Pseudomonadota > Alphaproteobacteria > Pelagibacterales > Pelagibacteraceae > Pelagibacter. The sequence goes on from CABXZD010000002.1 coordinate 61,439, forward strand.
CAAATTCACTTTTAGTGCCCCTCCAGACAGAATTTTTTGCTTTAGAGGGCTTAACACAGCTTATGAAGACCATCGAAAGAATAAAGATTAATCTAAATCCTAGTTTGACTATACAGGGAATACTTTTAACAATGTATGACAGAAGAAATAAACTTTCATCGCAAGTAGAACAAGAAGCAAGAGATTATTTTAAGGATAAAGTTTACCAGACAGTTATTCCACGTAACGTAAGACTATCCGAAGCACCATCACATGGGATACCAGTCTTAATTTATGATAAAAATTGCCCTGGGAGTAAGTCGTATTATAGTTTTACAGATGAATTCATAAATCAAGAAAACAATTTAGGAAGTGCTGCATAATGAATAAAATTAAAAAAGGTTTAGGAAGAGGTTTGTCATCCTTAATTGGTGAAAGTAAGGTTGAACCTAAATCTAATAAATTATTGTTAAGTGATATTATTCCAAATAAATTTCAGCCTCGAAAAATTTTTGATGAAGATAACCTTAATGACTTAACAAATTCAATAAAGGAACGAGGAGTAATTCAACCGATTATCGTAAGAAGCTCAATGGACAATAACTCAAAGTTTGAAATTATAGCTGGTGAGAGAAGGTGGTTAGCAGCAAGAAAAGCGGGCCTACATGATATTCCTGCTATAGTCACAGAAGCTGATGATCTTAAATCTTTAGAGTTTGCGATTGTTGAAAATGTTCAACGAAATGATCTAAACCCTTTAGAAGAAGCCCAAGGATATAAAAGATTAATAGATGAATTTTCTTATGATCAGGAAAAAGTGTCTAAATTTATTGGTAAAAGTAGAAGCTATATTACTAATTCATTAAGGCTTTTAAGTTTGCCTCAAGAAGTTTTAAAATTTATAGATGAAAAAAAAATAACGGTAGGCCATGGCAAAATTTTAGTGGGTCTAGATAATGCTTTATTTGTAGCAAATAAAATTATTGAAAAAAAGTTATCAGTAAGACAAGCAGAGAGTTTTGTAAAAATTTTTAAAAAAAATCCATCTATAAAAAAACTTCCAAAAGATCCAAATTTAAGAAGTCTTGAACAAAATTTGTCTGAAAAAATTGGATTAAACGTCGTTATCAAAAATAATAAAAAAAATAAAGGAACAATTACTTTTGCTTTTCATGATAACGAACAGCTAAACAAAATTATTGATATAATAAAATCTAATTATTAATTCTCACAACATTGTTCTAAAATAAAATTAGTCACTAAATTTATTGATATTGTTGGATTTTTTTTTATTAATAATTCTAGCTTATTGGTTTGAAGTAATAAATTTTGTATCTTAGTTCTGTTTAAGGCTTTAATCTGCGATTTGATAATTTCTTTTTCTTTCCAAAAAATCGGTGGTCTGAATTTTGATATCAAAGTATCTATGTTATCGCTTTGTGGAACTTCCGACGTTAGTTTTAATAATCTCTTTAGTTTATTTAAAAAAATTCTCACAATTATAATGCAATCATCTGTTGAAAAATTATTTTCATTTAAAATATTTAAAGTTTTTTTTTTATTTTTTGCTAATGAATTATTTACTAAATAAGAAAGATCGTAATTTTCAGCTAAATTGGTAATTTTCAATAAATCCTCAGTTGAAATTTTTTTATTTTTTAGACAAAAACTTTCTATTTTTTGAAGTTCATTTAAAAGATTTATCCTATCTCCGCTGCAGCGTTCTACTATTAAATTAATGTTATGTTGAGAAATATTAATATTTTTTCTTGCAAAAAAATCTAAGGCAATTCTAGCAAGTGTCAGATTATTATCTTCATAAAATGCTATACAAATAGTATTGTTGTTTTTTTCAAAAAAAGTTCGTAACTTAGATTTTTTTTCCAATATGTTTGAAGTCAAAATTATAGAGACTCCATTTATATTTAAATCCACTATTTCCTCTATTATATCTAAGATTTTATCTGTAACTCTAGAAATTATAATTAATTTATCATCTTCAAAAAAAGATTGATTTGACATTGTTTCTCTAAATGAACTTTTATCTTTTATTACTTCAATCTCCTCATAAAAGTAAATATTTTTAGAGAGTTTTGGCTTTAAATTTGAATTTATAGTTTCGTCAATTAATCCTTGATTTTTTCCATAAAGTAAAAAGAATTTATTATTTTTGATATCTTTTTGGTTTATTTCATAGGATTTAATTATCATTTTAAAGATTAAAATAAATTATTAGTTTTTCAAAAATTTTATTTACTAAAATAGTTTCGACCTCATTTTGATACTCTGAAAGTTCAAATTTATTTTCGATGTTATTGTAAGAAAAGCTTTCATCAAAAGATTTGGAAGTAATTTTATTGTTCACATCTTCTATAGTTAGATTTATTTCAACAGTGGTTTTGAATGAATTAGCTTGACCTTTAGCATTTTTTGAAGTCTCAATGATTCTCTTTTTACTATCAATCTTTAGTTTAGAGTAGGTAAAATTCTGACTATCTTCTTTTAATCCTGAGATTGAAATAATTTTTCTATTAATGTTTTTTTCACCAGTTAATTCAATTTCTTTAAAAATTAGTTTATTTGATTTGCTATCAACAAATATTGGTTGGTATCCACAACTGGATAATAGAAACAAAAAAATTATTATTTTTTTCTTAATCATTTTACTAGAAGGTTTATTATTTTATCTTTAACGAATATTATCTTAAACACTTTTTTACTTTTAATATATTTATCAACTAATTTTAATTTTTTAATATATTCAAGCACTTCTTTTTCTTCTACACCCTTTTTAAGTGAAATAATGTTTCTTTTTTTTCCATTAATTTGAATTACAATTTCTTTTACGCTTTTTTCAAGTAATTCTTTCTTAGGAGAAGGCCACTCGGTATCATCATTTTCTCCAAGTATCTGTAAGCTCTCACTAGTTAAATGAGGTAAAACAGGTGTCATTATTATTAAAATTTTTTTAAAGTTAATTTTTAAATTTTCGTAATTAAGTTTTTTTTCTAATATTTTTTTGTAAAATGAATAAATTTCGTGAAATAATGCAATAATAACATTATATCTAAACTTTTCTAAAGAATTGTTTATTTTTTCAATTGTTTGGTTGGTGAAAATTTCTAATTCATCGTTTGAAAGTGCTTTTTTTTCCTTAACAAGATCATGAATCTCTTGATTCATCGTCCAAAATTTTTGAATAAATTTATATGAAGATGACATACCACTATCTGACCATTGAATATCTTTTTCAGGAGGACTATCTGATAAAATAAATAGTCGTACGGCGTCAGCTCCATACAACTCAATCATTTGTTCAGGGTCTATGGTATTTTTTTTTGATTTTGACATAGATTCTGATGAACCAACTGTAACTAATTTATCAGGGTGATTTTTAATATAAAATTCTTTTCCATTCTCAGTTTCAACTTCACTTGGATTTACCCAATTACCATGGATATCTTTATATGTTTCATGACAAACCATACCTTGAGTAAATAATCCTTTGAATGGTTCTGAAATTTTAAATTTTGGATTATCCAAATTTATTGCTCTTGTAAAAAATCTTGAGTACAAAAGATGTAATATTGCGTGTTCTACACCACCAATGTATTGATCAACAGGCATCCAATAATTTAAATCATTCTCCTCAAATTCTTTATCTTTATTATTTGCAGAGCAGAAACGAAGAAAATACCAAGAGGAGTCGACAAATGTGTCTAATGTATCAGTCTCTCTTACACATTTTTTTCCGTTAATTGTTAGGTGCTTCCAACTGTCATCAAAATTTAAAGGGTTACCTTTAGTGTTCAAGTTAATATTTTCAGGAAGTTTCACAGGTAAATCTTTTGTGGGAATTTTAATAATTTTATTATTCTCATCATACGCAATAGGTATAGGACAACCCCAATATCTTTGTCTAGATATCCCCCAATCTTTAAGTCTATAGTTTATTTTTTTATTACCGATTTTTTTTTCTTCTAAAATTTTAATTGTTGAAGAAATAGAGCTTTCTGGAACTTTTAGACCATTTAAAAAATCTGAATTAATAATAATACCAGGTCCTGAATAAGCTTCATTTAAAACTTTAAAATTGTCATCCTGATCATGAGGTTTTACAACTGTTTTTATTTCTAAATCATATTTTTTTGCAAAATCAAAATCTCTTTGGTCATGCGCTGGACAACCAAATACTGCACCAAAACCATAATCCATTAAAACGAAATTGGCAAAATAAACTGGGACTTTGTTATTTTGATCTAAAGGATTGATTGCAAATAAATTTGTCTTAAATCCAATTTTATCAGCTTGAGCGATAGATTCTTCGGTAGTTCCTGTTTTTGAACACTCCTCTTTAAATTTCAGAAAATCTTTATTTTGTGAGTAAAATTTAGCTATAGGATGGTCTACCGAAACAGCTAGGAAGGAGAAACCAAATAAAGTATCTGGTCGGGTCGTAAAGCATTTAATCAAATTAATTTCTTTAGAGCCTTCTATTTTAAAGTTTATTTCGCAACCAAATGATTTTCCGATCCAATTTTTTTGCATTGTTTTGACTTTTGCAGGCCACTCATCCAATTTGTTTAGGTCATCTAGAAGCTGTTCTGAAAATTTTGATATTTTAAAAAACCATTGGTTTAATTTTTTTCTCTGTACTGTTGCTCCCGATCTCCAGCCCTTACCATCAATCACTTGTTCATTTGCTAATACAGTTTTATCGATAGGATCCCAATTTACATAACTCTCTTTTCTGTAAACTAAACCTTTATCGTATAATTCTAAAAAAATCTTTTGCTGATGTTTATAATACTCTGGAGAACAAGTAGAAATTTCCCTATCCCAATCAATTGAAAGACCCAATTTTCTTAGTTGACTCTTCATCGTTTTAATATTTTTTTCGGTCCAATCTTTAGGATCTAAATTATTTTCTCTTGCTGCATTTTCTGCAGGCATACCAAATGAGTCCCAGCCCATAGGATGCAAAACATTAAAATTTTTTGCGTTTTTATAACGAGCCAAAACATCACCAATAGTATAATTTCTCACATGACCCATATGAATTTTTCCTGAAGGGTATGGAAACATTTCGAGACAATAAAATTTTTGTTTTTTTTTATCTAATTTTGCTTTAAAAGATTTGTTTTCCTCCCAAAACTCTTGCCATTTTTTTTCTATTTTCTTAAAGTTATATCTTGTTGAGTTTGACATTAGAATTTTAATATTAAATATATTAGAAGTCTTTAGGTATAAACACGTCTGAGTTTTTTTCTTTTGTTTTGGCTAAATCAAATTTTTCTAACTCAGCTGCTTTTTTTAAAATTGTTAATTTTATTTCGTTGTTGGTTGAATTTTCAATACTTGTTATTTTACAGTTATCATAAGACAAGCATTGTTTTTTATGAATTATTATTTTAAGTGCATCAGATCTTATTTCGTTAGTTAAGAATCTAACTGCTATTTTAATCTCTTCATCGGATCCTTCCTCACTAAACCAGTCGGTAACAATTATTCCTCCACCATAATCCACAACACCCAATGGGGCGAAACTTAATTTCTCCATTGCAGCTCTCCACATAGGATTGGCTGATGAAAAAAGAAAATCTCCTCCCTTTTTATTTAAAGATCCAAGCCTAAAACCTCGACCTTCCTCCATATTTTTTTTAACCCTTTCCTGAGCATTTACAGGATTTTTTCTTGCATCAGAATATTTGTAAATTCCGCACGAACTTGTAAAAATCAACATACTTATTAGAGCAAATAGCTTTTTCATAAAATTATATGGTTTTATTGTAATAATAGCTAAATTAGGTAATTTAAAGAGGTATTTCATTGTGTGATATAATAGCAACAGTAATTAAGAATTTGAGTGTTTTGGCTATTATTTGTTTAAAAATGGGTTTTTAGTAATAATTTACCATCATTCATATATGAAAAATAACTTAAGGAGAAAATTATGGATAAACTTAAAAAAGTAGGTCTTACAGCTTTAGCTGGATCTCTTGCAGCAGTTTCAGCTAATGCAGCTGAAATGTCTGTTAGTGGTGCTACTTTGTTGACTTATACATCCGAGGATGAAACTGAGACAACAGGTAACCCATTTGGTATGAAAACAAACTTAGCATTCACAGCTTCAGGCGATGTGAACGGCTACACTGTATCTTACTTACAAGCTTCAGTTGACCAATTTGCTGGTATGTCATCAGCTAGATTGTCAGTTGATATGGGAGATATGGGTACAATTGCATTTGACCAAGGTTCAGGCTCAGGTCTTAAAACAATTGATGATAAAACACCGACAGCTGCTGAAGAAATCTGGGATGGTCTAGATGGTCTTACAGTGGGTGGTTTAGTTGGTGCAGCTGGTAGTACAGGTGTATTTAACTACATTAACACATTTGCAGGTATTACTGTAAATGCTGCTGCTAGAAGAGGTTCAGGTACAGCAAACTCTGACGGATCTTCTTCTGGTACAGGTCAAAGTGCAGCTGATATAGCTTTAACTGGTTCTGGTGACTTGATGGGCGTAGATGGCCTAGCATGGGGAATTGGTTATGGTGAAGCTGAAGCAGGCGAGCAAGCTAATACAGCTGGAACAACAGGTAGCAATAACGAACACTCAACAGTGTTTGCTAACTACTCTGCTGGTCCTGTAACATTTGGTTACCAAATCTCAAGAATCGCTAATGTTGGTAATGGAGCTACTGATGAGAATGTTGATCAGTGGGGACTTGCATTTAACGTTAACGACAATCTTTCAGTATCTTATGGTGAAAGAGAAGTTGAGTTCGAAAAATCAAGTGCTACAAATGTGACTGAAAAAGGTGATGGTGTTGCTATAGCATACACTATGGGTTCAATGAAAATTGCTGGTAACAGAAACGAAGTTGCTAACAATGGTGGAACAACTGGAAGTGACGATTCAATGACTGAAATCGCTCTTTCATTTGCATTCTAATCATTAGAACACTTTAAAAATTTAAAAAGCCCCAACAAAAGTTGGGGCTTTTTTTTTACCTTAATTTATCTAGAGTTCTTAAATACTTACTGTATTTTTCAAAAGAATTAATCGAAGTTTTGTAAATTGGCTGTCTTGCTTGTGCTGTACTCATTGTTTTGATAGGGGTTTTATTTTCGTAAAATGATAAACATTTTTGGTCAAAATTTAAATCACAGAATTCTAAAATCTTTCTAACCTCATTGATATTGTCAGATACTAAATTCTCGTATTTTATGTCCAATATTGAATTTTTATACTTTGATTTCCAAAAATTCATCAAATCAGAGTATTGATTATAATATCGAACCAAGTCATCTTGATCATATGAAAAGTAAAGCCCGCCTTCAAATAAATTTTTAAAAATTGACAGACAATTATTTTTTGGGTCTCTATAACAATGAATTATCTTAGCTTTTGGAAATATTAATTTAATAAAACCTATCCACCTAAAATTAAGGGGCGCTTTATCCGTTATATATTCTTCTTGAATTCTAAAATTTTTAATAAAACTTAAATATTCTTTTTTTAATTTATCTAACAATAAAGGATTATTGTTTATTTTTTCTAATAAGTTGATGATTTCTTTTTCCTCACTTATAAAATTATCCTTAATAATTTTTGAAAGTATAGGCAATTCTCCGCATCCAAAGACATTGCTATGAGAAGATATTATCTGTTCTACTAGAGAAGTTCCAGATCTTGGCATTCCTAATATAAAAATTATTTTATCTTCTATGTTTGAAGAGTTGATATTTGTATCAAAATTGTCAAATTGTTTTTTTATATTTTTAATTAAATTAATATCATTTGCAACATTGTATTTACTAAGGCTTTTTTTTAATTTATTACCTAACATCATATATTCAGCAGCTGCCTTTATGTTTTTAAGATCTTCCTCTGCTTTTGATAAAGAAAAATATATGTCAACCATCTCAAATGATTCCGGATTTATTTCATTAATTTTTTTTTTTAAGCTTATATAATGAGAGTCATTTTCCTGATATTTTTTTGATTGACTTATTAAATGATCAGCACGTGTAAAATTAGGATTGATTTCAAGAGTTTTTGAAGAGTAATTAATAGCTTTTTCAAAATTTCCAATTCCTTGATGAGCTAAAGCTAATGAATAATATACAATTGGATTATTATTATTAATCATTAGTGCTTTTTCATAAAGTTTGATTGCTTCTTCAAATTGATTTACATCTCTTTTTAAATTTCCAAGATTGATAAAAGCATTCAAATATTTTTTATTAATATTAATAATCTTTAAATATAGATTTTCTGCTAATTCAAATTGTAAAAGATTTTTGTAAGTCATAGCTAAATTATTCATTATAGCTATGTTGTTATGGTCTAGTTTTAAACCTTTTTCAAAAAAGCCTCGTGCTTCAGAGTGTGCTCCAGAATTTTGATAAGCTGATCCAATTAAATTATACAAAATTACATATTCAGGATTCTTTTTTAGTAAAATTTTTCCTTTGTTGATGACTTCAATAAAATTTTTTGCATTAAAATGATTTATTAAAATCTGTATCTGTATTGATATATCCTTATTATTCATTTTTTAGCTATTTTTAAAATAAGATATCCCAGAAAAACCATATGCGTTAGTCATTTTTAATCTTTTTAAATTCTTTTTATTTATTCCTCCTAAAGCTACTGTTTTCTTGTCAGTTAAAATTGACAATGAATTAAACCTTATTATTTCTAAACACCTTTTATAATTTTTTGTTTTAAACAAAGGTGATATAAAAATAACTTCAGCACCCTGCTTTTCTTTTTTTTTTATTTCAGAAACATTGTGTGCAGATCCTAATATCAAAAATTTTTTTTTAAATTTATATTTGTTTGATTGAAAATTTTTATTAAAAGCTGGTATATAAACTCCATCCAAATCAAGATTAATAGCTAATTTTGCATGATTTGCTAAATATAGTTTTTGATGTTTTTTTTTACATAATTCTTTAGTTTTAAGAATAACATCTTTATCGTAACTCTTTTCGTAATTTCTAAAAATAATTCCTATGTTTTTGTTAAATTTTAAAATTTCTTCTTTTTTATAGTCTGAAATAAAAGTAAATATATAAGGAATTTTTTTATGCATAAAAGTATAAGTAATTTAATCGATATCAAAAGAGAAATAAATTTAAATAATTCAGATAAGGACTCCAAAGTAAAAGTTATTGCTGTGAGCAAAACGTTCTCTATGAAAAATATTTCTCCTTTAATAAATTTTGGACATAGTGATTTTGGGGAAAATAAAGTACAAGAAGCAGTAGAGAAGTGGTCTGAGCTTAAAACTGTAAAAAATGATATAAATTTACATATGGTAGGAAAACTCCAAACAAATAAAGTCAAACAAGCAGTCCAGATATTTGATTATATCCACTCATTAGACTCATTAAAATTAGCTAATAAAATTTCTCGAGAACAAAATAAAATTAATAAAAGTGTAAAAATTTTCATACAAATTAATGTAGGAAATGAGAATCAAAAAGGTGGTATTAGTTTTGAAGATTTACCTAATTTTTATAGATCTTGTATAGATCAGTTTAATCTTAAAATAATTGGCTTAATGTGTTTACCACCAAATGACATTGACCCGTCAGCTTATTTTAAAAAAATGAGGGAGACTGCAAATTCTTTATCTTTAAAAGAATTGAGCATGGGCATGTCGTCTGATTATTTAACAGCTGTAAAATATAATTCTAGTTATATAAGAGTGGGAACCAAAATTTTTGGAGAGCGTAGTTAAACAATTTTTATTTTCGTTTTTTTATTAATTAACTTAATTAATATTAAAAAATCATTTTTCTTCAAAGCAATACACCCGTCAGTATATTTATAATTATTTGTTAAGTGAATAAAAATTGCACTTCCTTTACCAGGAATAATCTTTTTTGAATTATATTGAATTGGAATTAAAAAATCATATTTATTGTCATTTCTATAAAGTTTTTCACATTTAATATTTTCATTAATTTGAACTAATTTGTTGTAATTTTTTTTATTATAAACATCATCGCACCAACCCATTTCTTTATTTATTGGTATACACTTTATTTTTGTTTTCGGTTTTTTATGTTTATCATTTCGAAAATAGAGATTGCCAAGATCATAAGTTCCCTTAGGGGTTTTCTTATCTCCCTCAAGTTTATTCTTGGTAATACCCTTTTTTCCTAAAGAACATCTAAACTTAAATTCATCAAAAATAAGAGTTTCTTTATTTTTAACCAATATTGACATATTTTTATTATACATGAATTTAAAAAAAATAATTGTTTATAAGAATGATGTTTTATTCCAAATTTTAAATGAAATAAAAGATATTTTTCATTTTGATGTAATTAAGTTAAATCAAATAGATTATGAAAATTTTGAAAAAAAATTTCAGACAGATTCTCTAATAATTTCAAATTCACAAATAAATAAATTAAAGAATCAATTAGTTATAGATAAAACTCCTTTTAAAATAGAGAAGTTATTAGAACAAATAAACCTTAAATTCTTAAAAGAAAAATTTAATTTTCAATCTGATATTTCGATAGGCTTGTACAAACTAAATATTAACTCCAGACAAATTAGTAAAAATTACAAAACGTTAAATCTTACAGAAAGAGAGATAAATTTAATACTTTTTTTGAAAAAAGTGCAAGCAGCTGTTAAAATAGAAGAACTTCAAAAAAAAGTTTGGGAATATGGAGCTGAATTAGATACCCATACAGTTGAAACACACATCTACCGCCTCAGAAAAAAGATAAAAGAAAAGTTTAATGATGAAAATTTTATCATTAGTTCAAAAAAAGGTTATTTACTAAATTGAAAAAAAAAAACAAAATTGCAAAAAAACTTTTTACAAAAAGATTTAGACCACAGGTGATAAGACCAAAGAAAGGAAAAGGAAGTTTTAAAAGGAAAAAAAAATAAATTTAAGAATTATTTATTTTATTCAAAGTCTATAAAAATTAACACCAATCATCACTCTATCCTCCTTTCCATTATAAGTAGATGAATGTTCTCTATCAGCTGGAAAAATTGCGATAAGTCCTTTTGAAGGCAATATATTTTTTTCAGGGGCATAAAGTTTCAAAATTCCAGGCTCTGTTCCAGTTTGATCCCCAATAGAGATATAATAAACCAGACTATATTTTTGATCTATTGTTTTATAATATCTATCAAAAGGGTCGATATGTCTATGAGGAGATGTTCCACTTCCAGAACTTAAAATATTAAAAAAAGATTCAACTATATGTATTTTTGCTTTAACTGATTTTTCCATTATTTTTAATAAGTCTATCTTTAAATTTTGTAAAATCTTTGAATCTTTTTCTAATAACTTTAAATCTGGGGAACACTTACCATTTCCATATCTTATATCTTTGGTTTTATTTAGTTCAACAAGATCCATCTTATATAAACTTTCGATAAGACTTGATTCAACAGGTCTTATAACGGTATATGGGTCAGAAAAAAAATTTCTTTTTATTTCGGTGTGATCTTTTGAGGCTTTTGAACTTTTTATTACGGATAAATTTTTTTTTTGTTCATATATTACATTCAAAACAGTGGTAGCCTCAGATACTTGTGGGTTAATCTCTAGTGCTTTTTTGTAACAAGGCTCAGCGTCAGTAATTTTACCTAGTCTATAGAACATATTTCCTAAGTTTTTATGAGCTTCTGCAAAGTTAGGATTAATTTCAACTGTTTTTTTATAACTTAAAATTGCCTCATCTATATTATTTAATAATTGATATGAGATTCCTAAAAAATGATTTACTTCATAGTTTAGAGGTTGAAGCTGAGATAATTTTTTAAAAATTTGTTTTGCGTTTTCTAATTTTTTTTCTTTGATGGCTTTAATACCTAGTTGAATTTCTTTACTTATATCCATTTAATAACTTTAATAATTATAGTTTTACCATAAGTGTTTTATGTCAAGAGGATAATAATTAATTCAGTCTGGCTCCGATTTTTTGTATTATTTTTGAGGACATTTCTGTCCCTTTTTCTAAACATTCTTTCTCAGACAAACTATGAATGTGCCCATGAAGATAGCCCGCAGCAAATAAATCACCAGCTCCTGTTAAATCTAGTATTTTAAGATTCTTTTTACTTTCTACCTCTGTTACTTTGTCATCTAATATAGAAATTGCTCCTTTTTCACCTCTTGTAATTACAAGTCTTTTTCCTAATTCTTTTGCAAAAGATAGGACTTCATTGAAACTTTTTGCTTCTAATAAAGACATAATTTCATTTTCATTGGCAAAGATTATATCTAGTTTGTTTTTTACAAGCTCAAGAAAATGATGTTTATGTCTGTCTACACAAAATTGATCTGATAGAGACATTGCAACTTTATTGGCATTAAGAATAGCCTTATCAAAGGCCTTTTTAGGCTCTCCCTCATCCCATAAATATCCCTCTAAAAAAACCATCTCAGTTTCCTTAATTGTCTCTATATTAATATCGTTCTCACTAATTTTACCTGCTGTTCCTAAAAAAGTGCACATAGTTCGTTCTGAGTCGGGTGTTACTAAAATCAGACATGTACCAGTTGGTAACATTTCTTTTTTTTTTGAATAAATATATCTTACATTTTCTTTTTTTAATCCTTCTTCATATTTATGTCCAAAATCATCATTTGAAACTTTTCCGATAAATCCAACATCATTTCCAAGTTGTGACAAACCTACTATCGAATTAGCTACTGATCCGCCAGAAACAGTTTTTTCTATTTTTAGGTTAGACAATAAATTTTTGAATTCATTCTCATCAAAAATCAATTTCATTGTACCTTTAGTTAGATCATTTTTAGAAATGAAAGTTTCATTTACTTTGCAGACAACATCTACAATTGCATTTCCTATGCCAAGAATTTTCATTTTAGGCTTTTTTAGTTTTAATTGGTTTTTTACGGTCAGGATAACAAGTTGTGCAAATTTTACAAGTAATTCCATAACAATTTCTTGCTTTACAATATTCCCTTCCATAAAAAATAATTTGAAGGTGAAGCTTGTTCCAATTTTTTTTCGGAAACAATCTTTTCAAATCTTTTTCTGTTTGAACTACATTTTTACCATTGCTCAAGCCCCATCTTTGAGCCAATCGATGTATATGTGTATCCACTGGAAAAGCAGGATGACCAAAACCTTGAGACATTACAACACTTGCAGTTTTATGACCTACTCCAGGAAGTTTCTCTAACTGTTCAAATGTCTTAGGCACTTTGCCATTATAATCTCTGATTATTATACGTGAAAGATTAAATATGCTTTTGGCTTTAACTCTAAAAATTCCAATTTTTTTAATTAATTTTTCAATTTTTTTTCGCCCCAATTTAACAAAATGTTCTGGTTTATGATACTTTAGGTATATATTTTTAGTAACATTATTTACATTAACATCAGTGCATTGTGCAGAAAGTAAAACCGATACTAATAGCGTAAAAACGTTTCTACTTTTCAAAGGCACTCTTATTTTTGGATAAGTCTTTTCTAAAATTTTTAGAACAATTTTTGCTCTTTGAATTTCATTCATTACTTAAATTTCATAAGGTCTCTCATGGAATAAAGTCCTGGTTTTTTATTCATTAACCATTTTGCGGCTGACAATGCACCCTCAGAATATAAAGCTCTATCAAAAGCCTCATGATTTAGGACAATAATTTCTTTGCCACTTGAAAACTTGACCTCATGCTCGCCTATAATTTCTCCTTTTCTTATTGAATTAAAGTTAATCTTATTACTATAAGGGAAAGTTTTTTTATTGAGATATTTTTTACCTATTAAATTATAAAAATTTTTTTTTTTACCTGTGGCAATACCTTTACCTAACATTAAAGCAGTTCCAGAAGGATAATCTTTTTTGTGTTTATGGTGTACTTCATAAACTTTACTTAAAAATTTTTTGTCTAATATGCCTGAAGCAATTTCAGTCAAGAACATTAAAAGGTTAATTCCTAAACTCATATTACCAGATTTTAAAATAGGTATTTTTTTAGAAAATTTTTTAATTAAATTTTCCTCTTTTTTAGAAAAACCTGTTGTGCCTATAACTACCCTTTTTTTTTGTTTTAATGCAATTTTAAGAATTTGAAATGTACATTTTGGAGTTGTAAAATCTATTATTACATTCGCTTTTTTTAAAGACTCCTCTGTATTCAAATTAATTTTAAGACCATTAATTTTCTTATTTATTTTTTTACTTTCAGTTAGACTGGTCAATCTAAAACTTTTGTCAGATTTTGCAGATTTAATTATCTGTTGACCCATTCTACCCATACAGCCAGTTATTGCTAAGTTTATTTTTTTCATTTAAAGATAAGATACGAAATTATCACTACAGTGACAACAATTATAGCCCAAACGACTAAATTTTTAAAAAATTGTTGAGATTTCGAATTTGATTTTAAGAAATTAGGAAGTACTAAAATCAAAATGGCAATTAAAAAAAAAGCAGGAATTATTTGTTCTAATCCCACTTTTTAACTTTGCCAAAAATCTTTAGCTCTTTGAAAAAATCTCTTAATGCTTGGGTTTGATTTTTCATTTTCTATTTTTCTAAATCTTTCTAGCAATTCTTTTTGTTCTCTATTTAAATACACTGGAATTTCAGTTTTAACTTGTACATATAAATCTCCAAAATCTCCCTTTCGAATAAAAGGCATTCCTTTGCCCCGTAATCTAAATTGTTTACCATCCTGAGTTCCTTCTGGTATTTTAATTTTAGCTTTTTTTCCGTCAATTGTTGGTATTTCTATTGTTGTTCCAAGGGAAGCATCTGCTATAGAAATTGGAAATTCAAAAAATAAATTTACATCTGATCTTTTGAAAAGTTCATGAGATTTAACATTAACAAACAAATATAGATCACCTGCGCCACCACCTCTTGTGCCAGCCTCACCTTTTCCAGCCAATCTAATTCTTGTTCCGTCGTCTACACCTTTTGGGATAGTAACTGATATTTTTTTGTTAGTTTGTTTGTTTCCTTGACCATTACAATCTGAACATGGATTAGTTATTTCTTCTCCATTACCGGCACACTGAGGACAAGTTTGTTGAACAGTAAAAAAACCTTGATTCGACCGAACTCTTCCACTTCCTCCACAGTAACTACATCTATCTGGACTTGATCCAGGCTTTGAGCCATTACCTTTGCAAGTGCCACATCTTTCTGATGTAGAAAATTGTATATTTTGTTTTTTTCCTGAATATGCTTCCTCCAATGTTATTGATAGGTCATATCTAAGATCTGAACCTCTATTATTTGAATTTCTTTCTCTTGAGCTTCTTCTACCACCTCCGCCGAAGTCTCCAAAAAAATCCTCAAATATATCTGAAAAATCTGCACCACTAAAACCCCCAAAACCTCCTCGGCCTCCACCACCATTTTCAAAAGCAGCGTGTCCAAAGTTGTCGTAGTTTTCTTTCTTAGATTTATCCGAGAGCACACCGTAAGCCTCACTTGCTTCTTTAAATTTGTCTTCAGCTTTTTTGTCACCAGGATTTTTATCAGGATGATATTTAACTGCTAATTTTCGATAAGCTGATTTAAGTTGATCGGGACTCGCTTCTCTATTTACACCTAGGACATCATAATAATCTCTTTTAGCCATGTATTAACCTGGACAAATAGATGTCAGTTAAGCGCTTTTTTCTTTATTATCGTCTTTTACTTCCTCAAAATCCGCATCAACAACATTATCGTCTTTTTTATCCTTTTCATCTTTACCATCATCTTTACCAGAGTCTGGTTTAGTGTTTTGTTGTGATTTATAAATAGCCTCTCCAAGTTTCATTGAAGCTTGAACCAGAGCCTCAGTTTTCTTTTTAATATCTTCAATATCCTCTTTTTTTAAAGACTCTTTCAATGCAAGGGACCCATCTTCAATTGCTTTTTTTTCAGCATCTGAAATTTTAGAACCATGCTCTTTAAGGTTTTTCTCTGTTGAATGAATTAAAGTATCTGCCTGGTTTCTAACATCAACTGACTCTCTTTTCTTTTTATCAGCTTCTTTATTAGCCTCAGCGTCTTTGACCATTTTTTCAATTTCCTGATCACTTAAACCACCAGATGCTTGAATTTGAATTTTTTGTTCTTTACCAGTGCCTTTGTCTTTAGCGGACACATTAACAATTCCATTCGCGTCAATATCAAAAGTTACCTCAATTTGTGGCACTCCTCTAGCAGCAGGAGCGATACCAACTAATTCAAAATTACCTAATAATTTATTATCAGTTGCCATTTCTCTTTCACCTTGAAGAACTCTTATCGAAACTGCAGGCTGATTATCTTCGGCTGTGGAAAAAACTTGGCTTTTTTTGGTTGGTATTGTTGTATTTTTTTCAATAAGCTTTGTTGAGACTCCTCCCAAAGTTTCTATTCCTAAAGATAGTGGAGTTACATCTAATAATAGCACATCTTTTACATCTCCTTGCAATACACCTGCTTGGATTGCTGCACCCATTGCTACAACTTCATCTGGATTAACACTTTTATTTGGTTCTTTACCAAAGAAATTTTTAACTTCATTTACAACTTTAGGCATTCTAGTCATACCACCCACCATTACAATTTCATCAACTTCACTTGCTGAAATGCCAGCATCTTTTAATGCAGTTTTACATGGTGGAATAGTTCTAGATATTAAATCTTCGACTAAAGCTTCAAGTTTTGCCCTAGTCATTTTTAAATTAATATGTTTTGGACCAGTCTTATCAGCTGTTATAAATGGAAGGTTAATATCTGTTTGTTCAGCAGCTGATAATTCTATTTTTGCCTTTTCAGCAGCCTCTTTCAGTCTTTGTAACGCAAGTTTATCTGATTTTAAATCAATACCACTATCTTTTTTGAATTCAGAAATTAAGTATTCCACCACAGCATTATCAAAATCTTCTCCACCTAGAAATGTATCACCATTAGTAGATTTAACTTCAAAAACCCCGTCACCTAATTCAAGAATGGAAACATCGAAAGTCCCTCCACCTAAATCATATACAGCAATTTTTTTGTTTTGTTTTTTATCTAAACCATATGCTAGAGAAGCCGCAGTTGGTTCATTAATAATTCTTAAAACTTCAAGACCAGCAATTTTTCCTGCATCTTTAGTTGCTTGTCTTTGAGCATCATTAAAGTAAGCTGGGACAGTAATTACAGCTTTAGTAACTGATTGTCCTAAATACTTTTCAGCTGTCTCCTTCATCTTTTGAAGTATAAAAGCTGATATCTGAGATGGTGAATATTTCTCATTTTTAGCCTCTATCCATGCGTCACCCTTTTCGGAGTTAACAATTTTGAATGGAGCTGCCTCAATATCTTTTTTTACAGTCGGGTCATCAAAATTTCTTCCTATTAATCTTTTAACTGCAAAAATAGTATTTTCTGGATTTGTTACAGCTTGTCTTTTTGCTGGTTGTCCAATTAACTTTTCATTTTTTTCAGTAAAAGCCACAACAGATGGTGTTGTTCTTGCACCTTCAGCATTCTCTAAAACTTTAGCTTGAGAACCCTCCATTATAGCAACACAAGAATTTGTTGTACCTAAATCTATTCCAATAATTTTGCTCATTTTTTTATGTTTTATATACTCTCATATAGGGTTTAAATTGAATTCTACAAGTTGGCATAAATATTATTTATCATCAGAGTTTTCTTTGTTTTTCTCACTATTTTCACTACTTTTTTCATTTTTTTTTGAGACACATACCAATGAAGGCCTTAACAGCCTTTCTTTAATAGTAAATCCCTTTTGTATTTCTTTTACTATTGTACCAGGTTCTTTTTGATTATCTTCTATTTCCATCATAGCTTGATGAAAATTGGGGTCTAATTTTTTATTTAAACTTTCAATTGGTTTAATTTTGTTTTTAGAAAAAATAGAAATTAAATCTTTGTTTATTATGTCTAAATGCTCTAAAGTTTTTTTTAATGCCTCAGAATCTTTCAAAGCCTCATCATTTTCTAATATTTGTTTAGATCTTTCAAGATTGTCTATCAAATTTAAACATTCCTTAGCTAAAGCAAAACCTCCATATTCATATGCATCTTCCTTTTCTTTTTCAAATCTTCTTCTCTGGTTTTCCATTTCTGCTAGAGTTCTCGATAATTTATCTTCAAGTTCTAAAATCTTTTTTTCAGACTCTTCTTTTTTTATTACCTCCTCATCATCAGACCCTTTACTGACTTCGTTATCATTATTAGTAGATTTTAACTCTTGATTATTTTTTTGATCAGATTGATTTTTTATAGTTTCATTGTTTTGCTCTTTTTCCATGAAACTTTATATGGTAAGAAAATCTAAAATTTCTAGATGCGAAATAAAAAAATTAAAAAACTAGTTATAGGCACAAATAACAAGGGAAAATTAAGAGAAATTCGTGATTTATTACCTAAAAATATCAAAATACAATCAGCCTCTGACTTTAAACTTAAAAGTCCCATTGAAAATGGCAAAACTTTTGAGGCTAACTCCCTAATCAAATCTAAATATTTTTCTAAAAAAACCAATTTGATTTGTCTTGCTGATGACTCCGGTCTAGAGATTGATATTTTAAATAAAAAACCAGGTATTTATTCCTCAAGATGGGGTGGAAGGGACTCAGATTTTAACAAGGCTATAAAAAAAGTTTATAGTGAATTAAATAAAAAAGATAAATTTTGGAAAAATAAAAAAATAAAGGCACGCTTCATTTGCGTATTATCAATTAGTTATTTAAATAAAAAAATTGCTTGTGTAAAAGGAAAAATTGAGGGAAAAATTTCAAATGAACCAAGAGGTAAAAACGGTTTTGGATACGATCCAATTTTTGTTCCTTTAAATATGAATAAAACATTTGGTGAAATGAAAGCGTCACAAAAATTTAAGTTAGATCACAGATATAAAGCCTTTGTTAAAATTAAAAAATTTTTTTAAGCAATTTATTTTCAATTTTATAAAAATTTAATCTATGATTAATTTTATTATTTTCTATATCAAAAATACCTATCTTACCTTTAAAAGTATTTTTATTTTTAAACAATGTTGATGTATTCTTTAAGTCATTTTTTAGCGACAAATAGTACACAAGACCAATAAAATCATAACTTAACAAAGATAAATAACTTGGAAATTTATTAAATTCTTTTTGAAATCTATTTTCAAAATTCTGTAAGTTTTTTTGGTTTATCGAAGGGTAATATATGGGTTGAATTGTTTCATCAGAAAGTAAACTTTTATTAAACCATTGATTGAATGTTATTATGTATTTTTTTTCAGGAGAAACATCAGCGTACAAAAGAGACGTGATTATGCTTTTTAAATTCTCATCAAAATCTGAAATAATAACTGAGTCAAAATTTACATCTCCAATTGTATAAATTTTTTCTAATTTCTCTAGAAGTTTTTCCTTATTAGCCAAATCTGAGTTTTCAACTCTTTTTTTTTCATCCTCTAAATTTTGTTTTCTGTCACTGTAATTTGTAATTTTTTCAATTTGTTCAGTAAGCTTAGTTGGTTCAGTATTATAAATATGGTGTTTTGAAATTTCTATTTTTGAATTATTTATTGCTTTTTTTATTTCACTTTCATAGTCACCCTCTGGTGTTAAAATTATAGTTTCTTTTATTTCATTTAAATCAATAAATTTTCTTATTGTTAATAACTGGGAAGTTGCATTTATCCCTCCACTAACTACATTCTTAGGAAGATTGATAGTTTTATTCGTTAGGGATAAAAAAGTAATTTCTTCTATTTCCTCTAGATAAGTTAAACTTTTATAAAATACAGGACCGATAACTATTTTGACACCCAACTGTTTCAATTCATTCGCAGACTTTAAAGTTTTATTTGGATTTGAATTAGTATCCTTAAGATGTATCTCTAACTTTTCTTCATTTATATCTTTTAGTGCAATTCTCGTTGACTTTATGATTTGTTGACCTAATTCTTTATTCTCACCAGTTATTGGAACCAATAGACCAATCTTGATCTTTTCTTCTGCTGAAATTTCTTCTGTAAATAAGAATAAAATTCCAAAAAATAAAAAAAAAATAATTCTAAAAATTTTATACATTTTAATGATATTATATTATTTATTTTAAATTATGATTGTAAATTCTCAAACCCAAAACAATGAAATTGTAAAAGGCCTTTATATAGTATCAACTCCAATAGGAAATTTAGAGGATATAACACTTAGAGCTTTAAATACATTGAATAAATCGGATTTTATTTTATGTGAAGATACTAGGATATCTAAGATACTGCTTGATAAATATAAAATAAGTTCCAAACTAATATCAAATCATAAATTCAATGAAAAAAAAAACTTAAACAAAATACTTAAATATTTAAAAAATGGGCAAATCGTTTCATTAATCTCTGACGCCGGCACTCCGGGCATTTCCGACCCGGGCTGTGTCCTTATTAATGCGTGTGTTGAAAATAAAATTAAGATTATACCTTTACCTGGTCCATCATCAGTTATTTCTGCAATTTCTGTAAGTGGTTTTTCTGAAAAATTTTTTTTTTACGGCTTTTTTCCTGAAAAAAAAAAGAGTCTAGAGAAAGATTTGAAAAGATTGTCTCAGTTAGATTCATCTTTGGTTTTCTTTATTTCTCCAAAAAAGATACAAAAAATTATTCCATATATAAGAAAAAATTTTTCTGGAAGAAAAATACTTATTTGTAGAGAGATGACGAAATATTTCGAAGAACTTATTCGAACCGATGTAGATAAACTTGAAGAATTAAATATCAAAAATAAGGGAGAAATGACAATTGTGATTTCAGAAAAAAAATTTAAAGATAAAACTTCGCAAACTCTCTCAGAATCTGATAAAAAAACAATACACAAAATAATTAATAAATTAACTATTAAAGAGATAATAGATTTAATTAATAAGGATCAAAACTTATCGAAAAAAGAAATTTATGAATTTTGTATTAAATCAAAAAATGAAAAATAAATTTTTATTAATATTGTCTATATCTCTTATATTATCAGGATGTGTTGGAGTTTCTTCTAAAGGAATTTTTGGTACCGGAGTAAGTATTGCATTTGATCCAAGATCTGTTGGAACGCAAATAGATGACTCTATTATGCAAAAAAGCTTATCTGCTAGGATCTTATTAGCAGATAAAAACTATTTTTTTTCAGTGAAGTCAAAAGTTTTAGATGGAAGAATTTTTTTAACAGGAAAAGTTGATGATCCTGAGGAGAAACTTAAATTAACCAAATTAGCATGGGAGACTCAGGGAGTAAGATCTGTAAGAAATGATATTAGAGTTAAGGAAAAATTTGATTTAAAAAAATCTGCTAAAGATGTTTTAATCACATCACAATTGAGAACATCATTAATTCTAGACAAGAATATAAAAGCAACTAATTATCAAATTGACACATATAATAAAAAAATTTACATTTATGGTATCTCAATGACATCAACTGAGAGAGATCTTGTTATAAGTAAAGCTAAAAATATTACTGATGTTGAAAATGTTATAGCAAGCATAATGCTTGTTGAAAATTTAAGAATTCAGAAAAATTAAGTTATTTTTTATAATCTATAACATCTGCAGAATATGCAGCAATAGATGCTAAATTAATAATTTCTGATGTAGAAGATCTAAGCGGCGCTATTTCAATTGGCAATCCCAAACCAATTAATAAAGGACCGATCAATTTTGCTCTACTCATAGACTTGATCATCTTATAAGAAATAGCAGCACTATGCTGGCTTGGCATTATTAAAACATTTGAATTTCCCACTATTTCAGAAAAAGGATAAAGTTCTTTATAGATGTCCTCAAGGGCAACATCGGGCTGCATCTCTCCGTCAAATTTGAAATCAACCTTTTTTTTTCTTAGTAAGTTAACTGCATCACTAATTCTTTTTGTTCTATCTGTTTGTGGTTGACCAAAAGTAGAATGTGATAAAAAAGCCACTTTAGGATCAAATCCGAAAAGTCTAACGACTCTAGCAGCTGATATAGCCATCTCAGCCAATTGATCTGCATCAGGGTATTCAATAACTGAGGTATCGCACATGAAAATCGTTTTACCCCTGTTTACTACCAAGTTTAGTCCAAACATAATCTCACCTTTTCTTGGATTGACTACTTTAGTTATTTTTTCTAATGAGGACGAATATCTTCGAGTGTTTCCTGTGATCATAGCGTCACTGTCACCAGATGCAACCATGCATGCAGCCCAAATAACTCTATCATTTCTAATTAGTCTGTCACAATCTCTTTCCAGCATTCCTTGCTCTCTTTGAAGTCTTTTAAAAATATATTTGACATATTTCTCTCTTTTTTCGGAGTCCTTAGAATTTACTATTTCAATATCAAAATTTTCGTTATAACCAATTTTTTTAATTTGATCTTTAATTTTTTCCTCTTTTCCAATTAAAATTGGAATACCTAATTTTGAGTTCTTAAATGCTATCGCTGCTTTGAGCATATTTTCATCTTCACCGTCAGCGAAAACTATTTTTTTTGGTTTTTTTCTTATATAAGAGTTTATACCTTGCATAATTGTTACTGTTGGATCTAATCTTTGTTTCAATTGTTCTTTATAAATTTCAAAATTATTAATTTTGATTCTTGCAACACCAGTTTCCATAGCAGCTTTTGCAACAGCTGCGGGGATAACACTTATCAATCTAGGATCAAATGTAGATGGAATTATATAGTCTTTACCATAGTGTGGTCTTTCACCACCCATAGCAGCTACAACTTCATCTGGCACATCCTCTTTTGCTAAGTTTGCTATGGCATTCGCTGCAGCTACTTTCATTTCTTCATTTATAGTTTTTGATCTGACATCTAAAGCACCTCTAAAGATATAGGGAAAACCAATCAGATTATTTACTTGATTTGGATAATCAGATCTTCCAGTTGCTATTATTGCATCACCTCTTACTTCCTCGATTTCCTCTGGAGTAATTTCAGGGTCTGGATTTGCACAAGCAAATATTATTGGATTCTTTGCCATTTTCTTAACCATATTTTTTGTCAACGCTCCCTTAGCCGATAAACCTAAAAAAACATCAGCATTATTAATAGCGTCATCTAAAGAACGATTTTTTGTATCTATAGCATGATTTGACTTCCATTGATTTAAATTCTCTCGTCCTCTGTAAATGACACCAATCCTATCAACCATTACTAAGTTTTTTTGGGGCACTCCACTTTTCTTAAATAAATCTGCGCAGGCCATAGCAGAAGCCCCTGCTCCATTAATGACAATTTTAACTTTATCAACCGATTTTTGACTTATATTTAAAGCATTTATAAGTGCCGCTGTTGTGATTATGGCTGTACCATGTTGGTCATCATGAAAAACTGGTATATCTAAAATTTCTTTAAGTTTTTTTTCTATCACAAAACAATCTGGTGCAGCAATATCTTCAAGGTTTATTCCACCAAAACTTGGAGAAAAATTTTTAATACTATTAATTATTTCATTTGGGTCAGTTGAGTCTATCTCAAGATCTATTGAGTCGATATCAGCAAATCTTTTAAATAAAACGGCCTTTCCTTCCATTACAGGCTTTGAGGCTAATGCACCTAAGTTTCCCATTCCAAGTATTGCTGAGCCATTACTAATTACAGCTACAAGATTTCCCTTACTGGTATAATCATATGCTGCATCAGGATCATTACTTATAGCTCTAACTGGTGCTGCCACTCCAGGAGAGTATGCTAAAGCTAGATCTCTTTTGGTAGTCATATTTTTTGAAGAGGAAATCTCAATTTTTCCTGGTTTTTTATGACTATGGAATTCCAAAGCTTCCTTGTCAGTGTAGTGATCAACTTTTGTTTTTTTCATTTATGTTAATTAGGTGTACAAATGGCCTTAAATTAAGACTAATATGATTTATGAACTTAATTAAGTCAACAGGGACTTTTGGTTTTTATACTATAATAAGTAGATTACTTGGTTATTTAAGAGATATTTTAATTGCTATTTTTTTAGGAACAAGCTTTCTTGCGGATGTATTTTTTGTTGCTTTTAGAATACCAAATACCTTTCGTAGATTATTTGCAGAGGGAACTTTTAATGCTGCTTTTGTCCCTATTTACACATCAGAGTTAATTAAAGGAAGATCAAAATCAAAAAAATTCGCTGGGGAAATATTTAATTTATTATTTTTATTTTTATTTCTTTTAGTTTTGATCATTGAAATATTTATGCCTATTTTCGTAGGTTTAATCGCACCCGGTTTTACAGAAGACGATAAAAAAATTGAACTAGCAGTAAATCTTACTAGAATAATGTTTCCCTTTTTATTTTTTGTGAGTTTATCATCTTTTTTTTCTGCAATTCTTAATTCTCATAATAAATTTGCAGCTGCATCAGCTGCACCGATTATTTTAAACATAATTTTGATAGCGATTCTTATTTTTGGGAAAATACTTAATGATCAACTTATATATTACCTCTCTTATGGAGTGTCTTTAGCTGGTTTTTTACAATTAATTTTTTTATATAAGTTTGCCTATAAATTTTTTTCAGTAAAGTTTGATTTCAACTTTAAACTTCCTAAAGAAGTAAAACTTTTTTTTAAAAAACTTTTACCTAGTATTTTTTCTTCAGGTGTAACACAGATAAATATACTCGTAGGAACCATTATAGCATCTTTCCAAGCAAGTGCGGTTTCTTATCTTTATTATGCAGATAGAATTTATCAAATAAATTTAGCCATAGCAGGTATAGCCATCAGCGTTGTTATTCTTCCTAAACTTTCAAATTTTGTTCAACAAAATAAAAAGAATAAAGTTTCATTAATTCAAAATAAGGCTCTTGAATTTAGTATGTTTTTAAGCTTACCTGCTTCAGCAGCATTATTAATAGGCTCCCAAGAAATTATATCAGCATTATTTGGATATGGTTCTTTTAAAGAGGTTGATGTATATAATTCTGCAAAAGCTCTGTATTTTTTTAGTTTAGGTCTTCCAGCTTTTGCTTCAATTAAAGTTTTTTCAAGTTTTTTCTTTGCAAATAAAGATACAATAACACCTTTTTATATCTCACTCATATCAGTAATTTTAAATATTGTTATTAGTATTTATTTTTTTAGAGATATAGGTTTTATAATTATTCCTATAGCAACTACTATTTCCTCTTGGTTTAACGCAATCACATTATTTATTTTTTTAAGAAATCAAAATTTATTTAAATTAAATGATATATTTTTTATAAAATTTTTTAAAATAATATTTGCATCAGTTATGATGGGGCTATTTTTTAAATACCTCATATTAGTTTTTGAAAATCAATTAATGTACTATTATGGTTTTAAATCTTTTTATCTTATTTTGTCTGCAATTTTAGCTTTAATATTCTATTTATTAGCAACATACTTTATCAAAGCTTTTAATTTCAAAGATCTTAAATTAAAGTATTAATTTATGAAAAAAAAAATTTTTTCAGGTGTCCAACCAACAGGTAATCTTCATTTAGGTAATTATTTAGGAGCAATAAAAAATTTTGTTGAATTAAATAATGATGAAGAAAACAAATGTATTTTTTGTGTTGTTGATTTACATGCTATTACTGTTAAACAAAATCCAAAAGAGTTAAGAAGCAATATAAGAGAGACAGTTGCAACGTTTTTAGCGAGCGGTATTGACGCAAACAAAAGTATTATATTTAATCAATCAACTGTTTCAGCCCACTCAGAGGCTGCGTGGGTTTTAGGTTGTGTTGCTAGGACAGGATGGCTTAATAGAATGACTCAATTTAAAGAAAAAGCAGGCAAAGATAAGGAAAAGGCTAGCCTTGGATTATATTCTTATCCAGTTTTAATGGCTGCAGATATACTACTATATGACTCTACTCATGTCCCAGTTGGAAATGATCAAAAACAACATTTAGAGCTTTGTAGAGATATAGCTCAA
Organism: uncultured Pelagibacteraceae bacterium; assembly: GCA_902516465.1. Taxonomy (GTDB): domain Bacteria; phylum Pseudomonadota; class Alphaproteobacteria; order Pelagibacterales; family Pelagibacteraceae; genus Pelagibacter. The sequence goes on from CABXZD010000002.1 coordinate 87,301, forward strand.
AAATTTAATATAGATTTTGCGGCTGATAATTTTTTTAAAGTTCCAGAGCCTTTAATTCAAAAAGATTTTTCCAGAATTATGAGTCTTAAAGATGGTTTAAAAAAAATGAGCAAATCTGATTTGTCAGATTTTAGTAGGATAAATTTAACTGACGACGAAGATCAGATAATTAGTAAAATTAAGAAGTCAAAAACAGATACATTACCGTTACCAAATAATTTTAATGAATTAGAAAATAGACCTGAGGCAAAAAATCTTTTAGGAATCTATTCTAGTTTAAAAAATTCTGATCTTGAAAAAACTATTAAAAATTTTGCTGGAAAAAACTTCTCAGAATTTAAAGAAAATTTGTCTCAAGAATTGGTTGACAAAATTGGTCCAATATCATTAGAAATCAAAAAGTTGTTAGGCGATAAAGGTTATCTTGATAAAATACTTAGTAATGGATTCGAAAAAGCCAATGAAATTGCTACAAAAAAAATGAAAAATATTCGTGAAATAGTGGGTTTTTAGATAAATCCTTATATTCAAGTTTCAATTTATAAATTATTGATTATATATAAATCATGTTCGTACAGACAGAAACTACACCAAATCCTAATTCATTAAAATTTTTGCCCGGTAAGATAGTATCAAACAATGGTTCATTTGAAATATCAGCAAAAAATAAAACAAATAATGAGTTGATTAAAAATTTATTATCTGTTGATGGTGTAGAAACTATTTTTTTAGGAAAAGATTTTATATCTGTAAATAAAAAAAGCGATATTGCCTGGGAACATATTAAACATATAATAATTTCATTAATTAACGATTTTTATTCTAAAGGAAAGGAGTTTGTAATAGAAAAAGATATATTCGAGAAACCAGAAAATTTAGAAACAATAGAAAAAAAAATTGTTAAATTATTGGATGAGAAAATAAGACCTGCAGTAGCTAAAGATGGGGGGGACATTAGATTTAAAGAATTTAAAGATGGTGTAGTTAAAGTTCAACTACAAGGAAGTTGCTCAGGTTGCCCGAGCTCTAAAATGACTTTAAAGCAAGGTGTTCAAAATCTCTTATGTCATTACATACCTGAAATAAAAAGTGTAGAGGCAGTTTAAAATGATAAAAGGGTCTTTAAAATATTTTGATCAGAAAAAAATTGGCTCTCTTCCCAGGATTTTCATAAGCTCAATATTAACAATATCTTTTTTTTATTTTGTGCCATTGATTGCTCAATTTTTAAAAATAAATAATTTAGAGTTCCAAAATAATTCAAAAGCAGTCTTAGTCTACACCCTCAACAATAAGGCAAACGATACTAATGATCAAAACCAAGCCTTAAATGAAAATGATTTGTTAGTTGATATTTTTAGTTTGAATGATTTAGAAACTGATACTGTAAGACTTAACGCATCAACTATAAAGCAACTTTTTGAAGATACTAATTATACGCTTGACGATGTGAGGGAAAAAAAATTAGTAAAACCTGTAGCTCTCACTTTGCTTCCGAATGAAATTAAGATGATTGAGAACACAAAAAAAAGAAAAGAATTTTTTATTCAAATTATTTTGCCATTAATTTTAAAAGAAAATAATAACATAAAATTAGATAGAAAAAGACTTTTTACAATTATTAATAAAAGTAGTAATTCTAATTTAGAAAAAAAATGGTTAGATAAAAAGTATAAACAATATGGAATACCATCAAAGGATTTATCAATTTTAAAAATAAGAATGGATGAAATACCAGTTTCTTTAGCAATAGCTCAAGCAGCAAAGGAGACTGGTTGGGGAACATCTAGATTTGCACAAGAGGGAAATGCACTTTTTGGACAATGGACTTGGTCTGGCGAGGGACTAAAGCCTAAAGAAGCTGATAATAATCAAGGTCATAAAGTAATGAAATTTAATGTGCTACAAGCATCTGTAAGAGCTTATCAAAGAAACTTAAATACTCATAAAACTTATCAAAAATTTAGAGAAGCAAGAGCAGACTTAAGAGATCAAGGGATTGGTCTAGATAGTATTATATTATCAAATTATTTAAATTCATATGCAGAAACTGGCAAAAAGTATGTAGATGTTTTGCAACAAATTATAAAACAAAATAATCTAAAAGATTTTGATGATGCTAAGCTACTACCATCAAGCATAGAGCTTGAGAGTTTAATTTAGTTTTCCCTTATTGTAAATTGTGTTCCAAACCATCTCCATTTTCCATTTTGATTTAGAGAACAATTTATTCTTCCTCTACGAGGAATAAAAGTATTTAAAAAATTTATTTCGAGAACGTTGTCTTTGAATAATAAATTTGATTTTTTCCAGATTCCCCCATCGTTAGAGTAACAAATTATATCTTTGATGTTTTTTTGCTCATCGAAAAACTCAACAATTATTTTTGGAGGATTGGTTTCTTTAGTCAGTTTTTTTTCCTCAGGTATTAAGGAACGATATTCTAGTGGTGAATAATCTATAAGTGATTTAAACCTTTTTAAGTCACCGTATTTCTCATTTATCGGAAATCTTGGTAACTCGTATCTATCTTTATTTAAATCTATAATTCCAGAATGTTGACCAAAAGCCAAAGTGAATTTATTAGAAATATAATCTTTCATAAATTTCGAATATTCGCCAAATGGATATGAAAATATAGATGGGACATAGCCTAGCCTTTTTTTAAAAATTTTACTAGCTATTTCGATGTCATTAATAAAATCTTTTTTTGTCATATCTATAAGATATTTATGAGTATGAGAATGGTGTCCGATAGTGCCTATTTTAGAATTTTCAATTTCTAAAATTTGACTCCATGTCATATAACCTTTTCTTCCAACAGGCTCTGTTGAAATAAATAAAATAAATGGTATATTGTTTTCTTTTAAATAAGGCCAAGCTTCCTCATAAAAAGACTGAAACCCATCATCAATTGTAATCAGTATTTTTTTTTTATTTTTAGTTATGTCAAATTCTCTTTCAAAAAGTTTCGGATTGTAAAATTCATATCCATGACTCTTTATTATTTGCATTTGTTCATCAAAAATATTCATCCTTATATTTGTCGAAGGATATTTATTTTCATTAAAACGGTGGTACATCAATGATAAAACTCCACTATCATTTGAAAAAGATTTGCTATTCATATCTTCTGAATTACAATTGTTTAAAAAAAAAGATATTTGAAAAATGAATAAACTGATAATAGACGCAACTAAAAATGAAATTTTTTTCATGATAATTAGTAAAGATAATAATTATAGTATTAGTCATCAAAATACTAAAGTTAATTTTGATAAAATGGTTGTTCTAATAAATGATTTTTTGAATTCAAAAAATCTCAGTATAAGTGATCTTTCTAGTATTTATGTAAATAGAGGTCCAGGTAGTTTTGCTGGTATCAGAAATTCATTTTCAACAATTAAAGCTATACACTTAGCAATACAAATTGATTACTATTGCTATAGTTTTAAAGATTTTGGAAAAAATGAAATAAAATATGAAAATATTCCTAATCTATGCAATAAATTTAGGGTTAAAAAAAATTTGATTAATCCTATTTATATAAGATAAAATCAGTTATGTCAGATACAATTGAACAAAAATGTTTAGCTAAGGGTGTCAAACTTACTGACCAAAGAAGAGTAATAGTAAAAATTCTCTCTGAGTCCAAAGAAATTTATGGAGAGTCAGATCATCCAGACGTTGATGAGCTTTATAATAGAGTTTCTAAAATTGATCCCAAAATAAGTATAGCTACTGTTTATAGAACTGTAAAAATTCTTGAGGAGGCAGGTATTTTAGTCAAGCATGATTTTAAAGCAGGTAAAGCAAGATATGAACAAATTCAAGAAAGTCACCACGATCATTTAATTGATGTTAAAACGGGTGAGATAATTGAATTTGTAGATGAAGATATTGAGTTGCTTCAAAAGAAAGTTGCAGAAAAATATGGATACACCCTCGTGGATCACAAATTGGAATTATATGGGGTCAAGAAAAAACCCTAAAAATATGTATCAAAAAATATTTATTAAAACCTTCGGTTGCCAAATGAATGAGTATGATTCGAACAGGATTTTTGATTCTGTTAAAAAAATTGGTTTTGAGAAAATAGATAATTGTGATGATGCGGATTGTTATTTATTGAATACTTGTCATATAAGAGATAAAGCTAAAGAAAAAGTTTATCATGAAATTGGTAGAGTTAAAAAAATTTTTAGATTTAAAAAAAAACCATTAGTAATTATTACAGGATGTGTTGCTCAAGCTGAAAATCAAGAAATGTTAAAGAGAGAACCCTATATAGATTTAATTGTAGGTCCTCAATCTTACCATAAAATTAATGATTTGATTACGAACTATTTTAAAAAAAAGAAAAAAATAGAAGAAACAAATTTTGACCCAATTTCTAAATTTGACTATTTAAGTAAAATTAGAAATGACTCTGGTAAAGTTTCATCTTTTTTAACTATTCAAGAAGGTTGTGATAAATTCTGTCATTTTTGTGTGGTTCCATATACAAGAGGTCCAGAGTGCTCGAGACCCTTTAATCAAGTTTTAGATGAAGCAAAATATTTAGTTGATAATGGTGCTAAAGAAATAACTTTACTTGGTCAGAATGTTAACGCTTATAATAATTCAGGATACAGATTATCAAATTTGATATTAGAAATTGAAAAGCTATCTGGATTAGAGAGAGTTAGATATACAACATCTCATCCTAAGGATATGACAGAAGATTTGATTGAAGTTTATATGTTTACAAAAAAACTTATGCCACTAGTTCACTTACCTGTTCAAAGTGGATCTGATAAGATTTTAAAGCTAATGAATAGAAAACATTCTATTAAAGAATATTTAGAGACGTTTGATAGACTTAAAAAGATAAATTCAAATATTGAGTTCTCTAGCGACTTTATTATTGGTTATCCTGGTGAGCAAAAGCAAGATTTTAATGATACGTTAGATTTAATAAAAAAAGTTAAATTTATAAACTCGTATTCTTTCATCTTTAGTCCAAGGCCTGGTACAATTGCTGCAGATTTGGAGTTAATAGACAAAAAAATTTCAATGGAAAGATTACAGGAAGTTCAAAATCTGTTATTTGAAAATCAAATTGCCGTGAATAAATCATTAGAAAATAAAACTTTAAATGTTTTAGCTGAAAATTTAAGTGAAGATAAAACTCAGATTTTTGGACGTTCTGAATATATGACATCAGTTATATTTAATGGTAAAAAAAGTGATATTGGAAAAATAGTTTCTGTTAAAATTAAGCGAAGTAATAGAAGTACTTTATTTGGAGAAAAAATTGATAACTTTAATCAGAAGGTAGCATAATAATTGAGTGGATTAATAAAAAAAAACCATGATACTTCACTAAAGTTTGTGTATTCGGATAATAATTCTTTAAGTGTTATTTTTCACGATAATGATTTATTGATGGGAGTGGTTGGGGAGTTTAATAAAAACCTCAAAGAGTTAGAAAAAATTACCAAGTCGAGTTTGTATTCTAGAGGAAACTCAATATTGATTAAATCTGATGCAAAAACAAACGAGATTGTTAAGAACGCGATTCAATTTTTAGCTAATCAATTTATAAATAATGGTAGTTTAGAAAATAAGGATATAGTTTCATCAGTAGATAATTTTATGATTAATGAAAAAGTTAAAAGTAATAATATAACTGATATTATAAAAACTCCAAAAAAATCAATTATTCCACGGTCTGAAAAACAAAAAGATTACGTCAGAGCTTTGAGACAGAGTGATATCATTATTTCAGCAGGTCCAGCTGGAACTGGTAAAACTTTTTTAGCTGTAGCTGTTGGTCTTACGATGCTGCTAGAAAAAAAAATTGAAAGAATAATCTTATCAAGACCAGCAGTAGAAGCTGGTGAACGCTTAGGTTTTTTACCTGGAGATATGAAAGAGAAAGTTGATCCTTATTTAAGACCTTTGTATGATTCTTTATATGACCTCTTTGATTTCGAAAAGATACAAAGAATGATCGAAATAGGTGACATTGAAATCGCTCCATTAGCATTTATGAGAGGAAGAACATTAAAGAATTCTTTTGCAATTTTAGATGAAGCCCAAAATGCAACTGATACCCAAATAAAGATGTTTCTTACCCGTATTGGTGAAAATTCGAAAATTGTCGTTAATGGAGATCCATCTCAGATAGACTTACCTAATAATAATTTGTCAGGCTTAGTAAGATCAAAACAATTATTAGGACATCTAAATGAGATTGCAGTTGTTGATTTTGATCATTCAGATGTGGTCAGACACCCGCTTGTATCAAAAATCGTAAAAGCTTATTCTAATAATGATTAATGTTGATGTCTTCTCAGACGAGAAGGGTTGGTCTACAAAATTAAAAAACAAACAAATTTTTTTTGATGAAGTTTGTAAGGGATTTCCTAAAAGATATCAATTTTCAAAGAAAAAAATTAGCTTTTCCCTTCTATTATCAAATAATAAGAAAATTAAAAAACTTAATAATAATTTTAGAAATAAAAATAAACCCACCGATATTTTATCTTTCCCTTTTGTAAAGAAAATTAAAATAAAAGAAAAAACTTATATAGGAGATATTGTTATAAGCTATGATTTTATAAATAAGCCAAAAAAACAAAAAATAAAAATTTTTAAAGAAAAATTAGTTAAGATATTCATTCACGGCTTTCTTCATTTACTAAATTTCGATCACAAAAAAAATACAGATTACAAAAAAATGTTAAAAGAAGAAAAACTAATTTTTAAATCAGTTATTTCAAAGATCAATTAAATTGAAAAAAAAATTTTACATTGAGGCATTATTCTTAATTACTTTAGGAATGATTACTTCCTTAAGTTTACCTCCCTTAAATTATTTTGTACTAAATTTTTTTACTTTTACTTTATTTTTTTTATTTTTAATTAAAAAATCTGAGCAGCACAAAAATTTATTTATTTTTTTTCTATATGGGTGGTTATTTGGTTTTGGTTATTTTGTAACAAATTTATACTGGATATCAATCTCCCTGACATTCGATCAAAATTTCAAATTTTTGATACCCTTAACAGTATTTTTAATCCCCAGTTTTTTAGGAATATTTTATGGATTAGTTTCATTTTTCTTTAGGATACTTGAACCAAGATCTAAAGTGGTTTCATTTTTAATTTTTTCATTAATTTTTGGAGTTTTAGAATTTGTAAGAGGTTCGATACTGACAGGTTTTCCATGGAACCTAATTGCTTATAGTTTTTCAAATTTTTTGGAAATTTTAAGTATAACTTCAATACTTGGCACTTATGGGTTTAACCTTTTTTGCATAACTTTATTCACTATGCCAGCAATTTTCTTTATATCTTATAAAAATAAAAAAAATTTTAGTATTGGAATTTTAGTTTTAACATCAGCTCTTTCATTCTACATCTATGGTATATTATATAAAGAAAAATTTGATAAAATAGCATTGGAGACAAAAGATTTTAAAATAAGAGCAATAGGATCTAATATTAGTCTAGACAGATTCTATTTAGATATAGACCCTACTTCTGTAATTAAGGAATTGGTAGATTTGAGTAATCCAAATAATAATGAAAAAATAATTTTTGTTTGGCCAGAAGGAGTTATTCCAAAAATTTCTCAAGAAGAATTAATTAATTATAGTCCGTTATTTCAAAATAGATTTAATAAAAATCATTTGCTTATAATTGGAACAAATAATTATTATGACACCAATGGATCAAAAAAATATTTCAACACATTTTCAGTTTATGACAATAAATTAAGAATACTTAACTCTTATGATAAAATTAACTTAGTACCGTTTGGAGAATTCTTACCACTTGAAAATTTACTAAGAAAGTTCGGTTTAAAATCACTAACTAATAATTATCACTCTTTCTCAAAAGGGTCCCAAAGAAATATAATTGAAATTAACAAAGATAATTTTTCTTTAAAAATTCTACCACTCATATGTTATGAAATAATATACTCTGGTAAACTATTTAGTAAACCTGACTTTGATTTAATTATTAATCTTTCCGAAGATGGTTGGTTTGGTAAATCTATTGGACCCAAGCAACATTTTGTTCATAGCATTTTCAGGGCCATAGAAAGTGGAAAATATATAGTTCGTTCATCAAATAATGGGGTCGCAGGAATAATAAATCCTCTAGGTTCTATAGAGCAAAAAGTAAATTTTGGGGAGTCAGGATATATAGATTTAAAAGCAATGAGAAAAATACAACCAACGATATTTTCTTTATACGGAAATAAAATTTTTTTATTAGTAATTTTACTGTATATTGTTATGATATTTTTATTTAATAAAATTAATCATGAGCAATCTTAAAAATTATATCTTTACTAGCGAGTCAGTTTCTGAAGGGCATCCTGATAAAGTATGCGACAGAATTTCAGATATGGTTGTTGATACATACTTAGGTAAGGAGCCACAAGCAAGGGTAGCTTGTGAGACTCTAACAACTACAAATAAAGTAGTATTAGCTGGGGAAACAAGAGGACCTGATATTAATAAAGACGAATTAATTTCTAAAGTTAGGGATTGTATTAAAGATATTGGCTATGATCAAGACGGTTTTACTTGGAGAGATGTAACTAAAATTGAAAGTCATTTACATTCGCAATCAGCTGATATTGCAATGGGAGTAGATTCGTCGGGTAATAAAGATGAGGGTGCTGGAGACCAAGGTATAATGTTTGGTTATGCCTGTAAAGAAACAGAAGCTTTAATGCCGGCTCCGATTCATTATTCTCATAAAATTCTCAGGTTAATGGCTCAAGATAGAAAGTCTGGAAATCTTAATGGAGTAGAACCAGATTCAAAAAGTCAGATTACTATTGAATATAAAGACGGTAAACCATCAGCTGTTAAATCAGTGGTAATTTCTACACAACATTCTAAAGATATCAATTTAGCAAAAGTAAAAGAGCTTTGTATGCCATATATTGAAAAATCTATTCCAAAAAATTTATTAGGAAATTTGGATGAAAATGAAATTTATATAAATCCTACTGGAAATTTTGTAATTGGCGGTCCAGATGGAGACAGCGGTTTGACAGGTAGAAAAATTATTGTTGACACATATGGAGGTGCAGCACCTCATGGTGGAGGAGCTTTTTCAGGAAAAGATCCAACAAAAGTGGATAGATCAGCAGCATATGCTTCTAGATATGTTGCAAAAAATGTTGTTGCTTCGGGAATTGCCGACAAATGTTTAATTCAATTAGCTTATGCTATAGGTGTTTCTAAACCATTATCAATATATGTAGATTTGTTTGCTAATGATGAGGAGAAAAATAGACACGTTGAGAAGTTGATAAATGAAAATTTTGATTTAAGTCCTAGAGGTATTAGAGAAATGTTAGGTTTAAACAAAGCAATATACCAAAAAACAGCAGCTTACGGCCATTTTGGAAGAGAACCAGAGTCTGATGGTTCATTTTCATGGGAAAAAACAGATAAATCCTCAGTTTTTTCCAAATAGTTTCTATTGAATAATCAAAAAACTTTAATATATTTCAGCTACATTGCTGAATTATCAAAATGGGCTCTGGCCCATTTTTTTTTGGAGTAAATAAAATTATGTTAAATAAAAGAGCTGACAAACTTGAATTGTTACGTATAGCTGAAGCTGTTGCTTTAGAAAAATCAATAGATAAAGAATTAATAATAAGTTCTATGGAAACTGGTATAGCAAAAGCTGCTAAATCAAAATTTGGTCAAGATAATGAAATTAAAGTTATAATAAATAGAGAAAATGGTGATATAGGGATTTTCAGGAAACTTACGATAGTTGATAATCCAGAAAATGCTAATACAGAAATTAGACTAAAAGATGCTTTAAGTTTAAATGAGTTAAATAAAGATAAAAATATTGGAGATGAAGTGTTACAACCTCTGCCCTCATTCGATTTTGGAAGAATTGCTGCACAAACAGCAAAACAGGTTATAAGCTTTAATGTTAGAGAGGCTGAACGAGAGAGACAGTTCAATGATTTTATTGATAAAAAAGATACAATATTAAGTGGGATAGTAAAAAGACTAGAATTTGGAAATGTGATCGTTGATTTAGGAAGAACCGAAGCAATTATACAAAAAAATGAACTTATACCTCGTGAAAATATTAAAGCTGGAGACAGGATTAAGGCTTATTGTAGTGATGTGAGAAGGGAACCTAGAGGTCAACAAATTTTTTTATCAAGAGCTCACCCAAAGTTTATGGAAAAGTTGTTCGTCCAAGAAGTTCCAGAAATTTATGATGGGTTGATTGAAATAAAATCATCTTCGAGAGATCCTGGAAGTAGAGCTAAGATTTGTGTTAAAGCAGTAGATACTTCACTTGATCCAGTAGGCGCATGTGTTGGAATGAGAGGCTCGAGAGTTCAAGCAGTAGTGAATGAATTACAGGGAGAAAAAATTGATATAGTAAATTGGTCTGAAGACCCAGCAATATTAGTGTCAAACGCACTTTCCCCAGCAGAAGTGCAAAGAGTTAATGTTGATGGGGAAAGAAAAAAACTAGACGTTATATTGACAGAAGAAAATCTTAGTAAAGCAATTGGAAGAAGAGGTCAAAACGTTAGACTTGCCACAAAGTTGTTAAACTATGAAATAAATATTATGACTGATCAAGAAGATTCAGAGAGACGACAATTAGAATTTAAAGAGAAAACAGATAACTTGGTTAGAAATTTAGAACTAGACGAAACTCTTGGACAACTTTTAGTAGCAGAGAGTTTTTCAACTATTGATGACATAAAAGACAGTTCACCAGAAATTCTCTCAAAAATTGAGGGTATAGAAGAAGATACGGCTAAAGCATTGATTGAAAGAGCAAAAGAATTTCATTTAAAAGATCAAGAAGATATTTCTCAAAGGATTAGGGACTTAGGCTTAGAGGATGGACTAATAAATCTTAAGGGCCTGACACATGGAATGTTAGTAACACTTGGAGAACAAAAAATATTAAGCTTAGTTGATTTTGCAGACTTAGCTTCAGATGAATTAACAGGTGGATATGATTTAGTTAAAGGAGAGAAAGTGAAGATTCAAGGTTATTTAGAGGATTTTGCTTTATCAAAGACTGAAGCAGACGATTTAATTATGTCAGCGAGAAAAATTGTTTATAAAGATTGAGGTATGAGAAATGGAAAACAAAAAAACAAAACTTACTATTTCTGGAAGTCCAAAAAAAACATTTAAAAATTTTGATAATTCAAAAGATCAAGGAAAAAAAACTGTTATAATTGAAAAAAAAATAACTAGCAAACAATCTTTCAAAGGAAGTTTTAATAAAACAACATTGACCAAACCATTATCAGGCGGTTTTAAAAGACCTACCTCAACAAAATCAAACATATTTTCAAAAACATCGACAAATACCAGTGATTTTGAAAGACGTAAACTTGCTGAACAAAGAGCTACTAAACGATTAAAGGGAGATTTAAATAATAAAGAAAAAAAAACAAAACAAACAATTAAAAAAAGGGATGTCAAACTAACAGTCTCCAGAGCGCTTAGTGATGAAATTGAAGCGAGAGAAAGGAGTCTAGCATCTGTCAGAAGAGCGAGGTTAAAAGAAAATAAAAACTCTTTAAAAATTGAGGATAAAGAAAATTTAAAACCCATCAAGAGAAATATTGATATTCCTGAGGCAATTACAGTTAGAGAACTTGCTAATAGGATGGCTGAACAATCAAGCAATGTAATAAAGTATCTATTTGGAATGGGCGTTACAGTAACAATTAACCAAACGCTTGCTGCTGACACTGCTGAATTTTTGGTAAAAGAGTTTGGACATAATCCTATTAGAGAGGAAAAAGCTGAGGAAATCATTAAGAAGATTAAAGCATCTAGAGCTGAAAACCTTAAGAATAGGCCACCGATTGTAACCGTCATGGGTCACGTCGACCACGGTAAAACTTCTGTTCTAGATGTTTTAAGAAGTACCAATGTTGTTTCTGGAGAGTTTGGGGGTATAACCCAACACATTGGAGCTTATCAAATTGAAAATGATAAAAGTAAGTTAACATTTATTGATACACCAGGCCATGCAGCCTTTACAGAAATGAGAGCTAGAGGGACTAAATTAACTGATGTAGTTGTTTTAGTTGTAGCTGCAGATGATGGTGTTAAACCGCAAACAATAGAGTCAATTAAACATGCAAAAGCAGCTAGTGTGCCGATAGTAGTTGCTATAAATAAATGTGATTTACCAGAGGCGGATGTTAAAAAAGTAAAAAATCAATTACTAGAGCATGAACTTATAGCAGAGGATTTATCAGGTGATACACTGATGGTTGAAATATCCGCTAAGACAAAAAAAAATTTAGATAAATTAGTGGAAGCGATTATTCTGCAAGCAGAAATTTTGGATTTAAAGACAGACTTTGACTCAAAGGCAACAGGAATTGTCTTAGAGTCAAAAATAGATATTGGTAGAGGACCAGTTGCTACAATAATTGTAACTGCTGGAACTCTCAAAAAAGGAGATTATTTTGTTAGTGGATTAAGATGGGGAAAAATACGAGCAATAATTAATGACAAAGGAGAAAATATTAATGAAGCATTGCCTTCAACACCTATAGAGATTTTGGGTATAAATGGTGCAGCTAAAGCTGGAGATGATTTCATAGTTTTGGGAAGTGAGAAAGAGGCCAAAACGTTGAGTGAAAATAGAGATCAAGAAAGAAAAGATAATAAAAACCCTTTATCATTTGCAACGCAAGAGTCAGCTTTTTCTGATAAATCAACTAAAGATCTTAATTTAATAATTAAATCAGATGTTCATGGATCTTCTGAAGCAATTAAAAGTGCAATTAATCAGATTAAGCATGAAGAAGTAAAACCTAAGATAATCTTAGCCGATATTGGCATGGTCACTGAGACAGATATTACTTTAGCTAAAGCATCTAACGCAATATTAGTAGCATTTAACGTAAAACCAAGTAAAGAAGCTAAAAAACTCGCTGAGATTGAAAAAATAAAAATTTCATCTTACAACATAATTTATGAAGTTCTAGATTATGTTAAAAAAAGAATGTCTGGATTACTAACCCCTGATCTTAAAGAGACTATTATTGGAACTGCACAAATTTTAGAGATATTCAAAGTTTCAGGTGCTGGAAAAATTGCTGGATCAAAAGTAATAGAGGGTGAGATTACAAGTTCGTCTGAAGTGCGAATTATTAGAGATGGGAATATAATTTTTACAGGAAAAGTAGCGAGCTTATTTAGAGAAAAAAACCAAGTAAAACAGGTGGCTACTGGTCAAGAATGTGGAATAACCGTAAAAGACTATATTGATTTTCAAAAAAATGATACTTTGGAGGCTTTTAATGTTATCTCAACTGAGAGGTCAATTTAATGGCTGATAGAATAGGAAAACCAATCTCACAAAGACAGCTTAGAGTTGGTGAAATGATTAAGCAGTCTTTAAGCATGATTTTTATTAGAAATGAGGCTAAGGTTCCAAAATTTGAAACTAACAATATAACTGTAACCGAGGTAAGAATGAGTCAAGATTTAAAAATCGCTAAAGCATATGTTTTACCTTTAGGTGGAAAAAATGCCGAGGAATCAATTAAAGTTTTGAAAGAAAACTCATTTTTGATTAGAAAAATTTTGTCAAAGAGAGTGGATATGAAATTTTTACCAAAATTACTTTTTAGAAAAGACGATTCTTTTGATTATGCTGAAAAAATAGAAAATTTAATAAAACAAACTAACAAATAGGAAAAATAAGAAATGAACAAGAAAGCCCAAGAGTTAGCAACCCACGACAAAGATACGGGATCCTCTGAGATACAGATAGCTTTGTTAACAGATAAAATTGAAACTCTTTCAAACCATATAAAGAAGTTTAAAAAAGATAAACATTCTTCAGTTGGATTACTAAAAGCAGTAAATAGAAGAAAAAAATTGTTAGAATACTTGAAAAAAAATAAAATGGATTCTTACAAGAATGTGCTGTCGAAATTGAATTTAAGAAAATAAAGATTTAGATAGGTAGAACGAAACGAAACGAAACGAAACGAAATGGAAATGAAATGTTTAAAGTATATAAGAAGGAAATTGAAGTAGCAGGTAAGAAGATAAGTTTAGAGACAGGCAAAGTAGCAAGACAAGCAGACGGAGCAATCATAGCAACATCAGGAGAGACAGTTATTTTAGCAACAGTAGTAGGAGCAAAGAAAGTAAATCCAGAAATGGATTATTTTCCTTTATCAGTCAACTACCAAGAAAAATATTATGCAGGAGGAAAAGTACCTGGAGGATATTTTAAAAGAGAAGCAAGGCCAACAGAAAGTGAGACATTAATCTCCAGATTAATAGATCGACCAATCAGACCTTTGTTTCCTGATGAATTTAAAAATGAAGTGCAGTTACTACCAACAGTAATTTCATATGATAAAGAAAACCAGCCAGATATTTTAGCGATCACCGCTTCATCAGCAGCACTTGCTATTTCAGGTATGCCCTTTATGGGCCCTGTAGGAGCTTCAAGAGTAGGTTTCGTTGATGGCAAGTATATACTTAACCCATCAAAAGATGAATTAGAGAACTCAAGTTTAGATTTAGTTGTAGCTGGTACTAAAGATGCTGTGCTCATGGTTGAGTCTGAAGCAAATGGTTTAACAGAAGAGGAAATGTTAAATGCAGTTAAATTTGGTCATGAGGGTTTTGTTCCAGTAATTGAAATGATAGAAGAACTTGCTAAAGAGTGTAGAAAACCAGAATGGACTGTTGAGAAAAAAGACTTGTCTGAAGTTAAGAAAAAACTTGAAGCAACATTTACAGATGATTTAAAAAAAGCTTTTGCAACAAAAGATAAACAAGATAGATCAAATCAAATTTCAGAAATTACAGATAAAGCTAAAAAAATTTACGAAGAAGATGAAAATTACACTGATCTTGATGTGAATAGCCAATTAAAAAGTTTAGAAAAATCTATAGTAAGAACTGATATTCTTAAAAATAAAAATAGAATAGATGGCAGAGGTTTATCCGATGTAAGAGCAATTTCATGCGAGGTTGGTGTCTTGCCAAGAACTCATGGCTCCGCATTATTTACTAGAGGTGAAACCCAAGCAATAGTTGTTACTACTTTAGGAACTTCTGATGATGAACAGAGATTAGAAAGTTTAGATGGGCAACACAGAGAAAGATTTATGCTACACTATAACTTCCCCCCTTTTTCAGTTGGTGAAACTGGAAGAATTGGAACTGGAAGGCGTGAGATTGGGCATGGTAAATTAGCATGGAGAGCAATCAATTCTTCGCTGCCGTCAAAAGAAACGTTTCCATATACTTTTAGAATTGTATCAGAGATTACAGAGTCTAATGGATCTTCTTCAATGGCAACTGTTTGTGGAGCATCTCTAGCATTGATGGATGCTGGTGTTCCGATTAAAGAGCCAGTTGCTGGTATTGCAATGGGTTTAATTAAAGAAGGTGACGATTTTAGTGTTCTATCAGACATCTTAGGTGATGAGGATCATTTAGGGGATATGGACTTTAAAGTTGCTGGGACTAAAGATGGAATTACCTCACTTCAAATGGATATCAAAATTACTGGTATTACTTTTGAAATCATGGAGCAGGCATTAAGCCAAGCTAAAGATGGAAGAATTCATATCTTAGGTGAAATGAATAAAGCTTTATCAGCTTCAAGAGAAGAAGTTGGAAAACACACTCCAAAAATGGAACAGATTACAGTTGATAAAAAAGATATCGCTGCCGTGATAGGTAAAGGTGGTGCAACTATCAGAGAAATTGTTGAAAAATCAGGTGCAAAAGTTGATGTGAATGATGAAGGAGTAGTCACAGTTGCTGCTCCAGATGAAGAGTCTAGAAATATTGCTATGCAATTTATTAAAGACATCACTGCAAAAGCTGAACTTAATAAAATTTATTCTGGCAAAGTAATGAAAATTATGGAGTTTGGTGCTTTTGTTAATTTTTTAGGAAAACAAGATGGACTTGTTCATATCTCAGAACTTGCAGACAAAAGAGTCGCTAAAGTTACTGACGTTGTCAAAGAAGGTGACGAAGTAAAGGTTAAAGTGATTGGTTTCGATAGGGGTAAAGTTAAACTTTCTATGAAACAAGCTGCTGAATAATACTTTAAATTAAAATTCCAAACCCCTAGAATGAGAATTTAAGGGGTTTTTTATATTGAATAAAAAACTAAAGAAAAAACTACAAACAATAAAATAATAACAAAAAAATCAACGTCTTTTTTTTTAATTCTTTTTCTTTCTAGATGTTCACCAATGACTGCAAATATTAATCCTAAAATAATCGCCCTAAAGGCACCCACGATTTTAAGTTATATTCTTAGGATCTGGCATCCCAACCTTGTTATATCCAGCATCTACATAGTGAATTTCTCCGGTAACACCGTTTGCAAGATTACTTAGCAGATATAATGCTGAATTTCCAACATCATGGATATCTACGTTTCTTTTAAGGAAAGAATGGTCTTCATTCCATTTGTATAAGAATTTAGCATCTCCAATGGCAGAAGCCGCTAATGTTTTAATAGGTCCTGCACTTATTGCGTTAACTCTCATGCCTTTAGCGCCTAAATCTCTTGCTAGATACTTAACGCTAGACTCTAAAGCTGCCTTACATATACCCATTACATTGTAATTTGGAATAGCTTTGTTTGCTTCATAGCTCAAGGTGATTAAACTTCCACCTTCTTTCATTACTTTAGATGCTTCTTTTGCAACTTCTGTAAATGAAAAGCATGATATCAACATGCTCCTTAAAAAGTTTTCTCTTGTAGTGTTTAAATATTCACCTGATAATTCTGACTTATCTGAAAATGCAATTGCATGAACTACAAAATCAATTTCACCCCATTGAGACTTAACATCCTCAAATAATTTTGTTACATCTTCTTTTTTTTCAACATCACAGCTAAATGTAGTTTTTGAATTTAATTTTTCTGCTAAAGGAATTACTCTTTTTTTTAAAGCATCACCAAGGTAAGTGAATGCAAGTTCAGCTCCAGCTTCAGCAAGTTTTTGTGAAATTCCCCAAGCAATAGATCTTTCATTAGCAACGCCCATGATTAATCCTTTTTTACCTTTCATCAAACTCATAATTTAAACCTTTTCAAAAATTAAAGCAGCGTTAGTTCCACCAAAACCAAAACTATTAGACATTATAGTGTTTAAAGTTACTCCAGTTTCTGTTTTAGCGACTATTGGAAATTTTTTAGCCTCTTCATCCATCTCATTTATATTTGCTGATCCAGCAATGAAATTATTTTTCATCATTATTAAACAATAGATAGCTTCATGTACTGATGCGGCTCCCAAAGGATGTCCAGATAAAGATTTTGTCGAACTAATTTTCGGAATTTGATCTCCAAAAGTTTCTTTTACTGCATTTAATTCTGTAATATCTCCAACTGGAGTTGATGTTCCATGAGTATTAATGTAATCAATTTTATTTTTAGCAGTTGACATTGCCATTTTCATACATCTTACAGCTCCTTCACCGGATGGTGCTACCATGTCATATCCATCTGAAGTTGCTCCATAACCAGTCAATTCTGCATATATTTTAGCCCCTCTAGCTTTCGCATGTTCATATTCCTCTAAAACTAATACCCCACCTCCTCCAGCAATTACAAAACCATCTCTAGTTTTGTCATAGGCTCTTGAGGCTGTTTTGGGTGTGTCATTGTATTTAGATGATAATGCTGTCATTGCATCAAACATTGCAGTCATAGCCCAATGAATCTCTTCACTACCACCAGCAAACACAACATCTTGCTTTCCCATTTGAATTAATTCCATAGAATTTCCAATACAGTGTCCACTTGTGGCACAAGCAGAACTCATTGTGTAGTTTGTACCTTTAATCTTAAAAGGAACAGCGAGTGTTGCTGAAGCAGTACTCGCCATAGTTCTTGGAACAATAAATGGTCCCATTAATTTTGGTGTTTTAGCTCTAGTTTTGTCTGCTGCTAAGATTACATTTTCTATTGAGGGTCCACCTGAACCCATAACTATTCCAGTTTTAAAATTACTAATCTCATTTTCCTCTAGGCCTGAGTCGGATATTGCTTCTTTCATAGCAATGTAGTTATACGCTGAGCCTGAACCCATAAATCTAATTGTTTTTCTATCAACATGATCTTCAAGTTTGATATTAGGTTTACCGTGAACATGACTTTTTAGATTATGTTCTTTATATTCTTCAGAAAATGAAATTCCTGACCTCGAATTTGAAAGAGATTGATGAACCTCTTCTTGATTATTGCCTAAACAAGAAACAATTCCTAAACCTGTAATTACCACTCTTCTCATTATTTAAATAATCCGACCTTTAAGCTGTCAGCTGAATAAATTTTTTTTTCGTCTGCCAAAACAACTCCATTTGCAAGACCAACTGTAGTACCACCGGGTGACATAATTTTTTTCATATCAATTTCATATCTTACTAACTTTACATTTTGTAAAACTTCACCTGTAAATTTTACAGTCCCAACTCCTAAGGCTCTTCCTTTTCCAGGATTTCCAATCCATCCAAGATAAAAACCCACCAACTGCCACATAGCATCAAGACCTAGGCATCCAGGCATGACAGGGTCTTCTTTGAAGTGACAATCAAAAAACCAATGGTTTTTTTTAATGTCTAATTCAGCTTTTAATAAGCCTTTTTTAAAAGCGCCTTTATCATCACTAATTTCTGTAATTCTATCAAACATAAGCATTGGTGGAAGAGGTAATTTAGCGTTACCTGGACCAAATAATTTACCATTACCGCAATTAATTAGCTCATCATATGAGTAAGTGTTTTTTTTCATAAAACCGAGTACCTTTATTTACTTGATTTTGAGAATATATAATATAATTATAATAGTAGTTTAGAATAATTATAACTAACAATTTTAATTAAATAGTGAAATATATAGAAAAATTAAGAAATTCTGGATTAAGACCCACAAAACAAAGACTTCAGATATGTGAAGTTTTATTTGATAGAGAAAAAACGTTTCATTTTACGATTAATGAATTAGAACAAAAAATTAAAAATCATACAAGCAGAAAGATATCATTAGCTACAGTATATAACACAGTTCATGCTTTTGAAAAAAAAGGGTATCTAAAACAAATACCAATTAATTCTAGTGAAACTTATTTTGACACAAATGTTACTGATCATCACCATTTTTATGACTTAAAAGAAGAAAAATTGATTGATTTAGAAAATTCAGATGTAGGACCAATCAATATTTTAAAAAGAATTAACGGAAAAAAGATCAAGTCAGTTGAAGTTCTTGTAAAGCTAGAGGACTGATCCTCAAATCAATTTAGCGTCATTTTAAACCAATTGACACTTTTTTAGAATCATTATAAACTGGAAATTATCATACAATTACAAATAGGAAACTAAATGAGCACTGAAAATTTTAAAGAAAAATCTTTTAAAACAAATCAACTAAGTAAATGTCCTTTTACAGGAACTGGAACACCTGCAAAGTTTTCTGCGGGTAGAGGTCAATCAGTAAGAGATTTTTGGCCGAATAGTTTAAATCTCAAAATACTTAGTCAACATTCTAGTTTATCAAATCCTATGGATAAAAAATTTAATTACGCTAAAGAATTTAAAAAACTAAACTACAAGGCTCTTAAAAAAGATTTAAAAAAATTAATGACAGACTCCCAAGAGTGGTGGCCAGCTGATTATGGTCATTACGGACCTTTATTCATAAGATTAGCTTGGCACGCAGCTGGTACATATAGGACAGGTGATGGAAGAGGTGGAGCTGGGACAGGAAATCAAAGATTTGCACCCCTTAATTCTTGGCCAGACAATGTTAATTTAGATAAAGCAAGATTACTTTTATGGCCTATTAAAAAAAAATATGGAAATAGGATTTCTTGGGCAGATTTATTTATTCTTGTTGGAAACGTTGCCTTAGACTCAATGGGATTTAAAACATTTGGTTTTGGTGCTGGGAGAACAGATATTTGGGAACCAGAGGATGATATTTATTGGGGATCAGAAAAAGAGATGTTAGGTGTTGAAAGGTACACTAAAAATAGAGATTTAGAACAACCACTTGGTGCTTCACATATGGGTTTAATATATGTAAATCCCCAAGGTCCTGATGCTAACCCTGACCCAAAACTTGCTGCACATGATATTAGAGAAACATTTGGTAGAATGGCAATGAATGACTATGAGACAGCAGCATTAGTTGCAGGTGGACATACATTTGGAAAATCACATGGAGCTGCACCCGAATCACACAAAGGTCCTGACCCTGAAGCTTCAAAAATTCAAGAGCAATCAACTGGATGGAATAGTGGATATAAATCTGGAAAAGGTGTTGATACAATCAGTAGCGGTATAGAAGGTGCTTGGACACAAAATCCAATTCAATGGGATATGGGTTATTTAGACTGTTTATATGATCATGAATGGGAACTTACAAAAAGTCCTGCTGGTGCTCATCAGTGGACCCCAAAAAAAAATGGGCAAAAGATAAAAATGGTTCCCGATGCACATGATAAAAATGTTTTTCATCCTCCTATGATGCAAACAACAGATATTTCGATGAAAGTCGATCCAAGCTACGGACCAATTACAAAGCATTTTCATAGAAATCCGAAAGAATTTCATGATGCTTTTGCTAGGGCTTGGTTTAAATTAACACACAGAGATATGGGACCAAGAGTATGTTATCTTGGTAGCGATGTTCCAAAGGAACAATTAATTTGGCAAGATCCAATTGATAAATCAAAGTATAAATTAAAATCGAAAGATATTAAAGATTTAAAATCAAAAATATCAAAATCAAAAATATCAGTTTCTGAACTAGTATCTACTGCTTGGGCATCAGCTTCAACATTTAGAGGGTCAGATAAAAGAGGTGGAGCCAATGGTGCAAGAATAATGTTGGAGCCGCAGAAGAATTGGAAAGTCAATAATCCATCTAAGCTTTTAAAGATTATCTCAGCTTTAAAAAAAATTAAAAAACAATTTGATGGTAAAAAGAAGAGTGTTTCAATGGCTGATTTGATTGTATTAGCCGGAGGAGTAGGAGTTGAAATGGCTGCTAAAAAAGGCGGCCATACAATAAAAGTTCCTTTCTCGCCAGGAAGAGGAGACGCTAGGCAAGATCAGACTGATGTGAACTCATTTGGATTACTAGAACCCCAAGCAGATGGTTTTAGAAATTATCTTAATGGAGACAAGTCAATTGTATCAGCTGAAGAAAAGCTTATTGATAAAGCTCAATTAATGGGTCTTACGGCTCCAGAAATGACAGTTTTAATTGGTGGAATGCGTGTGTTGGATACTAACTTTGATGGCTCGAAACATGGAGTCTTTTCTAAAAAGCCTGGTGTACTTACTAATGATTATTTTACTAACTTACTAGATATGAACATAACATGGAAAGAGTTAGATAAATCTGAACAGGTATTTATTGGAGTTGATAGAAAAACTAAGAAAACCAAGTGGAAGGGTACACGAGTTGATCTTATATTTGGTTCAAATTCACAACTAAGAGCTCTAGCTGAAGTTTATGCGTGTGAAGACTCTAAAGAAAAATTTATCAATGACTTTGTGGCAGCCTGGGTAAAAGTTATGAATGCAGACAGGTTTGATTTAAGATTAAACTAATATGAATTAAACATTAAAATATGGCAGCAACAATCTTCAAAGATTTTTACGAAGTACCTAATCTAAATTTTGATATTTCAAAACTAAGAGAAGACTTAGATAAGATATTAAAAAAAAAAAATTTCAACTCACTAGGAATTACACATTTTGGTGCAATACCAATAAACCAAATTCCTAATGATGAGAGTTCTATTAAAGGTAATAATGTAAGAGGAAAATATTGGACAATAGCAGATGAAACTGGCAAAGAAGTTTCAAGGGATGTCGCTATTGATGAATCAAAATATACCCAATTGCTTCCAGAATTTGAAAAAACTTATTTTAAAGAAGTGTTCGAAAAATTAAGAGAGAGATATAAATTAGGAAGAGTAAGACTTTTGTTGAAAGAGCCAAGATCAACTCTCAGCTGGCATAAAGATCCTGAATGTAGATTACATATACCAATTATAACAAACAAAGGTTGTTCTATGGTAATTGAAAATGTTGCTAAACATCTTCCTGCCGATGGAAAAGTTTGGATAACAAACAACACCAAATATCACAATTTTTTTAACGGGGGGGAACAGGCAAGAATTCACCTGGTAGCGTGCGTTCTAGAAAGTCCTTTTAAAAATTAATGGAGTTCACAAACGGTATTTTTAATGCTGCTGGTAGCATATATAAAAATAACAAAGGTTCGATATTAAGAACAATTGTTTACACGATAGGGCATTTTGCTATTGCTATTACTGTTTTGATGCTTGTTGCCGATGTGTCTTTTGCTGTAGCATTAACGGACGCGATTGTTGAACCAATAGCTAACTCAATATGGTACTTTATTTTAGATAAATGGTGGGCTAGTAGAACAAAAAATAATTAGATCAAATTATTTTTTTAAAACTTTATTTTATATTTCCCCAAAGATTTTTTTTATCAATCCACCCTTTAAATTTTCCTGATATAATTTTACACCAATCACGATCACATTTTTTTACAATTAAAACTCTTCCAGTTTTTATTTTAGCTATTGGTTCTGATAAATTACTGGGTTTTTTAAATAAAGTTTTGTCTTTTAGGGCAATCAACGAATTTGTTTTTTTTAATTGAGATATGTGAATCCACCCGCTATTATTTTTGAGATCTATTATTCTTCTGAAATTTTCTTTTTTATCTATTTGTTTTATAGGTAAATTGATCTTTCTATAAACAAATTTTATGGGTGACTCAAAGCTCGGCCCATATCTGACATTTACATTATCTTTTTTTAAAGATAAAAAAATATCTTCAGCCAAACTAGCAGGAGAAAAAAATAGAAAAAACAAAATTATTAAAATATTTTCAAAATAAAATTTTTTAAACATTCTTTAATTTTTTTAGTTTTACTTTTCTAAAATCCAAATTTAATAAATCTATAATCAAAATATAACCATTGAGACTTTTGCCAATATTTAAAATTCTTTTTAAAACTTCATTCGCCTGAATAGTACCTATGATACCCGCAACCGTTCCTAAAATTCCTTCGTATTCACAATTCAGAATGTCGTCTGAAATCTCTTTTTCCTGAAAAAAAGATCTTATACAGGGGGTTTTTTTATTTTTGAAATCAAATGTAAAAATGTGCCCATTAAACTTACTGATAGCTCCAGTAACTAGAAATTTCTTAGATAATTTACAAAAATCATTTAAAAGGAATTTGGTTTTAAAGTTATCAGAACCATCAATAACGTAATCATAATTTTTAACAATTTTTTTATAATTATTATTTTTAAGTCTTAATTTATAAGAAATTATTTTTGTTTTGGGGTTAATTTTATTTAATTTTTTTTTAGCAATAGTTACTTTAGATTTATTTAAATCATTGATGTTATAAAGGCTTTGACGATGAATATTTGATAAATCAACTTTGTCTGAGTCTATTATTCCTAAAGAGCCAATTCCTGCCCTTGTTAAAAATTCTGCAACAGGACAACCTAAGCCTCCCATACCGACTATAAGTACTTTAGATTGAATAATTCTTTTTTGGCCTTTGATACCAATATTTTTTAATATAATTTGTCTAGAAAACCTTTCAATTTGAATTTTATTTAATTTTGAATTCATTTACCCGTAGATCCAAATCCTCCCTCTCCTCTTATTGTTTTTGGCAATTCATTTGTCTCTTCTAATTCCATCTTGATTATAGGAGATAACACTATCTGAGCGATACGGTCACCATTTTTAATTACAAAATTATCATTTCCATGATTAAAGATGATAACTTTTATTTCACCCCTATAATCACTATCAATAGTCCCAGGTGTATTTAAAACGCTTATATTGTTTTTTGCTGCTAAGCCAGATCTAGGTCTAATTTGAATTTCATAACCCGAAGAAAATGCTACTGATAATCCAGTAGGAATTAAAGAAGATGTCTTTGATTTTATATTTATGGGCTCTTTAATAAATGCCATTAAATCCATACCAGAAGCTCCACCAGTTTTATAAACAGGTAGATTGACTGCTGGATCTAACTTTTTTATCAGTACTTTAGCCATTAATTAATTTGAGCAACAATTCTATCTACAATTTCCTCTGATATTTCTGACTTTTTTTTAAATGAAAGTACTTCTTTAGTTTTTTTTTTATCTTTGTAATGGATAGTAACTTCATTATAATCACTCTCAAAACCTCCATTTTTTTTTGATACATCATTGGCTATAATCCAATCACAGTTTTTACTTGTAAGTTTCATAACCGCATTTTTATCTAAATCTTGAGTTTCTGCCGCAAAACCAATAACTAATTTTGGTCTCATAGAATTATGATTTGATACATAGTTTAATATATCAATATTTTTTTCTAAATTGATTGTTAGACTCTCTTGTTTTTTAATTTTGGTTTCTTTTTTCTTTGTAATTTTGAAATCTGATACAGCAGCAGAAAAAATAGCTATATCTATTGGTAAATTTTTTTGAGTAGCTTTAAACATTTCTTCAGCAGTTTCTACCTTGATGAGATTAATTTTATTGTCAACATCAAGGTTGGTAGGGCCAGATATTAATGTTGTGTCAAATCCTCTATTTAGTAAACTATTTGCTATTTCATAGCCTTGTTTTCCACTTGACTTATTAGTTATAAATCTAACTGGATCTAAATACTCATTTGTTGGACCCGCAGTTACTAAAACTTTAGTCTTCTTATTTTTTAATTGATTCGATATAAAAATATTAATTTTATTAAAAATATCAGTAGGTTCTGCCATTTTTCCTTCTCCATATTCTCCACAAGCCATTTCACCTATAATTGGACCAATAGTTTTATAACCATAACTTTTTAATTTTACTAAATTGTTTCTTGTTGATTTGTGTTCCCACATTCTAACATTCATTGCTGGTACTAAAAATACTGGTTTATTTGAAGCTAGAATTACTGTTGAGGCGAGGTCTTCAGATGAACCTTGGCTGAGTTTAGAGATTGTGTTTGCTGTAACTGGAGAAACAATTATTACATCAGCCCATCTAGATAATGCAATATGATTCATCTCCGATTCATTTTCTACATTAAAAAGATCATCATAAACCTTTCCTTGTGATAATGATGCAACTGACAGTGGTGTTACAAATTTTTTCGCACTTTTAGTTAAAATAGTTTTTATTTTGGCATTATTTTTTTTGAATAATCTAATTATTTCAAGACTTTTATATGCAGATACTCCACCACAAATAATAAATAAAATTTTTTTATTTTTTAAGTTTTTCATCGACCAAATTAAAATACCAATAGACCAAAAATTACAAGGATTAATAAACCAATAATAGATTGATTTCTAAAGGCTGTCATTTCAGATTTTTTGGCATTCAAAGCTGTATAAGAATTGGAATTTTGTGGAATTTGACCACTTGCCAAATATGTGAGGGCTTGATTTGCTTTATCCATTATTTCAGGAAATTCTGGCAATCTTTTAATCACTTCAGAGGTGTTCTGTAAAGTCTCGTTTAAAGTTTTTAATGGATCTTTTGTTTCTTTTAACCAGTTTTCAAGAACAGGTTTAGATGTTGTCCAAATATTAGTATTTGGATTTAACTTTCTAGCAACCCCCTCTACTACTACCATTGTTTTTTGTAACATCAAAAGTTGGGGTTGAGTCTGCATATTAAACTTTTCGGTAACTTCAAACAGTTGTTTTAATAACTTTCCTCCTGAAATATCTTTCACAGCTTGACCAAATATTGGTTCACCAATTGACCTTAGAGCCTGTGCCAAATCGTCAATTGGAACTTCTTTAGGAACTAAGCCAGCAACCAAATGTACTTCAGCAACTTTTCGATAATCTCTTTGGATAAAACCAAATAGTATTTCAGCTAAAAATCTTTTACTCATTTTATCTAATCTACCCATAATACCAAAGTCAATTGGTACAATATGTCCATTATTATCTATAAATATATTACCTTGGTGCATATCGGCATGAAAGAATCCATCCCTTACTGCGTGCCGTAAAAAATTTTGAATAATATCCTCGGAAATTTTTTCAGTATTTAAGTCTTTCTTCTTAAGCTCCTCTGTTTCTCTAATAGAAATGCCCTCCACCCAGTCAAGTGTCATTACATTTTCGCTAGTAAAATTCCAATAAATTTGGGGAACTCTGAAACCAGCATCGTTTTTAGTATTTTCAGAATATTCATTTGCAGCTGCAGCCTCAAACCTTAAGTCCATTTCGAGATTTGTAATTTCTTTTAATAAAAAAACTACTTCGACCAATTTAAGTCTTTTTGTTTTTTTAATCAAAGACTCGATTAAAAAGGCAAAAAGCATAATCGCATCTATTTCTTCATTAAATATTTTTTTTATATTTGGGCGTAATATTTTGATTGCTACATCTTTTAATATCCCATTATCTTTAATTTGAGCTTTATGAACTTGTGCTATAGAAGCTGCAGCCACAGGTTCACTTAAATTAATTATAGAATTAAAAGTTTTTTCACCTAGATCATTTCTAATTATTTCTCTAGCTTGAACAAGCGAAAAGGCTGGAAGTTTATCCTGGAGATTTTCAAGTTTTTTAGAAAGTTGGTCACCAATAATGTCGGGTCGTGTTGCTAAAAATTGTCCTAATTTAATAAATGTAGTTCCCATGGACTCTAATGAGCTAGATAGCCTATCTCCTTCATCTTTTATTATGTCTGCTTGTTTTTTTTTTGAAAAAGAAAAAGATAAAATCTTAAATATTATTTTTAATGAAAATGGTGGTTCATGAAATTTTGAGGTAATATTAAGTATATCTGACTGAGCTACTTTTCTCCCAAGCTTAAACAAAGTGATTATTCTTTTGAACATTAAATTTTCCAGCCACTATGTATGGAAACGATTCCACCAGATAAATTTCTATACGAATTTTTTACAAAACCGTTTTTTTTTAATAAATCTATTAATTCCTCTTGATGTAAAAAATTTGCAATACTCTTTACAAGATAATCATAGGGCTCTCTTTCACCAACTATTAACTTGCCAATCAATGGTATAAGTTTTGAATAATTATTATAGATAAAATTTAACTCTGGATTTTGTATTTTTGAAAACTCAAGACAAAAAAAACGGCCTCCTGGCTTCAATACGCGATAAGCTTCAGTTAAAGCTTTATCTAAATTTTTGGTATTTCTTAAACCAAAACTTATAGTATAAAAATCAAAAAAGTTATTCTTTAAGGGGAGTTCTTCTGCAGATCCAATTACCCAATTTATATTTTTAAATTTTTTAAGTTTCTCAACACCTTTTTTGATCATACCTTTATTAGGATCGACACAAGTTACATGAGATAATTTATCAGTATTATTCAAAAAAAGTTCTGCAATATCACCTGTCCCACACGCTACATCAACTAAATTTTGATTAGATGAGGCATTCATCATATTTAAAAGATTTTTTTTCCAAAATCTGTGAATCCCTAAAGACATGAAATCATTCATAAGGTCATATCGATCATAGACTTTATCAAAAACACTTTTCACTAGTCCTTTTCTGTTTTGTAGATATTGTTGCATAATAATAAATAATAAATTGAATATAGTACTAAATGCCAGAATTACCAGAAGTAGAAGTAGTCAGACAGTCACTACACAAAAAAATTAATAAAAAGAAGGTTAAAAAAGTAATAGTAAGAAACAGAAACCTCAGATTTAAGATTCCTTCTAATTTTTCAAACATTTTAGAAGATCAAAAAATAATCAAAGTTGGAAGATATTCAAAATATTTAATCTTACATTTATCTGATAAAAGATATTGTCTATTACATCTAGGAATGTCTGGAACGATACACTTAGTGAACCAAAATAAAAAAAATTTGATAACAAATACTAGTTTTTATAGTTCACCAACTCTACCCAAAAAACATAATCATGTAGAAATAATTTTTGATAATTTTAAAATTGTTTACAATGATCCACGACGATTTGGTTTTTTTCAGATTATTGATGATATTAGTATGTTAAAGCAAAAGTTCTCTAATCTCGGTCCTGAACCCTTTCAACCAGAGTTTAATATTAATTATATTACTTCTTTTCTTAAAAAGAAAAAAAAGAATATTAAAAATTTTTTATTAGATCAAAAATTTGTTGCTGGTATTGGTAATATTTATGCAAGTGAGATTTTATTCTTAAGCAAGATTAATCCAAGCAAAAAAGCATATTTGTTAAAAAAAAATGACTGTAAGAAAATAATTATAAATTCTAGAAAAGTTCTTCTGGAAGCAATAAGAAGAGGGGGTTCAACTATAAGAGATTTTAAAAATACTTCTGGCAAAAAAGGAGATTACCAAAAAAATTTTAGAGTATATGAGAAAGAAGGGCTTATCTGCAAAAGATTAAAATGTTACGGAATAATTAAAAAGAAAACTATTTCCAAAAGATCAACTTTTTTTTGTGATTTATGCCAAAAATTTTAGATTATTTAATTGACCAAAATAATTTCACAAGTTATACCCCTGTTCTTATGGCAAATACTAAATCAGCTATTAAAAGAATCAGAAGGATATCAAAGCAATCAGCTGTAAATAAAGCACGAAAAAGTAGATATAAGGCTGCTTTAAAAAAAATGAACTCTCTGATTGAAGAAAAAAAGAAATCAGACGCATTAAAATTCTTACCTAAGTTGAATTCTGAATTAATGAAGATTGCTAAAACTGGGATTATTAAAAAACAAAATGCTTCAAGAAATGTTTCGAGAATAACAAAAAGAATTTCTGCTATTTAACTTTTATACCAGAGGTTGTCAAAAGGATTCAACTTAAGAAACTACATAATCTATATATTTTTTTTTTTTCAATACTATATTTAGATTTAGTAAACAAACTAATATTTTTAATTCAATTATAAATTTTATTTATTAAAATTTGTGAATTTTATTTCTATCTAAACTTCTTTTATGAAACATTTAAAGACACAATCCTAGATTTAATTTTTTTTCTGTATTTCAAAATTATTTGTTGCAATAATTAAATTATGGTTCTAACTGAACTTGCCTCGTATTTATGAATAAATCTAATATTAACAAAGAAATACTAAATTTAAATCTAGAAACTTTAAATTGGAGTTTAATTCAATTAGATTTAAAAAAAAAATTAGGACCGGATATTTATGAAAGTTGGCTGAAAAAAATAAGTTTTGTTGAAGAATTTAATAATTATATTTTATTATCAGTTCCTACAAGATTTATCAGAGATTGGATTACCTCAAGATACTTAGATCAAATTTTAAAAGTTATAAAAAATTATAAAAAAAGTGTAATGAGAATTGAATTCAAAATTGTTGAACGAAGTACAAATAAAGATGATGAAGATTTAAAAAATTTAGCTTTAAAAGAAAATGTCTCTTTTATAAAAGATACTTACCTACAATATAATAGAATTGATCCAAATAAAAAATTCGGTAATTTTATCACAGGTTCAAGTAACAAGCTTGCATATGAGGCATCCATAAAAGTTTCAGAGAATGTTTCTCATTATAATCCGCTTTATATTTATGGTGGAGTAGGCATGGGCAAAACTCATCTATTAAATTCTATAGGAATTGAAATTAAAAACGAAAATAAAGTTTTGTTTATTTCAGCTGAGCGGTTTATGTATCAATTTGTTAAATCAATAAAATCTAACAATATGGTGAAATTTAAAGAATATTTCAGGAATACAGATGTGCTTTTAATTGATGATATTCAATTTATGAATGGTAAAGAGGCTATGCAAGAGGAATTTTTTCATACATTTAATGCTTTAATTGATAAAGGTTCGCAAATAATAGTTACTGCTGATAGACCACCTAATAAGCTTTCTAGGATGCAAGAAAGAATTAAATCCAGATTTTCAGGTGGGTTAGTAGTTGATATTCAAAAACCAGATTACGAATTGAGAAAAAAAATTGTTGAGAAGAAAATAGAGGAATCAAACTTACTTTACTCAAAAAAACTCGAAATTCCAAAAGAAATATCAACTTTTATAAGCTTTGAAATAAAGACAAGTGTTAGAGAACTAGTTGGAGCTTTAAATAGAATAATTTCTTTTTCAAGAATTTATAACAAGATGCCCAATCTATCTGAAGCCAAGATAGTATTAAAAGATTTGCTTCATATATCAGAAAACAAAGTTACAATTGACTTGATTCAAACTTTGGTTTGTAAATTTTTTAAAATAAGTAAGAATGAAATGTTGTCCTCAAGGAGATCAAGATATTTAGTTAGACCTAGACAAACTGCCATTTATTTAACTAAAACTCTTACCTCAAAATCCTTACCCGAAATTGGCAGGGAATTTTCAAATAGGGACCACACAACGATTATTCACTCAGTCAAAACGATAGAAAGGCTTAAAGAAAAAGATCCAGAAATTGTTGAAAATATTAATAAATTAAAAAATCAGATATTATTTAATAACAAGGAAAATGAAATTTAACGTCAATCAACAAGATCTTCAACAAGCATTGAATTATTGTCAAGGTGTTATTGAAAAAAGAAGTACTCTTCCAATATTATCTAATATATTGCTTGAGGCACAAAACTCTAATTTAACTATAACTGCAACAGACCTGGATTTAATATTTATTCACCGGTTGAATAATATAGAAGTTTTTGAACAGGGTAAGATAACTACTGTTTCCTCTATTATGTATGATATAGTGAGAAAGTTCTCTTCAGGTAAAAAAATCAATTTAACATTAAATGATTCTAGTAAATTACATATTGAGTCTGAAAAATCCTTTTTTAATTTGAATACCTTAAGTGCTTCTGAATTTCCTTTGACCGATGAAGATTTTAATGAAAACCAATTTTCGATAAAATCTAAACAATTATTAAAATTATTAAACAAATGTAAATTTTCGATTTCTAGCGATGAAACTAGACATTATCTAAGTGGGATATATTTACACCAAACTGAGGTAGAGGACAAAAGTTATTTAACTGCAGTAGCTACTGATAGTCACCGAATGTCTATATCTAAAATTAGATTAGAAGAGCGGATTGATTTTGAACCAATTATATTACCTAAAAAGACTATTTTTCAGTTATGCTCTTTGTTAGATAGTTATGATGGAGATGTTAAAATTTCAAACATAAAGTCAAAAATAAAATTTGAGCTCAATAATAGTGTTTTAATTTCTAAATTAATTGATGGAAAGTTTCCAAATTATATCCAGGTAATTCCAAAAAACAATCAGAAAAAATTAGAGATAAATTTAAAAATATTTTTGGACTCTGTGGACAGGGTTGCCTCTGTATCTTTGGACAAAAAAGATGGTGTTAAGTTTAATTTAACAAAAGATATTTTAAATTTATCTGTAAATAATACAAATAGTGGAGATGGGAAGGAAACTTTAGTTGTAAAATTTGACCATGATTTAGAAATTAGTTTTAATTCGAGATATCTAATCGATATTGCATCTCAAATTATTGGAGAAAAAATAGAGATATTTTTTAATGACACAGGTTCACCAGCGTTAATAAAAGATCCAGGAGATTTTGATAGTATTTTTGTTGTTATGCCAATGAAAGGCTAATTTAATAAATTAAGTTCTGAGTAAATATTGTTTTCTAAAATTTTAATAAATTCATCTTTTTGAAGACCAGATGGTATTGGCTCTAAAATTGAAATAATTATAGTTTTATTTGGAATCTTCAAACCCTTTTTTGGCCAAACATATCCTGAATTAATTGCAATTGGCTGACATTTAATCTTCAATTCAGAATATACTCTTGATACGCCTTTCTTAAATTGAGGTCTTTCATTCGGTAAGGCTCTTGTGCCTTGAGGAAAAATTATTAAAGGGCGATCTGAATTAACTAACGTTTTTTGAATATCATCCAAAAATCCTAGATTATCTCTCGTTATTTTATTTCTTTTTACTGAAATAGATCCGATTTTTTTTAAGTACCAACCAAAAACTGGTATTAAAGTTAATTCTTTTTTAAGAATAAAAATTGGTGAATTAAAAATAGTTTGCAAGTAAAAAGTCTCAAACATTGATTGATGAGATGAAGCTATAAAAAATTTATCATTATTAACAATGTTTCCCTCCCCTTTGATAATTATCTTAGTTGACATAAAAAATTTTAAACAAAAACCTGCCCAATATCCCATCAGTTTTCCACCAAACAGAGTAATTTTTTGGGGTAAGAAAAATGAAGGCAAAAAAATTATTGATATAAATGTTATTCCAAAAAAAAAGAAAATCGAAAATATTGAGTTTCTTATCATTAATATATGAAGCTAAATTAAATCTTTATATTTTTGCCTTTTTTTAATAACTCTTATCTTAGATTTTTTAATAATTAACTCTAAAGGTTTAAGTCTTAAATTGTAGTTAGAGCTAAGAGACATTCCATAAGCACCCACATCACAGATTGCTATGATATCTTTCTCTTTTAATTTTTGAAATTTTTTTAAGGTTATGAATTTGTCAGTGCTTTCACAAATTGGTCCAACAAATTCATAATTTTTTTTGTTTTGTTTACCTATTTTTTTTGAGGGTAAAATTTTATGAGTAGCACCATATAAAGCTGGTCTCATCAAATCGTTCATTGCTGCATCCAAAATGATAAAATTTTTGTTTTTTGTTTCTTTTATGTAAATAATTTTAGAGATCAATGTTCCAGTGTTTCCTATAATAGATCTTCCCGGTTCAAAAATTATTTTTGATTTATGTTTTTTTAGAAATCTTTTTATTGCAAAGTTATATTTTTTGTAATTTAGTTTTTTGTTTTTGTCGTTATAAGAAATACCCATGCCTCCGCCCAAATCAATAAATTCAAATTTATAATTTGTTTTATTGATAATTTTGTCAATTACTTTTAGCATTCTTTCATATGGCTTGTGATTTAAAATTTGGCTTCCAATGTGAACACTTAAGCAACTTAATAGAATATTTCTAGAATTTTTACAATATTTTACAAGATCTATAAATGTTTTTTCATTAACACCAAACTTATTTTCTTTTTTTCCAGTAGATATTTGGCTTAAAGTTTTTGCGTCAGTATTTGGATTTAAGCGAATACCTATTTTAATTTTCTTTTTTTTTAGTTTTGCAATCCTATTTATTTCTTTAATTTCACTTTTAGACTCTGCATTTATAAGCAGTATTTTTTTTTCAATAGCATAAATTATTTCATTTGAAGTTTTGCCAACTCCTGAAAAAACTATTTTTTTGGGATTAATTCCAGCTTTAATTGCAGTCATTAATTCTCCTATTGATACAACATCTGCACCTAATCCAAATTTCTTTATTTCTTTAATCAAACTTACATTTGAGTTTGATTTAACAGAAAAACATATCAATGGTGAAAAAGATTTAAAATTTTTTTTAAAATTATTAATATTTGTCCTTAATTGATTATAGGAATAGCTATAAGTTGGTGTACCATACTTTTTGGCTATATTTTCTATACTAATTTTTTCAATTACCAATTTCTTATTGATGTATTTCATTAAATTTTATTTATTAAAGTATTTTGATATTCTACTTTTTTTTTTGAATCGTTATAAACAGGATCTCCTTTTTTTCCACAAGAGATAATCGTGGAAAATAAAAATAAAATTAATATAATTTTTTTAACCATCATTATTTTTTATATTTCATTATCATTTTTTTAATATTACCAAAAGCAGTTCCCCCATAAGATTTTTTAGAGTCTACTGAATGTTTTAAATCAAAAACCTTAAAAACATCTTTAGTTAGCCTTGGTTCAATTTTTTTGAGTTCTTTAAGAGTTAATTCGTCAAGATTTTTTCTCTTTTTTTCTGCTAAATTAACTATATTAGCTGTTTTTGAATACGCATCTCTGAAGGACATTGCATGATTTTTTACAAGATAATCAGCCAGATCAGTAGCGGTAATATAACCAAAGTTTGTAAGTTCAAACATTCTTTTTTTGTTAGGGCTTATGTTTTTGATAATTTCATCAAATATTTTTAAACAGTCTAGAAGCGTATCATTTGATCTGAAAATTATTTCTTTATCATCTTGTAGGTCTTTAAAATATGATAAAGGTAAACCTTTTAAAATAGTAAACATAGATAATAAATTACCATAAATGACTCCAGATTTTCCTCTAAGGAATTCTAACAGATCGGGGTTTTTCTTTTGGGGCATTATAGATGAACCCGTAACTATCTTATCTGATAAATTTATTAATCTAAAGCCTTCTGAGTTCCAAATAATAAGATCTTCAGCAATTCTTGAGATATGCATTGAACATACTGAAGAGCTATACAAAAAATCTAAAACAAAATCTCTGTCTGAAATAGTATCAATAGAGTTATTTGTAGGTCTTTTAAATTTAAGTTTTTTACTTGTATAAATTCTATCAATGTTAAAAGACGTTCCTGATATTGCAGCAACACCCAAAGGGTTTTCATCTAAATTATGCAAATTATCGTTAAATCTTTTTTTATCTCTATTAAGCATTTCTACGTAAGCCATTAAATAATGTGCAAAAGAAATAGCTTGAGCACTTTTTAAATGTGTAAAGCCAGGCATGATAGTTTTTATATTTTTTTCTGCTAGCTTTAAAATACTTTTAATTATTTTATCTATTATAGATCTTATCTCTATAGTTGATGATTTGATCCAAATTTTCAAATCAGTAATAACTTGATCATTTCTTGATCTTGCAGTGTGTATGTAGCCAGCCTCTACCCCAATTATTTGAAAGAGTCTTTTCTCAATGTTCATATGAATATCTTCATATTTTTTATTAAATTCAAATTTTTTTTTAGTTATCTCTTTTTCTATTCTATTCAATCCATAGACAATTTTATTCTTAACTTTGAAGGAAATTATTTTTTGTTTAAATAACATCTCTACATGAGCAATAGATACAGCTATATCTTGTTTATAAAGCCTTTTATCAATATCTATTGAGCTTCCAACTTTTTGAAAAAGTAAGGAAGGAGTACCTTTGATTCTTCTACCCCATATTGCCCGGTTGTTTTTATTTTTTGTCATGATAATTAATTATACCTTTTTAATATGAGATTTTTAATAATATTTATCTTTTTTATATCTAATTCTTTTGCTGATGAGAAAAAGAATATAAAAAATCTTGTTATCAATAAGCAACTAAAAAAATATGATACTATAACGTTTTTAAATGCTAAAAGTAAGAAAATAGACCTGAATGATTACAAAGGAAATTTAATTTTACTGAATTTTTGGGCAACTTGGTGCGCTCCTTGTCGAGAAGAAATGCCCTCTTTGGACTCCTTACAAGTTCAAGAAAATTTTGATAATTTAAAAATATTTGCAATAAATATTGGAAAAGAGGATGAAAAAAAAGCTATAGAGTTTTTTGAAGATTTAAAAATTGAAAATTTAAAATTATATTTTGATCATCCAATCACCTTAGCAAAAAAATTTAAACTTAGAGGAATACCAACATCAATTTTAATAAATAAAGAGGGATTGGAGTTTGCAAGAATTATCGGATCAACTGATTTTAATGATAGAAAATTTATAGAATGGTTAAAAGACTATAATTAATTTTTAAAAAAATATGCAAAACCTACCAAAGCAATTACAGCTATAAACTGAAGCAAAACTCTCAATTGCATTAATTTATTTGAATATTTTTTACTTGTTTCCCCACCCTTGAACAAAGTTCCAATTCCAAGTATTAGAACTATACCAACTGCTATTAATAAAGTGATTGATAAGATTTTTACAATTATTCCAGAAATCATGTAAGTATTGTAAAGTCTTTTAATTATAAAAAAACATAAATAATACGGTATGACATTTTGTCTAGACTCAAACATAATTGAACCTGAGAAAGGAAAAGAAATCAAAAAAGCAATCATTTTACTTCATGGATATGGAGGAGATGGAAAAGACATAAGTATGCTTTCATTGAATTGGAAAAGGCACTTACCCGATACGATCTTTATTTGCCCTAATGGACATGAACGATGCTCAATAAATCCATCAGGCTTTCAGTGGTTTGATTTAACAAAAGATGATCCAAATTATATTATAAAGGAAAGTATTAAAGCAGAAAAAGTATTAAATAAATTCATTAGCGAGGTTAAGAAGGAATTTAATTTAGAAAATAAAAAAATCTGTTTATCGGGTTTTAGTCAAGGTTGTATGATGTCAATAAATTTAGGCTTAACATCTGAGGAAGAATATAATTGTATTATAGGTTTCTCAGGTAAGATCATTAATAAAAAAGATTTAAAAACTAGGATAAGGTCATCAACAAGAACCTTATTAGTACATGGAGAGTCGGATCAAGTTGTCTCACCTAAATTTATGTTAGAAGCAAAAGATTTTTTTATAAGAAGTAATATTGAAATTGAGACACATTTAGTTAAAAATTGTGATCATCATATTCCTCTTGAAGCCTCAAGTATAGCATTAAATTATATTTTAAAAAAAAATTTATAGTTGCTAAACATTGAAATTAATTTTTATTTAAGCTAAGATTTATTTAGAATTAGCTTTATGGAAAAAAATATGTCTTTAGAAAAATGCCCAGCATTAGTTTTAAATGCTGATTATAGACCTTTAAGCTATTACCCCTTATCTTTGTGGTCATGGCAAGACACGGTAAAATCTGTTTTTTTGGATAGAGTTATCATAGTAAGTAATTATGATAGGGTCGTAAGAAGTCCAACTTTTAGCATGCAATTACCAAGTGTTATTGCTCTTAAAGATTATATCGTCCCACAATCTAAACCAAGTTTTACGAGGTTTAATGTTTTTCTAAGAGATAAATTTTCATGTCAATACTGTGGAAGTAGTGAAGAATTAACATTTGATCATTTGCTTCCAAGGTCAAAAGGTGGAGAAACCCACTGGAGTAACGTTGTAACAGCTTGTTCGGCATGTAATGTCAAAAAAGGGGGGAAATTACTTAAGACTTCAGGAATGAAGCTTACTCAATATCCTTATCAACCATCTACTGAAGACCTTCACCGTAATGGAAAAAATTTTCCGCCAAATTATTTACATAAAAGTTGGATGGATTATTTATATTGGGATGTAGAGCTTGAAGCTTAAGATTAAATTTTTTCAGAGATATTAATTGCTAATTTAGATCCAGTTTTGATAATTTTATCCATTATAGCATACAAGCCTTTCTTTGATGCGCCCTCCTCATAAGCAATTTCTTTATGATCTAATTCGTCTTGTCTGAATTTTGTTATTTTCTTTTTTAATTCTTTTTCATCAGGACCTAGCTGATTAATTTGATCTAAATAATGTTTATCAATAACTTCTTCAACAGATGCCGTACAAAGCATTGCAGCTTTTTTACCTAATAATGTTGAGCCAAAACCTAAACTAACTCCTAATAAATCCCATAATGGTAAAAATTTTGTTGGTTCAATATTTCTTTTTTTTATTTCTTTTTCAAAAAATTGACAATGTTCCATTTCATGTTCCTTCATATCTTCAATTGTTTTTTTTAAATTGTCATTTTTTACGATGGTGTTCAAAGCTAATAATTGACCTTCATAAATTTTTACAGCGCCTCTTTCGCCGGCATGGTCAACTCTAATAAATTCTTGCACTTTTTTATCAGTCTTTTTCATATTTAGTATAAATTTTTAAAAGTGTTATAACTAACAATAAACTAATTACAATATTAATACTTGTAAGTGATAATCCAAAAATCCTAAATGTCACATCTTTACAGCTTATTGTTTTCTCACTTAATTGCTTAAGCAAATCTTCTTTGGTAAAACTTTCAGTTAAATTTTTTACCCCACAAATTGATGATTCTTGAAAAAAACCCTGCTCAATCCCATAATGATAAAATGAAATCGCAAAAGAAAATATAAAAGTAAGAACTAATAATAAAACTAAGAATTTTTGATTTTTTTTAATTAAAAAGATTAACATTATGATAAACATACTTAATCCATATGGAATTCTCTCTATCAAACATAAGTTGCAAGGCTGGTGTCCAAGAATGTATTCTATAAAAAAAGCAGAAATTAAAGAAACAAAGCTAAATAGAAAAATTATTTTTAAATAAAATTCAGCTTTTAAATTAAACATGAGATTTAAAAATCAGATAAATTACTGCGCTGACAATAACAATTAATATCCCAATTACTGTAAACCATTTTGACCCATGTTTATCCATAAATTCAGTAAATAAGTCTCCAAATTTGTAAGAAAGATATGACACTAAAAAAAATCTTAATCCTCTAGATATTAAGCTTATCAAAATAAAGATTAAAAAGTTAAAACCTATGAGACCACTTGCTATAGTAAAAACTTTATAGGGAAGAGGGGTAAAACCTGCTAAAAATAGTATTCCTAGCCAAGCATAAAAACCATCATTTCTCATCAAGTTTTGTTTTAAATTAAATAATTTATCATCATAATCATAAAAATTCATAATGTGAGTTCCAAACTCAAAAAAGAATGCTCCAATTACATAACCAAGCACACCACCTAAAACTGAAAAAATTGTTGTTATAAGAAAAATTTTTATGAAATCGTTTTTTTTTGAGATTACCATTGGAATAACCATAATATCTGGTGGAACAGGAAAAAATGAACTTTCAACAAATGACACAATCGCTAAGTAATATTTAGAACTTTTGTGTCCTGCTAAATCTAAACATTTTTTGTAAAGATTTTTAAACATTTTTTGGTTTTAATATAATTTTACTTCTTATACTATTTAATAAATTATTAAACAATTGGGGCGAATGGCGGAACTGGTAGACGCGCACGACTCAAAATCGTGTTTCGCAAGAAGTGAGAGTTCGATTCTCTCTTCGCCCACCAAATTATGGAATTGAGTAGAATTAACAGTTTAGTAGAATTATTTTTTACAAAGCACAAAGAAATTAGTTCAGTTGCTGATAAGCCATTTTTAAAATGGTTGAAAGATAATGAAGAAGATTTTATTACTTGGAAACAAGTTAAGTCAAATATTCAAATTTTATCTGGATACTTAAGGGAAAATTTATCTAAAGGAGATAGGTGCGTTCTATTATCTGAAAATCGACCTGAATGGCTTATCTCAGACATATCAATTAT
This sequence comes from uncultured Pelagibacteraceae bacterium, assembly GCA_902516465.1. Taxonomy (GTDB): domain Bacteria; phylum Pseudomonadota; class Alphaproteobacteria; order Pelagibacterales; family Pelagibacteraceae; genus Pelagibacter. The sequence goes on from CABXZD010000002.1 coordinate 126,452, forward strand.
GAATGCGGGTGGTGTGACTGTACCATTATTTACAACTTATTCAGAAAAAGACTATGAATACATTATTAATGATTGTAAGCCAAAAATTTGTATTGTCTCAAATGAAATTCAATTAAAAAAAATTGAAAAATTTATCTCTAATAAGATAAAAGTTTTATCTATTGAAACCATAAATGATAAAGTTGAAAGCATTGAAAATATATTAAATGTTTCTTCAAAAATAAAGAAATCAGATCCTCAGAAAAGTTTTAACCAAAATCTTGAAAGGAAAGATCTTGCTTGTATAATTTATACCTCTGGAACAACTGGTAATCCTAAAGGAGTAATGCTTAGTCATGGAGGTATTTTATCAAATTGTGAGGGAGCTCAAGAGATATTAACTGAATTGGTAAAAGATGGTGAGCCTACTTTTTTAACTTGGTTACCATTATCCCATTCCTATGAGCACGCAGTTCAATTTGTTCAAATTTCACTAGGAGCAAAAATTTATTATGCTGAAAGTTTAGAGAAATTATTATCTAATATGTCCATCGCAAAACCCACAATCATGACTGCTGTGCCTAGATTTTATCAAAATTTGTATAGTAAAATTTCCATGAATTTTTCAAAACAAAAAGGTTTTAAGAAAAAACTAATATCATTTACTATTTCACTTGGAATTAAAAAATTAAATAATGAGAGGTTAACTTTGAAGGAAAAATCAATTAATTTTTTTTGTGAAAAATTAGTAAGAAGAAAAATTAAAAATCAGTTTGGTGGAAAACTAAAAGCTTTTGTTTCAGGAGGTGGTGCCTTAGACCAAAAAATTGGGGAATTTTTGAACTCAATAGGACTGCCAACTCTTCAAGGTTATGGTCTTACAGAGGCCTCCCCTGTTGTAAGTTGTAATATTCCTGGAAAAATCAAGATTGATACTGTAGGGCCTCCTTTTAAAACAAATCAAGTAAGTATTGCTGAGGACGGTGAAATTTTAGTCAAAGGTGAAAATGTCATGCTTGGTTATTGGAATATGAAGAAAGAGACAGATGATGTCATAAGAAATGGCTGGTTACATACTGGTGACATAGGAGAGATAACAGAGGATGGAAATTTAAAAATTACTGATAGAAAAAAAGAAATCATAGTTAATCTCGGTGGAGACAATATTTCACCTTCAAAAATTGAAAGTTTATTATGTTTAAATGAAAAAATTACACAAAGTTTTGTTTATGGAGATAAAAAAACTTATCTAGTTGCATTAATTGTTTCTGATACTATTGAAAATAAAAAAGAAATTGAACTTTATTTAGAAAATTTAAATAAAAGTTTATCTTTAGTTGAAAAAGTAAAAAAAATTAAATTAATCACGGAAGAATTTACAATTAACAATGGAATGTTAACACCAACATTAAAACAAAAAAGAAAAAATATTTTGCAAAAATATAAAGAAGATTTAGAAAAACTTTATTAATTTACTTTAAATATTTGATTATAAAGCGCATAAACATTAACTTTTTTACACTTTTAAAAATATAAAAATATTATTTTAATAAAATTTATTTTCAAAATTTTTAATTTTAATTAAAGAATTGACATAAGGTACATAAAAAAATAAAAATAGGTTAACAGCGAATCATTTTGATTCGTTTAACTAAAAAGGGAGCTAAAGATGCCTAAGAGAAGAAAAAAAGCAAAGAAGGCTAAGAAAAAAGCTAAGAAAAAAGCTAAGAAAAGAAGAAGAAGATAATAGCTTAGTATTCTTTATTAAAAACGCTTCTCATAACGATTTACGTGTGAGAGGCGTTTTTTTTTAATCTTTATAATGACTCCTCATTATCTGGAATTGTTTCATCCTCAGAAATTTCAGATGAAGGAGTGCTCGAAGGGCTCTTTTCTGTTGTTGTTGGTTGTTTACTAGGGACTATTAAATTTCTTTTTAAAGCTTTATCTAATTTTTTTTGAGTATCTTCTAAGGAAAGATTTAATACAATTTGAAATTCTGATTGAATTCTTTCGTAAGCTTTTTCAAAAAGTTGTCTTTCGCTATAAGATTGATCAACCATAAGGTCATCACCTTTATTTAAATCTCTTACTACTTCAGCTAATTCATATATTTTACCTGATGATATTTTTGCCTCATATTCTTGAGCTCTTCTACTCCACATAGATCTTTTAATTTTAGGTTTACTTTTTAAAATTGATATACATTTATTAATTTGATTAATTGAAGCTAATGGACGAAGGTGCGATTGTTTATTTACTGGGACCATACCGTTTGCTTTATCTTTTTCAAACTTGATTATATAAGTTTCTACATCTATCCCTCCAATGCTTATTTTTTTAAATTCTGTGATTTGTCCCACACCGTGTTTTGGATAATTAATGTAATCTTTAATTTTATATTCTCTTTTTTCAGTATCTTGTTTTTTAACTTTTTTTATCTCTGGTTTGGCCTCATTACCTTTAGGTATTCTTAAGTTCTCTTGAGATTTTGACTCTGCTTTATTTACTTTTGATTTAGATATCTTTAATAAAACTTTTGAAACATTTTTTTTTGATTTAGTTGTCTTTTTTGTAATTTTTATTGTCTTATTATTTTTTAAAAGATTTTTTTTTTTTGATTTTTTTTTGGGGACTTTCTTCTTTTTAAAGGTTTTCTTTAAAATATTTCTCAAATTTATTTTGCTCATCTTTATATTTTTCATGATCCGTTGGTGGATCTTTCTTTTGATTTATGTTCGGCCAGATTTCAGAATAAGTTTTATTGATTTCTAACCAAGCCTCACTTTCAAGTTCTGTATCAGCGGTTATAGCATCGACAGGACACTCTGGTTCACAAACGCCACAATCTATACACTCATCAGGTTTAATTACAAGCATATTTTTTCCCTCATAAAAACAATCTACTGGGCAGACTTCAACACAATCCATTAATTTACATTTGATACATTTTTCATTAACTATATAGGTCATTATGATTTTTGTTTTTTAATTTTTTCTTTGATATCTCCCATAGTTTTATTGTCAATATACAATAATCCTGCAAGTCTCCGCATTAAACTAGTTTCATACATATCTGCTTCTTGATTGGAGTAAATTATTTTCCAGAGTGTTTCTATAATTATAATTTTATTCTTTTCATCCATGTTTTTTACTTCTTTTGTAAACTCCAATATTTGATTTGTGTCACTTTCAATTATTTTTCCTTCTCTTATAATACTTTCTAAATGTAGACTATCAGCGCCTAATTCTAAAATAGACTGCTTGATTATCTCTTCCTCTTCTTTGGAATAATTTTCGTCTATACGAGCTGCGTGAATAAGTAACGCAGCAACCTTAGCTAAATCATTAGTTTTATTTTCTTTTTCTTTTTTGAAAAACATAATCTTAGTTAAAATTTAAATTTTTTAAAATACCAAAAGGACTTTCTTTTAAATTCTTTTTGTTTAATTTCTTAAAATTCTTTTTGGGAGCGTACTTAAAAAATACATCTTTATCTTTTTCAGTCACTCTGTAGTCCATATTCTTCAAAAGTTTTTTGAAATTGTCTTTGCTACAACCTAATAGATTTAGCATTTCAGGAATCATCTTAATTTCTTTATTTGAATTAGAATTGATGATTTGCATAAAGAGCCTTTCAAGAATATCAATTCTCACATAAAAGTTTTCGAATTTTTCAAAACCACAAAGCAACATAAAATTTCTATTTTTAAAATTATTATTATTCAAAAAGTTTAAACCAAAAGTTGGCGGTTTTAAGTCTAAATATTTTTGATGGTAATTTTTCCATAGCAAAGTTCTTAAAGAAACAGCCTCTGGTTTAATTAATCTGTATAAAAAAACATGATATCTTCCAAATTTTACTCCAAGTTCTCTTAAAATTTTTCTTTCGTTTTTGCCTAACTTGTAAAGATATTCAGAAACTTGTTCTCTTTTGAGAACACCATTATTTTCATAAAGTTGATATGCCAAGGCTTTAATTGATGAGTTTTTTTCTTTGATATCTTTTAAATCAATTAGACTTTTGAGAGTTGTGTTAATTTTATTTTTCAACCATTTTTTTAAAAAATTCATTAATTTTTGTTTTTGATGATTGTCTAAAATATCATCAACAACTAACTCAATGTTTGGATTTAAATAGTCAATACCCGGTATTAATCTTCCAATTGATGCTTCATTCCAATAAATTTTAAAATCTTCATTTAATTCTATCAATGCAGTTTCAATGATTGTTTCAATTCTTTTTTCAAGCTCAGGACCAACAGTTTGTCTTGCAGTTTTTTTAAGAGATTTAATATCTGTTTCTAATGCCCCCTTTTTTAAATCTAATTCTAACTTAAGACCATTTATTCTCCCAATAAATTGCTCATTAATTATAACATCATTATTTTTTAATATCTTAGTATCAAATTTCATGTCTTGTTTTAATCCTCTTGCAAGAACGCTAGCTCTTTTATCAATAAATGTCTTTGTAAGTTCTTCATGGAGCCTGTCTGAAAGTTTATCTTCTAATAACTTTGTTTTTTCTATCCAGTATTTTTGATTTTCTACCCAATTATTTTTATTTGAAACATAAGACCATGTTCTAACATTTGCAATTCTATTTGACAAAGAATCTACGTTTCCTTCTAATTTGTCCAGTTTCATTAGCTGAAGACGCATAAAATCATTAGAAATTTTAGCTTTTTTACTATTTAAATATTTAAAAACGTTTGCAATTACTTCATAGTGATTACCATAAGTTTTTTTAACAAAATCTGGTATTTGACAACAATCCCACAAAAGACCAAGTTTTTTGCTATCGAATTTGATATTATCAAAGTTTTTGTCTTTTAAAAAAAATTTCAGCGCTTTTTCGTCTTCACATTCATTAATTTTTCTTAGCCATTTTTTTTTAGGTTTTTCATCTAAAGACTTTATAAGTGTAGAAGAATTATTAAAATTCAATTCTGAGTTTCTCCAGAAGAGAAATTGAATTTCTTCAAAAGTATGATTTTCTAAGAGATCTATTTCCTCAGAATTGATTTCTTTACATTCACCTGTAATTCCAAAACTTCCATCATTTAAATATCTTCCTGCTCTACCAGCTATTTGTCCAATTTCAGATAAATTTAGTTTTCTTAATTTTTTACCGTCAAATTTCTTTAAGTTAGAAAAAAAAACATTATCTAGATCCATATTTATTCCCATACCTATAGCGTCTGTTGCAACTAAAAAATCTACAGCACCTGATTGATAGAGCTCTACTTGTGCGTTTCTAGTTTTTGGACTCAGTGATCCCATTACAATTGCTGCACCACCTTTTTGTCTTCTAATCAACTCAGCTATTGCATAAACTTCTTCTGTTGAGAAAGCTATAATGGCAGTTTTTCTGTTTATTCGAGATATTTTTTTATGTCCTGCATAAGAAAGTTTAGAAAGTCTATTTCTATAAATAAATTCTATGTCATCGTCTAAATATGAAATAATATTTTTGATAGTACTCGACCCCATTAACATTGTTAACTTATTTCCTCTCATATTTAATAGTCTATCTGTAAAAATATGTCCTCGTTCGTGGTCACAACACATTTGAATTTCATCGACACCTACAAAATCTAGATGCTTATCAATAGGCATGGACTCAACAGTACATAAAAAATATTTTGAATTATTTGGTATAATTTTCTCTTCCCCAGTTATTAGAGCAACTTTATCTATACTAGTCTTTTGAATGACTTTGTCATAGACCTCTCGGGCCAATAATCTAAGTGGAAAACCAATCATTCCAGTTTCAAAAGACAACATGGTTTCTATCGCTAAGTGAGTTTTTCCAGTATTTGTGGGACCAATAACCGCTGTAATTTTATTTTTCATCTTTCTATCTTTGGTGTACTTAAATTTCTATCTACTACATGTTGTTAGTACCAAAGAACAAAAATAGACTAAAACATGACCGAATCAGAAGTCAAAAAGTTCTCATTTACCTTTTAACTAAAATTTTCCAAACTCCGGAGGCAGAAGTAATAGTTTTATTATTACACTTTAATTCACAAAATAAAAATACCAATGTCTTTGTTTTTTTTAATATTTTTACATTTCCAATTATTTCATCTCCAATTTTTGTTGTACTGATAAATTTTAAATCTAAAGAAATTGTAACACATGGTGAATTATCAGCGCATCTATGAGCTGCAGTTCCGGCACCAGCATCAATTAAAGCAGACAAATATCCACCATGCGTTATATTCGAGGCATTAAGGTGATTTTCACTTATCGTAGATTTAAATTCATATTCTGTTTCTGAAATATTTCTGAAGAGCACACCTCCGTTATGTTTCATGAATCCCGGTTTGAGGCTTATTTGTTCAAAATTTTTAAACATGAGCTTTTATAATATAAAAGTTAAGATTAACAAAATTATAATGATTATTAAAAAAAAATAAATTACTGACTTTTGTAACGAAGTTTTTAAAAACCAATTTAACACAATTTTCCTTATTAATGGTGCGTCTGCTAGGAGTCGAACCCAGAACCTCCTGGTCCGTAGCCAAGCGCTCTATCCAATTGAGCTACAGACGCATTTTAAATTTTATTTGATTATACTATAACAATTTTTAGTGTATTTTAACTATAAGACAAATTTAAAATTAAATGTTAGATAAATCAAAAGAAGTAATCATAATAGATGCAGTAAGAACACCTATAGGGACTTACAAAGGATCACTAAAGGATATAAAAGCACATCATCTTGGGTCAATGGTGATAAGCGACCTTTTAAAAAGAAGCAAATTTAACAGTGAAGAAATTGATGAAGTAATTATGGGTCAAGTATTGACTGCTGGGACAGGTCAGAATCCTGCTAGACAAGCTGCAATTGCAGCTGGAATACCTGTCTCAAAACCTGCGCATATTGTTAATCAAGTTTGTGGCTCTGGACTAAGAGCAGTCATTTCTGGTTTTCAATCAATTAAATTAGGGGACTCAAAAAAAGTCATTTCTGGTGGACAAGAGAATATGTCTCATGCTCCTAATTTAGTTTTTGATGAAAATTTAAAAAAAAATTTAGAAAATGAAATAGTAGATTCAATGATTCATGATGGTCTGCTGGATGCATTTAATAATTATCATATGGGTGTAACAGCAGAAAATGTTGCAAAAAAATTTGAAATATCCAGAGAGGACCAAGATGAATTTGCATTAAATTCTCAAAAAAAAACGCAGGACGCTGTGAAAAATAATAAATTTGAAAATGAAATGGTAGAAATTAATTTAGGAGGGAATATTTTTAAAAAAGATGAGCACCCAAGAAATGATCTGTGTCTCAAAGACTTACAAAAATTAAAAACTGTTTTCCAAAAAAATGGAACAGTCACACCTGGAAATTCATCCGGTATAAATGATGGCGCAGCAGCTTTATTACTAACAAATTCAGAAGAAGCTGAAAAAAAATCAATTCAACCATTAGCAAAAATTGTATCTTGGGCTTCAGTTGGTGTTGATCCTTCGCTTATGGGATTAGGACCTATAGAAGCAGTTAAAAAAGCAATTAGTCTAGCTAAATGGAAAATTAATGACGTAGATTTATTTGAAATAAATGAAGCTTTTGCTGCACAAAGTATTGCTGTAATTCGTGAGTTAAACATAGATAAAAACAAAGTTAATGTGAATGGGGGCGCCATAGCTTTAGGTCATCCTATAGGAGCCTCTGGCGCAAGAATACTTGTTACACTTTTACATGAAATGCAAAAAACTAACAAAAAAAAGGGGTGTGCAACTCTTTGTATTGGTGGAGGAATGGGTATTGCTGTATGTGTTGAAAAAAATTAATAATTAATCTTTCGAAATTTTTCTTTTAATAAAACTTTTTGTATCCAAATTTTTGCATCTAAGTGACAGCTAACTTTTTGTTTAATAAGCATTTCTAATAATTTTTTAATCATTTGAGTACTTTCGGTACAAAGAATGTCAAAAAATTGATCAGAATGTGTTAAATTTGCAATTTACTATAATTTTATCAGGTATAAAGTTATAAAATGAGTGAAAAACTATTAGTTCCCGATATTGGTGAATTTGAGAATGTAGAAGTGATTGAACTTCTTGTTAAAGAAGGACAAGAATTAAAAAAAGACGATCCTGTGGTTACCATTGAAAGTGATAAATCAAGTGTTGAAATTCCATCAACTATTGAAGGTAAAATTGAAAAAATTGGAGTTAAAATTGGAGATAAAGTTTCTAAAGGTGATTATCTCTTAACTGTACTTAGTTCAAAAAGTTCTACAAAAATATCAGAGAGCGTACCCAAGAATACTGAAAATTTAATCCAAGAAGCAGAAATTTCTTTAGAAAAATTTCAAGAGAAAGTTATTAAAAAGCCAGAAAACCAAAAAAATGAAATCCTAAGAAATATTGAAAAAAAAAACGATATTATTCAAACTATCAACAAAGATGATCTAGATCCTACTGAAACCAATGAATGGTTAGACTCTCTATCTGCAGTTATTCAAAAAGATGGAAACCAAAGAGCTCATTATTTAATAAAGGAATTAATAAATAAAGCTTATAGTGAAGGTGCAAATATTCCATATACTCAAAATACTCCATATATAAACACTATACCTGTCAGTGAAGAAAAAAAATCTAATGGAGATCAAAATATTGAGAGAAAAATTAGATCATTAATAAGATGGAATTCAGCTGCTATGGTAGTTAGAGCTAACAAGAAATTCCCAGAGCTTGGAGGACATATTGGGACCTTTGCCTCTGCTGCAACTCTTTATGATGTTGGGATGAACCATTTTTGGAGAGCAAAAAACAATAAATTCGGTGGAGACTTAATTTATTTTCAAGGTCATAGTGCTCCTGGCATGTATGCAAGAGCTTTTCTTGAGGGAAGACTTAACGAAAAACAGCTGGACAGTTTTAGACAGGAGGTTAATCCTGGCGGTTTATCATCTTATCCCCATCCATGGTTGATGCCAAAATTTTGGCAGTTTCCAACAGTTTCAATGGGGCTGGGTCCGATGTTAGCAATTTATCAAGCTCGATATATGAAATATTTGATCAATAGAGGTCTGATTAAAGATGAGGGAAGAAAAGTTTGGGCTTTTTTAGGGGATGGTGAGATGGATGAACCCGAGTCTCTAGGCGCTATTGGTTTAGCAGCAAGAGAAAATCTAGATAATTTGATTTTTGTAATTAACTGTAATCTGCAAAGATTGGATGGTCCTGTAAGAGGTAATGGGAAAATAATACAAGAGTTGGAGGGAATTTTTAGAGGGGCTGGTTGGAATGTAATAAAAGTTATATGGGGGTCATATTGGGACCCGTTATTAGCTAATGATAAGACAGGTCATCTTGTTAAGATTATGAATGAAACTGTTGATGGAGAGTATCAAGCAATTAAAGCTAGAGATGGTGCTTTCGTTAGAGAGAAGTTTTTTGGAAAGTATCCAGAGACAAAAGAATTAGTTTCAAGTTTATCTGATAAAGACATATGGAGATTAAACAGAGGCGGCCATGATCCTCACAAAGTTTTTGCTGCCTATGATAAAGCCTCTAAAAACTCCGGCAGTCCAACAGTTGTAATAGCTAAAACAATTAAGGGTTATGGAATGGGTAAAAGTGGAGAAAGTGTTAATACAACTCATCAAACAAAGAAATTAGATATTAATGATTTAATGTATTATAGAGATAGGTTTGATGTTCCTTTGACAGATAATCAAGTAAAAAATATTGAGTATTATAAGCCTGCAGACAATTCAGCTGAAATAAAGTATCTTAAAGAAAGAAGACTTCAGCTTGGTGGATTTATTCCTGAAAGAACTACCTACGCTAAATCAATAAAAGCACCTCCTAAAAATATTTTTGATAGTATGAAAGAATCAACTGGTACAAAGGAAATGTCAACCACAATGGCATTGGTAAGGATGTTAACAAGCCTTCTAAGGGATAAAAATGTAGCTCCAAGGTTAGTTCCAATTATACCTGATGAGGCAAGAACTTTTGGCATGGAGGGTTTTTTTCAAAAAGTTGGAATATATGCTCACGAAGGCCAGAAGTATGAACCTGAAGATTCTGCACAATTAAGTTCTTATAGAGAGGAAAAGAGCGGTCAGGTATTGGAGGAAGGGATCACAGAAGCAGGTGCAATGTCTTCTTGGATTGCTGCAGGGACTTCTTATACCAATCACGATTTAGAAATGATTCCTATTTATTTATTCTATTCCATGTTTGGTTTTCAAAGGATAGGTGACTTGGCTTGGGCAGGTGCTGATAGTCAATCTAGAGGTTTTTTAATTGGTGCTACTGCTGGAAGGACTACATTAGCGGGAGAGGGGTTACAGCATCAAGATGGTCATAGTCATTTAATAGCATCGACAATACCAAATTGTATTTCTTATGATCCTACATTTCATTATGAATTAGCAGTAATTTTTAGAGAAGGACTTAAAAGAATGCATGAAAAAAACGAGAATATTTTTTATTACATTACTACTATGAATGAAAATTATCCACACCCGGAGATGCCAAAGGAAAAGAATTGTGAAGAAGGAATTCTCAAAGGTATGTATAAAATTAAACAGTTTACAAAATATAAAAAAAATAAAATTCAGTTTCTAGGCTCAGGTACAATTTTAAGAGAAATGATTGCTGGCGCAGAAATATTGCAAAAAGAATATAATATAGACAGTGAGGTTTGGAGTGTCACAAGCTTCAATGAATTGAGAAAAGATGGATTAGAAGTAGAGAGATATAATTTATTGAATCCTGACAAAGAACCGAAAAAATCATATGTGGAAAGATGTTTAGGAAAAACTGAAGGTCCAATATTAGCTGCATCGGATTATATTAAAATGAATTCTGATCAGATAAGACCATATATAAACAAAAGTTTCTATTCTTTGGGAACAGACGGATTTGGTAGAAGTGACACTAGAAAAAATTTACGAAAATTTTTTGAAGTTGATAAAGAGCATATTGTTACATACGGGTTGAGTGTATTGGCAAAAGAACAGCTTTTAGCATCTAAATATGCCTCAGATGCGATTAAAAAATATAAAATTGATCCTAATAAACCCATGCCTACAAAAATATAAATGTTAAAAAAAAATTTCTCCACTATTGTACCAGCATCACCTAAAGCAAGAAAATTTGCCAGAGAGCTTGGAGTAGATATTAACAATGTAAAAGGAAGTAAAAAAGATGGCAGAGTTACAGAGGACGACATCAAAATATTTGTCTCTAACCAATCAAATCAAAGTGATAGAATTAAATCTCAAGAGTATGAAAAAATAAAAATAGATTATGCTCACTCAGAATTTGGCGAAGTTGAAATAAAAGATATTCCAAGGGTTAAAAAATTAGCATCAAAATATTTACTTAATTCATGGACAAAGATACCACATGTTACTAATCATGATGAGGCTGATATAACTGAGATGGAAGAATTTAGAAATTCTTTAACAGATTTATATACTAAGGAAATAAAAAAAATAACTCCTTTAGCATTTATAGTTAAAGCTTTATCGGTTTCATTAAAAAAATATCCTAACTTTAATTCTTCTATAGATGAAATTGAAAAAGGAAAAATGACATTTAAAAGATATTGTCATATAGGTATAGCAGTAGATACTCCTCATGGGTTAATGGTTCCAAAATTAAGAAATGTTGATAATAAAAAAATTTCAAAAATCGCAAATGAATTAAAAAGAGTAAGCGAGGATTGTAGAAACTTAAAAATCGAAAAGAAAGAGCTTTTTGGCGGTTCTATGACCATAACAAGTCTCGGTGGAATTGGTGGTTCATTTTTTACACCAATAATTAATTATCCAGAGGTTGCTATTCTAGGAATAGGTAAATCAGAAAAAAAACAAATTTATATAAATGGTAAATTTGTTATTCGAACTATGCTCCCTTTGTCATTATCTTATGATCACAGAATAATAGATGGTGCTGAAGCAGCTAGATTTAACAATGATTTAAAAAAAAATCTAGGTCCAAATTTTGCGTATAACTTAAGTTTATGATTAGTAAATTTGAAATATTCTCAGATAATTTAATAGTTCATTTTAAAGATGATAATCAAGAAATATTTCCAAACATTTGGTTAAGAGATCATGCTAAAGATGAAAAAAATTGGGACAAAAGGACTAATCAAAGAAAAACTTACACTGCAGGATTAGATTTAAATTTAAAAATTAAAAATGCCAAGATTATAGAAAATGGAAGATTTTTAAGTATTTTGTGGCCAGATTTAGATAGCCCCGTAAATTATTCTTTTGAATTTTTATACAGAAATAAAATTAATGCCAACAAAACAAACTTAAGTGTTAAGAATTGGAAAAATCAAGACTTAAGCACAAATTTATTTTTTAATTTTGATAAAACAAAAAGTAAGGATGGATTTAAAAATTTTTTAAGAATTTTATATGAATACGGTTTTATAGTTTTAAAAAATTGTGATAAAGACTTTACTTCAGTAAAGGAGATTGCAAATAAAATAGGATATGTGAGGAATTCAATTTTTGGAGGTTTGTGGAGTTTTGAATCTAATCAAAATAAAGCAGATAGCTCTTATACTCAAGATGAATTACGACCACATACAGATGGTACTTATAGTAATGATGCGCCTGGATTACAGCTATTGCTTTGCACCGAATATTCAGCCAAGGGAGGGGAGTCGATTTTAGTAGATGGTTTTAAAATTGCTGAAAAAATTAAAAATGAAAGTAATCAAATATTCAATCTTTTATCAACAGTTAATGTAACAGGTAATTATATCGGCGATGGAGTTTTCTTGAAGGCTGAAAGACCAATTTTTAAATTAAATAAAAAAAATGAAGTAATACAAGTTAGTTTTAATAATTATGATAGAGCTCCTTTCAGATTTGAACATGACCTTACAAAAAGGTTTTACGAAGGTATAAAGAAATTTGATTTAATAGCTAATGATAAAGAATTTCAATGGAGATATATTTTAAAACCAGGTGATTTACTTATATTTAATAATTGGCGTATTCTTCATGGCAGAGGATCATTTGAAGGTATTAGGAAGATGTCTGGATGTTATATAAACAAAGAAGATTTTGATAGCTCTTGTATAATTAATGGAATAATTTGACCATTAAACCTTCGATTTTAAAATATGACTAAACCAATTTCAATGATATGTGCAATTATAACCACTTTTATTTGGGGTACTGCATTTATTGCACAGGATACTGGCATGGATAATATAGGGCCACTAACATTTAATTCAGCGAGATTTATTGTTGGCTTTTTTACAATTTTACCAATCGCATTATTTTTTGAGAGAAAAAAAATAAAGTATGAAATTAATACTAAGAAAAACTTATTTATTAAATATTTAATTTTAATGGGTATTTCTCTTTTTCTTGGAACGTTTTTGCAGCAAGCGGCATTGCAGTATACAAATATTGCGAATGCCGCTTTTTTTACAGTTTTTTACGTTCCTTTAGTCCCTATTTTGTTATTTTTGATTTATTCACAAAAAATTCATTGGAGTATTTGGCCTGCTATAGGTTTATGTATTGTGGGTGTATATCTATTGAGTGACTTTTCAAACTCTGAAATTATGTTAGGAGATTCTTTAGTAATCATCTGTTCTATATTTTGGGCTTTACATATTATTTTCGCTGGTAAATTTATGGAAAAATTTGATATCCCAATTTTTTATGCAGCATTACAAGCGCTATTTGTTGCAACATTATCAATAATTTTTTCTTTATTATTTGAAGAAATAATTTTTTCAAAAATTATTTTAGAAAGTACATCAATTATTTATGCGGGTGTTTTTTCAGGTGGTATAGCTTTTACATTACAAATGTTTGCACAAAAAAATATAGAGGAAGCACCAGCTGCTATCATTTATTCACTTGAAGGAGTATTTGCAGCAGTTGCTGGATGGATAATCTTAAATCAATTTTTAAATATCGATAATATAATAGGGTGTTTTTTAATTTTTATCGCTGTGATTTCCTCTCAGATATCTCCAAGTTCAAAAAAAACGAACTAACATTTTAGTAGTATATAACAATAAATAATGCAATAGCTATCAACACTCTATAAATCACAAACACATTTAGAGAAAATCTATTTATGTAGATTAAGAAAAACTTTACCGTCATGTATGAAAATATAAAAGATAAACATATTGCAACTAAGATTAAATAATTAATCTCTATAGTCTGATTAAATAAATCTTTTAGTCCAAGAAAACTTGCACCGGATAAAGCAGGAATAGATAATAAAAATGAAATTTTACTTGCATCGACTCTATTAAATTTAAGAAATCTCGCAGCCGTTATGGTAATTCCCGCTCTACTTACACCAGGTATTAAAGCAAGAATTTGAAATAAACCAATGAATATCATAGATTTAATATTCAAGTTTGTAGATATATCTTTTTCAATTTTTCTTTGATCAGAAAAAAATAGAATTACTCCAAAAAATAATGTAGACCATGCAATAAGTTTTATATTCCTAAGAAGATAAATAATTTCTGTTGAATGAAGTATATATCCAAAAATAATTAATGGTATTGACCCTATTATTATTAATTGTAAAAGTTTTTTATTATTTTTTAAATCGAATAAATCTTTTCTAAAATAAAATACGATTGCTAATAATGATCCTAAGTGCAGACTTATATCGATTAATAATGATCCTGTTTTTAAGTTATAAAAACTTGAGACTAAAATTAAATGAGCTGATGAGCTGATTGGTAAAAATTCTGAAATTCCTTGAATAGCGGATAGAATTAAGATTTCTATAAATTCTTGAAGCATATTAGTGTCGTAACTCAAAAAATATTGATTATAAAGAATTCGATTTACTCATAATAGCTATGCAATAATTAAAATCTTTAGGTTTAACAGTAATTATTGGCAAAATTAGGTCATAAATGCTGACTTAAATAATTCTTTTACTAACAATAACAACGTATAATTTAACAAAAAAATTTTACAAAAAATGACTGATAAAATGCTTAAATTTACTGAAATAGGTCAACAAACTCCACCTAAAAGAGATGTTGGTTCTAGGAAAGGTGATTTCAAAGAGATATATGACGAATTTATTAATCAAAAAGCAAAAGAACAATCAAGCAGATGCTCTCAATGTGGAGTACCCTTTTGTCAAGTCCATTGTCCATTAAGTAACAACATCCCGGATTGGCTAAAACTAACTGCTGAAGGCAGACTTCAAGAAGCATATGAATTGTCCCAAAGTACTAACAACATGCCTGAAGTATGTGGAAGAATATGTCCTCAAGACCGTCTTTGCGAAGGCAATTGTGTAATAGAGCAATCAGGTCACGGTACAGTAACAATTGGTTCAATGGAAAAATATATTACTGATAACGCTTGGGAAAAAGGTTGGATTAAACCAATTGAGGTTAAAGAAGAAAAAAACCAGAGTGTAGGTATAATTGGAGCAGGACCAGCAGGTTTAGCAGCAGCAGAACAATTAAGAAAAAATGGATATAAAATAACAGTTTATGATCGGTATGACAGAGCTGGTGGGTTATTAATTTATGGAATTCCTAATTTTAAATTAGAGAAATATGTGGTCGAAAGAAGAACAAAACTTTTAAAAGATGGAGGTATAGAATTCGTTCAGAATTTTGAAGTAGGCAAGGACGCAACTTTAGAGCAATTAAGAAAAAAACATGACGCAATATTAATTGCAACAGGAGTTTATAAACCAAGGGAAATAGAATTACCTGGAAACGATTTACAAAATATTTTTCCTGCTATGGAATTTTTGACGGCATCAAATAAAAAAGGATTAGGAGATAAGGTTGAGCTATTTGACAAAGGTATACTAAGTGCAGAGGGTAAAGATGTTGTGGTTATCGGAGGTGGTGATACTGCTATGGACTGTGTTAGAACATCAATTAGACAAAAAGCAAAATCAGTTAAATGTCTTTATAGAAGAGATAAAGAAAATATGCCAGGATCTGCAAGAGAGGTTAATAATGCAGAGGAAGAAGGTGTAGAATTTGTTTGGCTCTCTAGTCCAAAAGAATTTAAAGGTAGAAATAAAATTGAACATTTAATAGTCGATCAAATCGAACTGGGTGAAGCTGATGAGTCAGGAAGAAGAAAGCCTGAGATTAAAGATGGATCAGCATTTGAAATAAAAGCAGATATGGTAATCAAGGCTCTTGGTTTTGATCCAGAAAATTTACCACTACTATTTGATGCTCAAGCGCTCAAAATAACAAAATGGGGAACTATAAAAACAGACTTTGATACAATGGAGACTAATCTGAAGGGTGTTTTTGCAGCAGGAGACATTGTGAGGGGTGCATCGTTAGTTGTGTGGGCTATTAAAGATGGAAGAGATGCAGCTTCGTCAATAAAAGATTATCTTGAAAATATTGAATTAAAAACATCAAAAGTTGCTTAATGGAAAATTATAAAAAGAATTTAAAATTATTAAAAAATAATAACATCTATTCAGAGGGAATGGAACACGACGCTTGTGGCGTTGGACTAATTGCGTCTACTGAGGGAAAAAAATCAAGGGCTATAGTTGAATATGGAATTGAGGCTCTGAAAGCTGTTTGGCATAGAGGAGCTGTAGATGCTGACGGCAAAACTGGAGATGGTGCGGGAATACATTTAGAAATTCCTAAAGATTTCTTTATAGAGAAAATAGAAGTTACTGGGCATGATTATGATAACTCAGAAATTTGTGTAGGTATGATTTTTTTACCTAGAAATGATTATTCCTCACAAGAAAGATGTAAAACGATTGTTGAAAGTGAACTAACTAAAAATAACTTTAGTATTTACGGTTGGAGACAAGTTCCAGTTAATCCAAAAGTTTTAGGTGAAAAAGCCATTCAAACAATGCCTGAAATCATTCAGGTATTATTTAAATCAAATGATCCAAATTTATTGGATAAAAATCTTGAGCGAAAAATTTATGAAACTAGAAAAAAAATAGAAAACAAAGCTTTTAGCTTATCTTTAGCAAACTTTTATATTTGCTCTATGAGTTCAAAATCAATTATCTATAAAGGGATGTTTTTAGCTGAGGCAATTTCCGATTTTTTTCTGGATTTGTTAGATGGTAGATTTATATCTAGATATGCTATTTTTCATCAAAGATTTTCAACCAATACAGCACCAAGTTGGAGCTTAGCTCAACCCTTTAGAGCTGTTGCTCATAATGGAGAGATTAACACATATAGAGGAAATAAAAATTGGATGAAAGTACACGAGCAGGAAATGAGCAGCTCACTTTTTGAAGATGTGGATAATTTAAAACCTGTAATTCGAACAGGTGTATCTGACTCCGCTGCGTTAGATAATGTTTTTGAATTACTGAATAAATCTGGTCACCCTGCACCATTGGCTAAACTGATGTTAGTTCCTGATGCATGGTCAAAAAAAAATAAAACACTTCCAAAAAATCATCAGCATTTATTTAATTTTTTGAACAGCACAATGGAACCTTGGGATGGTCCTGCCGCGATAGCTGCAACAGATAATGAGTGGGTGATTGCAGCAAATGACAGAAATGGTTTAAGACCACTAAGATATACAATAACTAAAGACAAATTTCTTTTTGCTGGTTCAGAGACCGGAATGATAAAACTTAATGAAAAAAAAATTTTGTCTAAGGGAAGATTGGGCCCGGGTGAGATTATAGGAATAAGAATTGAGAAGGGAAAAGTTTTCACAAATACCAAAATTAAAGATTATTTGGCTAAGGAATTTAAACATTTTAACTCACAAATAATTGATTTAGATGAAAAATTAACAATAAATAATGAGAAACCTAACTTTGAAGGGGAAGTCTTAAGAAGAAAACAACACACCTTTGGGATAAGTTTGGAGGATTTAGAATTAATTTTACACCCTATGGCTGAAGAAGGAAAGGAGGCAACAGGCTCGATGGGAGATGATACACCTTTAGCTGTATTATCAGATAAATACAGACCACTTTATCATTTTTTCAGACAAAACTTCAGTCAGGTAACTAATCCTCCTATAGATTCATTAAGAGAAAATAAAGTCATGAGTTTAAAAACGAGGTTTGGTAATTTGGGTAATATTTTAAATTTCTCTACTTTAACTAAAGAAAATATTTATGTTCTTAATAGTCCAGTTTTATCAAACTCACAATTTAATAAATTTGTGAACTTTTTTGGCACAAATACTCTTGAAATAGACTGCACATTCACTTCTGAAGAGGAATTGTTAAGTGCAATTAAGAGGATTCAAAAAAAGGCAGAAATAGCTGTAAGACAAGGCGTAACACAATTAATTCTAACTGACAAAGAACTTTCATCTAAAAAGCTACCTATGCCAATGTTGTTATGTGTTGGAGCTATCAATACTTTCTTGATTGAAAAAAAATTAAGAGGTTATGTTTCAATAAATGTTCAATCTGGTGAGGCTCTAGATACGCATTCATTTGCGACATTAATTGGAGTAGGTGCAACAACTATAAATCCATATCTTGCCTTTGACAGTTTATATCAAAGACATGAAAAAAAATTATTTGGTCAATACAGTTTTGATGATTGTATTCAGAGGTATATAAAATCAGTTAATGCTGGTTTATTAAAGATAATGTCTAAGATGGGTATATCTGTTTTAAGCTCTTATAGAGGCGGATGTAATTTCGAAACAGTTGGGCTTAGCAGAACTATTGTAAATGACTACTTTCCAGGGGTGACTTCTAAAATTTCAGGGATTGGATTGATGGGAATTGAAAAAAAAATACGACTGATCCACAAAGAAGCGTTTGAAAGCACTGATAATGTTTTACCGATAGGTGGAATTTATAGATACAGAAAAAATGGTGAAACTCATCAGTATCAAGGAAGGTTAATACATTTATTGCAAAATGCAGTAGGAACAAACTCTTATTCAGTTTATAAAAAGTACGTTGAGGGTATTTATAGTTTACCTCCAATTAATTTAAGAGATTTAATTGGTTTTAGAAAAAAAAAAATAGGTCCGTCAATAGAGATTTCTGAAGTTGAACCAATAGAGCAAATTTTAAAAAGATTTGGAAGTGGAAGCATGTCTCATGGGGCTTTGTCTAAAGAAGCTCATGAAACTTTAGCAATAGGCATGAATAGAATTAAAGGTGCTTCATGTAGTGGAGAAGGTGGAGAAGATGCAAATAGATTTAGTGTGATGAATAGTGGCGACAGTGCTAACTCAAGAGTTAAACAAATTGCATCTGCAAGATTTGGAGTAACAATAAATTACTTAAATAATTGTAATGAAATAGAAATTAAAATAGCTCAAGGTGCAAAACCAGGTGAAGGTGGTCAGTTACCAGGTTTTAAAGTTACAGAAGAAATTGCAAAACTAAGACATTCAACACCTGGTGTAACATTAATTTCTCCACCACCCCATCATGACATTTACTCTATAGAGGACCTCGCTCAACTAATTTATGATTTGAAACAAGTAAATCCAAAAGCAAGAGTTGGTGTTAAGTTAGTTGCTTCATCCGGAGTTGGTACAATTGCAGCAGGAGTAGCTAAAGCAAAAGCAGATATCATTTTGATTTCCGGACATAATGGTGGAACAGGAGCGACTCCACAAACAAGTGTTAAATATGTTGGTATACCATGGGAAATGGGCCTCACTGAAGCTAATCAAGTTCTTACACTTAACAATTTAAGACATAAAGTCACCTTAAGAACAGACGGAGGGATAAAGACTGGCAGGGACGTTATTATGGCCGCGATGATGGGCGCTGAAGAATATGGAGTAGCTACCACCGCTTTGGTAGCAATGGGATGTATAATGGTAAGACAGTGTCATTCAAACACTTGTCCTGTTGGTGTTTGTACGCAAGATGAAAAATTGAGAGAAAAATTTACAGGTACTCCAGACAAAATTGTAAACCTATTTACTTTTATTGCTTCAGAAGTAAGAGAAATTTTAGCTGGATTAGGCTTTAGATCTTTGAATGATATTATTGGAAGGACAGATTTACTAATGCAGGTAAATAAAGCTTCACCTAATTTAGATGATTTAGATCTTAATCCTTTATTTGTTCAAGCTGATCCAGGAAATAATAAAAGATATTGTGAAACACAGGAAATAAATGAAGTGCCAGAAACTTTGGATCAAAAAATATGGCCAGAAATTGAAAAATCTATTGATAATTCAGTTAAAATTGAAAAAGAATATATTATTAAAAATACTAATAGGGCTGTCGGTACAAGAATTTCACATCAACTTTATAAAAAGTATGGTTATGAAAAATTAGATGAAAATTTTCTTACACTTAAATTTAAAGGTTCAGCAGGTCAGTCATTTGGAGCTTTTCTATCAAAAGGATTAAAGCTTAATCTTAGAGGGGATGCAAATGATTATGTGGGAAAAGGACTTTCAGGAGGCACAATATCTATTAAACTTTCAGACGAAAGTAATTTAATTTCTAATGAAAACACAATAATTGGTAATACAGTTTTGTATGGAGCCACATCGGGTAAGCTTTTTGCTGCAGGCCAAGCTGGAGATAGATTCGCTGTTAGAAATTCTGGAGCTTCAACAGTAATTGAGGGCTGTGACTCAAACGGATGTGAATACATGACTGGTGGTACTGCTGTTATTCTTGGAGAAGTTGGAGATAATTTTGCCGCTGGGATGACAGGTGGGATGGCTTTTATTTATAATAAATCACAAAATTTTGAAAACAAAGTTAATCCGGAAACAGTTATTTGGCAAAATGTGGAAACGGATTATTGGATAAATTTTTTAAAAAAAATGATTTTAGAACACAAAGAGGAAACAAACTCAGATTTATCAAGAAATATAGTTGAAAATTTTGACGAGGAAATTAAAAATTTTGTTCAAGTTTGTCCAAAAGAAATGATTAACAAACTAAAAAACCCAATCACTTTGAAACCTCAAATAAAACAAGTTAGCTAATAATAAGTTTTAACTCTTTTTCTAGTAAATTTAACCATCTAGGAGATGACAAACTGTGATCGCCATTTTTTACGATTACTAACCTTTTTTTAGCTTTTTTAAAAATTTTTAAAACTTTTTTAGAATAATTTATTGGTACCGACTCATCCTTTTGACCATGGACCATAGTTATTTTTAATTTTTGTTTTATTATTTTATTAAGTACCTTATTTTTTCTTCCATCTTTTACTAATTGGTAGGTAACTGGATAATTGTATTTACCATGACTTAAAATGATCATTCCGTTTTTTTTTATCTCTTTCTTTTTTTCTTTTGAAAATTTGTTCCACATTAATCTCTCTAAAAATTCAGGCGCCGAACCAATTCCTAAAAATCCTATAATTTGTTTTTTAAAAAATTTAAATTGATTTAATCCAATCCATGTACCCATGCTAGAACCAATAAATATAATATTGTTTTTTCTAACAATTTTTTTTATCATTATTTTGGTTTCATTAGACCATTTAGAAATATTACCAGTCTCAAATTTTCCTGATGATTTTCCGTGTCCAGAATATTCAAGTGCAAGAAAACCGAGGTGGTTTTTTTTAGCAAAATTAAGAAAAAACTTAGGTTTTTTTCCATCCAAATCTGACATAAAACCGTGTAAAAAAACTATATAGTTTGCGTTTTTTAGATTATGCTTCAAATACCTAATTCTTTTTAATTTATTTAATTTTAAGTAGTTGAAACTCTTCATTAAAGTTTATTAGTTTTATCTATTATTATATAATCTATCTTAATGTCGTCTAATATAAAAGTTTTACAGGTAATACCTAAACTAGGTTATGGAGGGGCTGAAACTGGTTGTTATGATATTGCTCATTATTTACCAGAAAATAATAGTCAATCTTTTATAGTAACAAGTGGAGGAGAATTAATTAAATTTATAGATAAAGAAAAAGTAAAACTAATTAAATTACCCGTTCATAGTAAAAATCCTTTTTTGATATTTTTTAATGCAATTATCTTAATAGGAATAATATTATTTTATAATATTTCTATAGTCCATGCGAGAAGCCGCGCACCAGCTTGGTCATGTTTAGTGGCAACAAAAATGACTAGAAGGAAGTTTGTTACTACTTTTCATGGTACCTATAATTTCAACAGTAAAATAAAAAAGTTTTATAATTCTGTTATGGTTAGATCAGACTTAATTATTGCAGGGTCTAATTTTATTTTTTCTCACATCAAAGAAAATTATTCTGAATTTTTAAACTCAAAAAAAAAATTTCTTGTTATTTTTAGAGGAATTAATGTTGATTATTTTGACCCCTCAACAAAGTTAGAAAGTGATGAAAAAAGACTTCTTAAAAAATGGGAGATCGACAAAGAAAAAAAAATTATTTTAATGCCAGGAAGACTGACTACTTGGAAGGGACAAGAAATGTTTATAGAAGCTCTAAATTTGGTAAAAATTGATTTAGGATATGAGGCATTTCATGTTGTTATATTAGGAAGTGACCAAGGTAGGGATTTATACAAAAAAAAATTAGTTCGTTTGTCAGAGCAATACCGTTTAACAAATCAGATTAAATTTATAGATAATTGTAAAGATATGGCTTTGGCTTATAAAGTTTCAGATATTATTGTCTCAGCTTCTATTGAGCCAGAGGCATTTGGAAGAGTTGCTGTTGAGGCACAATCCATGGAAAAATTAATTATTGCTAGTAATATTGGAGGGTCAAATGAGACAATAATTAATGGGAAAACTGGCTTACTGTTTGAATCTGGAGATGCAAGTTCTTTGAGTAAAAAAATCATTAGTGCTGTAACAATGGACGAAACATCTCTCAAAAAAATAGGCACAGAAGGTAGAAAAAACATAGTAAAAAAATTTAATGTTGAAAAAATGTGTTTTTCTACTTATTCAGAGTATAAGAGATTATTAAATTAAATGCCTACAATTACATTACCTGACGGAAAAAATTTAAATTTTTTAAAAGAGGCTACTGGGATAGAAATTGCAGGGAAAATAAGTAAATCATTGCTAAAGCAAGCATTAATAATGAGTGTTGATGGGGAATTGAAGGATTTGTATTTTCCAATAAAAAAAGACTCCTCTGTAAAAATTTTTACAGCAAAAGATCCTGAAGGGCTAGAGGTTATAAGACATGATACTGCTCATATTATGGCGATGGCTGTTCAAGAGTTGTATCCTGGTACACAGGTAACAATTGGACCAGTGATTGAAAATGGTTTTTATTATGACTTTGCCCGCAAAAAACCTTTTACAGAAGATGATTTAAAAAAAATTGAGAAAAGAATGTCAGAAATAATTGACAAAGATGTTAAGACAAGAAGAGAAGTTTGGAAAAGAGATGAAGCAATAAGTCATTTTAAAAAAATTGGTGAAAAATATAAAGCTGAAATATTGGAAAGTATCCCAAAGAATGAGGAGCTAACCGTTTATCATCATGGCGATACTTGGCATGATTTGTGTAGAGGTCCACACCTACTTTCTTCTGGAAAAATTGGTAAAGCTTTTAAGCTTACAAAAGTTGCGGGAGCTTATTGGCGTGGAGATTCAAAAAATGAAATGCTGCAAAGAATTTATGGAACTAGTTGGGCGTCCCAAAAAGATTTAGATGCTTATCTAAATAGAATTGAAGAGGCTGAAAAGAGAGATCATAGAAAACTTGGTAAAGAAATGGATTTATTTCATTTTAGAGAAGAAAGTCCAGGTTCTGTCTTTTGGCATGAAAAGGGATGGGCATTATTTCAAAAATTAATTAATTATATGAAAATGAAACAAGACGCTGCTGGATACAAGGAGATAAATACTCCAGAGGTCCTAGATAGAAGTTTATGGGAAAAATCTGGTCATTGGGAAAAATTTGGATCAAATATGTACACATCAACTACCCCAGATGAAAAGGTATTTGCTATAAAACCCATGAACTGTCCAGGTTGTGTAGAGGTATTTAATCAAGGTCTTAAAAGCTATAAAGATTTACCATTAAAAATGTCTGAGTTTGGGAAGGTTCATCGTTATGAACCTTCAGGTGCACTTCATGGCCTATTAAGAGTGAGAGCATTTACACAAGATGATGCACACATATTTTGCACTGAGGATCAAATAACAAAAGAATGTTTAACGGTTACTAACCTTATTTTAGAAATTTATAAAGATCTTGGTTTTGAAAATGTTATTCTGAAATATTCTGACAGACCAGAATTAAGAGTTGGCGATGATAGTGTGTGGAATAAAGCGGAGGCGGCGTTATTAGAAGCAGTTAAAGCTACTAAATTAGAATATACTATTAATAAAGGTGAGGGCGCATTTTATGGACCTAAAATAGAGTTTGTTTTAAGAGATGCTATAGGAAGAGATTGGCAATGTGGAACTTTACAAGTTGATTTTAATTTACCGGGAAGATTAGGTGCTTCATATGTAGACAAAGATGGAACTAAAAAAGTTCCAGTGATGTTGCATAGGGCATTATTTGGTTCACTTGAGAGGTTTATAGGAATCTTAATCGAGAATTATGCTGGAAAATTTCCTTTTTGGATCTCACCTTTACAAACAGTTATAATTCCAATCTCAGAAGATTTTGAAGATTATGCAAAAAAAGTTTCAAACAAAATAAAAGAAGTTGGTATAAGTTGTTTGGTTGATTTAAAAAATCATAATTTGAATTATAAAATCAGGGAACATTCACTTGCAAAAGTACCTATTTTATTAATTTGTGGTAAAAAAGAAGTTGACAGTAACTCAGTAACCATTAGAAGATTGGACTCGGACAAACAAGAAAATATGGAACTTAATAAATTTTTAAAGACATTCTCTGCTTTAAACAAAGTATCTTCAAATTAAGTGGCAGATTTCAAACAAAATTATTTTCAAAGAAGAACTAAGGAAAGAGGACCAAGATCTAATAATAGAATTTCCTCACCTGAGGTGCAGGTTATTACAAGTGATGGTGAGAATTTAGGTATTATAAATACAAACGAAGCTATATCAATGGCAAAAAACCAAGGTCTTGATTTACTAGAAATATCACCAAATGCCAATCCTCCTGTTTGTAAAATTATGGACATGGGTAAATTTAAATACGATGCTCAAAAAAAAGCTAACTTAGCAAAAAAAAAACAAAAAATTATAGCACTAAAAGAAATTAAGATGCGACCTGTAACAGAGACTCATGATTATGAATTCAAAGTTAAAAATGCAAAAAAATTTATAGCTAAAGGGGACAAGGTAAAATTTACTATCAGGTTTAAAGGTCGAGAACTTCAGCATTCTCATTTAGGAAATGAATTGATGACAAAAATTAAAGAGGACATGAAAGAAATCGGAAAGGTAGAATTACATCCAAAATTTGATGGTAAGCAAATGATCATGGTAATACAGCCTTTATAGTCTTTAATATAGGTTGTAAGTTTTGATCTTTCTTTGTATAAGTCCCTACTATTATGCCTAAATTAAAAACCAAAAGCTCAGCAAAAAAGAGGTTTAAAATATCTGCTAGAGGTAAAGTAATAACGGCTCAAGCTGGCAAAAGGCATGGAATGATTAAGAGAACTAATTCTCAAATTAGAAAATTAAGAGGCACTACTACGATGTCAAAACAAGATGGTAAAATAGTTAAATCGTATATGCCATATAGTTTAAGAGGTTAAAATGGCAAGAGTTAAGAGAGGTGTAACAAGTCGAGCTAAACACAAAAAGGTATTAAAAGCTGTTAAAGGACAGTGGGGTCGGAGAAAAAATACAATTAGAGTTGCAAAGCAAGCTATGGAAAAGGCTATGCAATACGCTTACAGAGATCGTAGAAATAAAAAGAGAGAATTTAAATCATTATGGATACAAAGAATAAATGCTGGGGTTAGAGCAGAGGGTTTGACATATTCCAAGTTTGTTTATGGATTAAATAAGTGTGGGATAAAAATTGATAGAAAAATTCTAGCAGAGATAGCGTATGATAGCCCCGAAGCCTTTAAAACTATCGTTCAAAAAGCTCAATCTGCTTTAAATTAAATCTTCTCTATTGTTTTATTTTCCGTAAGAAATAATCTGTAAAGATGACTGATCTTAAAAAAATAAAAGATGAATTTCTTTCAAAACTTAGAGAAAAATTAGATATTTCTGAATTAAACCAAATTAAATCTGATCTATTTGGTAAAAACGGATTAATTTCAACTCAATTTAAAAAGATTGGAACAATTGCGGTGTCAGAAAGAAAAAAATTTGCTTCTGATTTAAACATTATAAAAGACGAACTTCAAAATTTAATAAGCTCAAAAATAAATGAAGTTGAAAGTGCTGAAATTAACAAAAAATTAGAAAAAGAAAAAATTGACATTACTCTACCTGAAAGATCATTTGTTCGAGGAAAAATTCATCCAGTTTCACAAACGATCGATGAAATATCATCAATTTTTTCTGAAATAGGTTTTAGCGTTGAGGAAGGGCCTGATGTTGAGAATGAATATAATAATTTTACAGCGCTAAATACACCAGAAAATCATCCAGCTAGAGATATGCATGATACTTTCTATCTAGATGAAAAAAAGCAGAAACTATTACGAACACATACCTCTCCAGTTCAAATAAGAACTATGTTGAAAGATCAGCCACCATTTAAAATTATCGCACCTGGAAGAACCTACAGATCAGATAGTGACCAAACTCACTCACCAATGTTTCATCAAGTTGAGGGACTCCATATAGATAAGAATATAAACATGGGTCATTTAAAAGGGTGTTTAAATTATTTTATCAAAGAGTTTTTTGAAGTAGATAAAATTAAGATGAGATTTAGACCGAGCCATTTTCCTTTTACAGAACCATCTGCTGAGGTCGATATTGGATACGAAATGAAAGATGGAAAAATAATAATAGGAGAAGGCAATCAATGGTTAGAGATTTTAGGGTGTGGAATGGTTCATCCAAATGTTTTAAAAAATGTAAAAGTGGATCCAGCAAAATTTCAGGGATATGCATTTGGTATTGGGATTGATAGACTTGCTATGCTGAAATATGGGATAAACGATTTAAGAGCTTTCTTTGATTGTGATTATAGATGGCTAAATCATTTTGGATTCGATCCATTGGATGTACCTACGAATTATAGAGGTCTCAGTAGATGAAAATAACATTTGATTGGTTAAAAGATCATCTAAAGACAAATCTGAAAGAAAAAAATCTTTTAGACCAACTTACTAACATAGGTCTAGAAGTAGAGAGCGTAGAAAGTCCTTCTGATGATAATGGATTATTCAAAATAGCTGAAATAACTAAAACGGAAAAACATCCAAATGCAGATCGATTAAAAGTTTGTGACGTAAACATAGGAGGGAATGAAATTAAAAAAGTTGTATGTGGTGCAGAGAATGCGAAAGAGGGATTGCTTACTATATACGCTCCTCCAGGTGCAATTATCCCTAAAACTAAAATAAAATTAGTAATCGCTAAAATAAGGGGTGTTACTTCATACGGAATGCTTTGTTCTGAGTCTGAATTAAATTTGTCTGATGCAAGTGACGGAATTACTGAATTACCTAAAGAACATAAAAAAAATATTGGTAAAAGTTATTTCACAAAATTAAAATCAAATCTTATTGATTTATCTATTACACCTAATAGACCAGATTGTCTTGGAATTAAAGGAATTGCTAGAGATCTTGCTGCATCAGGTTTTGGAAAATTAGTAGACTTAAAAGAAAAAAAAATTCGCTCAAAAATTAAAAATCCCTTAAAAGTAAAAATTAATAAGGAAAAAGGACAAGGATGTACTGCTTTTGGAAGCTGTTTAATAACAAATGTAAAAAATACTGAAAGTCCTCAATGGTTAAAAGATAAATTGATTTCAGTTGGTCAAAAACCGATTTCAGCAATAGTTGATATTACAAACTATGTTATGCTCGATATAAATCGTCCTCTACACGCTTATGATGCTGATAAGATTGAAAAAAGTATAATAGTTCGAAACTCTAGGTCTGGAGAGGAGTTTACGGCTCTAGATAATAAAATTTATAGATTGGAAAATGACATGTGTGTAATAAGCGACAAAAAAGGTATTTTAGGATTAGGAGGAATAATTGGAGGAACAAGATCTGGTACAGAATTTGATACAAAAAATATTTTTTTAGAGTCAGCCTTTTTTGAACCTAAATCTATAAGAAATACAGCAAAAAAATTAAGTATTGATACAGATGCAAAATTTAGATTTGAAAGAGGTATAGATCCTTTATCTATTGAAAACGGCTTAAATAAAGCTGCCTCATTAATTAAAGAAATATGTGGTGGTGAAATTAGCAAAGTAGACATTCAAAAAATTAAAACCTATAAAAATAAAACCCTCACATTCGATTTAAATTTATTCGAAAAGATAACTGGTTTCAAAATTTCTACAAAAGAAATACTTAAAATTTTGGAAGATCTTGGTATTAAATTTAAAAAAAAAAAAAAGTATTTAAAGTTAACCATTCCATCATGGAGGCCTGATATTTTACAAGAAGTTGATATTGTTGAAGAATTGGTGAGAATAAGTGGCTATGATAAAATTAAAACTATACATCCAGTAAAAGAAAGAACAAGACCTACTTTAACTTTATCTCAAAAGTTATTTCATTTTTTACAAAGATCAATTGCTTCTAAAGGCTATTTAGAGGCGATTACTTGGTCTTTTACAGACGCAAATTATAATAATTTTTTTAAAGGTACAAAAAAAGAAATAAAAATTGTAAATCCCATAAGCTCTGAATTGGGTGTTTTAAGAAACTCAATATTCTCAAATTTGATAATGTATATGAATAAAAATCTCGATAGAGGCTTTAAAGATTTATCAATATTTGAGATAGGTCCTATTTTTAATGGCTTTAATCCCGGCGAACAAAATATAGTAGTTTGTGGTTTGTCTGCAGGTAAAAAGTTTAGATTAAACTGGATTGAAAAAGAAAGAAATGTTGATGTATTTGATGTTAAAAGAGATGTAGTTCAAACTTTAGTTGAAGCGGGCTATAGTTCGGATAAATTCTTTATAGATAACGAAACACCTAACTATTATCATCCTGGTAAATCAGGTAGATTATTTTTAAATAAAGGAAAAGATCAAGTTGCTGCATATTTTGGTGAGATTCATCCTAATATTTTGAAGAAGATTGATATGAAAACAGAGTCTTTAGTAGGTTTCGAAATTTTCTTAGATAATTTAAATTTGCCAAAAAAAACATTAAATGATCAAAAACCACAATTTACTGTTTCAGACTACCAAAAATCTGAAAGGGATTTTGCATTTATAATGAACAAAGATTTAAATGCACAAGATTTAATAAACGCTATTTCCAGTGTAGATAAAAGTTTAATAAAAAATATAAAAGTTTTTGATGTTTATGAGGGTGGCAATATTCCTGAAAATCAAAAATCAGTGGCAATTAGTGTTACAATTCAATCATCTGAAAAAACATTAAATGATAATGATTTAGAAAAAATAAATAAATTAATTATTGAAACAGTAGAAAATAAAACTGGTGCTAAAATTAGATCTTAAAATTTGATGAGCACTATTGAAAATATAAGAAACTTTGCAATTATAGCTCACATTGATCACGGTAAATCCACAATTGCTGATAGAATTATTCATAAGTGTGGTGGTTTATCAGAAAGAGAAATGAAAGCACAAGTACTAGACTCAATGGATATTGAAAGAGAGAGAGGCATAACAATTAAAGCCCAAACAGTAAAGTTAAACTATAAAGCAAAAAATGGAAAAGACTACATTTTAAACATTATAGATACACCTGGGCATGTAGATTTTAGTTATGAAGTTAGTAGATCACTTTATGCATGTGAGGGATCAATATTAATCGTAGATAGCACTCAAGGTGTAGAAGCCCAAACATTAGCTAACGTTTACCAAGCTCTAGATATTAACCATGAAATCATTCCAGTATTAAATAAAATAGATTTACCAGCTTCAGATTTAGAAAAAACAAATAAACAAATTGAAGATGTAATTGGTATAGATACTGAAAATGCTGTTCCATGTTCTGGAAAAACAGGTGAGGGAATAGAAAAAATTTTAGAACAAATTATAAATAAATTACCTAGTCCAAAAGGTAATCCAAATAAAGAATTAAAGTGTTTGTTGGTTGATAGTTGGTATGACACCTATTTAGGGGTAGTTATCTTAGTAAGAGTTATTAATGGAAAAATAATTAAAAATATGAAAATTAAAATGCTTTCAACTGATCAAGAGTATATAGTTGAAAAAGTCGGAGTTTTTACTCCAAAAGCAAAAGATATAAATGAATTAAATACAGGTGAGATTGGTTTTATTACTACTGGGATAAAAGTTTTGTCTGAAACAAAGGTTGGCGACACAATATGTGATGCTTCAAAACCTAATATTGAAGCCTTACCTGGATTTAAACCGAGCAAACCAGTGGTATTCTGTGGACTTTTTCCTGTTGATAGCTCTGAATATCAAAAATTAAAGGATGGATTAGCTAAATTACAATTAAACGATGCAAGTTTTTCATTTGAGGCTGAGTCTTCATCAGCTTTAGGGCTTGGTTTTAGATGTGGGTTTTTAGGATTGCTTCATTTAGAAATAATAACTGAAAGATTAGAAAGAGAGTTTGATGTAAATTTACTCACAACAACACCAGGAGTTGTTTATAAGATAAATCTAAACAATGGTGACGTAATTGATCTACAAAATCCATCTACTCTTCCTGATCCAACATTAATTAAATTAATTGAAGAACCATGGATAAAGGCAACTGTGATAACTCCTGATGAATATTTGGGCTCAATAATTAAATTATGCCAAGACAAAAGGGGAATTCAAACAAATTTAACTTATTCTGGAAACAGAGCAGTTTTAAACTATGAATTACCTTTGAATGAGGTTGTATTTGATTTTAACGATAGAATAAAATCTATGACAAGTGGATATGCAAGCTTTGATTATGAGATAATAGGTCATAGAGAAGGAGATCTAGTTAAACTTGGAATATTAGTTAATAGTGAACCAGTAGATGCCCTGGCTATGATGATACATAAAGATTTTGCTCAAAGAACAGGCAGAGAAGTTTGTGAAAAACTTAAAGATTTAATTCCAAGGCATAACTTTATGATACCAGTTCAAGCAGCAATAGGTGGAAAAATTATTGCCAGAGAGACGATTAAAGGTTTTAAAAAAGACGTTCTTACAAAAATTCATGGAGGTGGGGCAACTGATCGAAAAAGAAAATTATTGGAAAAACAAAAAAAAGGTAAAGCAAGGTCAAAACAATTTGGTAGAGTCGAAATTCCTCAAGAAGCTTTTATCGGTGTTTTGAAAATTAATAAGGAAAAATAGATGAAAATATATGACTGTTTTTCATATTGGGATGAGGATTTACTGTTAGAATTAAGACTTAACATTTTAGATAAATATGTTGATTATTTTGTTATTGTTGAAGGTAACAAAACTTGGCAGAATAATTCAAAAAAGCTTAAATTTAATTTAGAAAAATTTAGCCTATTTAAAGATAAGATTATTTATGTCCCTGTAGAGAATATGCCGGACGGAAATAATCCTTATTTAAGAGAAAATTTTCAAAGAAACGCTATTTCCGAAGGACTCAAAGAAGCAATGGATGATGATTTAATTATTATCTCAGATTTAGACGAAATTCCAAATCCAAAACAAATAAAATTTTTTAAAAAAGATATGCATTATGCTGTATTTAAGCAATTTCATTTTTATTACAAAATAAATTTACAAAGTCAAAAAAATCCATTTTGGTATGGGAGTAGAATATGTGTAAAAAAATTCTTAAAATCACCTCAATGGTTGAGAAACTTGAAATTCAAAAAAAGACCATTCTGGAGAATAGATAAATTGAGACTTAATAATATAATTGAAGAAGGTGGATGGCATTTTTGTAATTTAAAAAGACCAAAGGAACTTTTATATAAATATAAAAATTTATGTGAAACTAATGATCCTTACGTGTTTAAAGAAAAAATAGATGATAAATTTCTCAAATTAAATGAAATAGAAAAAAGAATTGAAAAAGGATTAGACATTATAGGAAGGGATGAAAAATATTTACCAATTAAACTTGATGATAAATTTCCAGAATACATTTTGAAAAAAAAAAATGAACTAGATGAGTGGATTATAGATTAAAAAAATTTTACCTTCTCTATTATGTTTTTGTGAAAACAGGCTAAATTTTCCTCAATTTTAAATATATAATAATTATTGATCTTAAGTATCTCTAAAGTCTTTTTAAGTATTTCATTTTCGCTATGAATATATTCAAAAAAAATTGTTGGTCTAATTTTTGAAGTTAATAAAAAATCTAATACTATCTTAGCATCATATCCCTCCGTATCGATTATTAAAAAATCAAAATTATTGATAGAATATTTATTAAGCAGTTCATTTGTAGAAATTGAATTAACTTTTTCCTCGGTAACATGTTTTTTTTTTATTCCATGCATGATTAAATGTTTTTTATTAAAAGATGTAATTCCTGCTACATGATTATCATATTGATTTAATTTATTTTCTTTTACTTTAAAAAGTTTATTAATTTCACTGTTTACAGAAATTGCTGAATTTTCGAAAAATAGATTATCTTGGTTTTTATGATATTCTTTAAGTTGTTTAAAGCTTGTCAGTATTGGTTCTACAAAAATTACTTTTGGAAAATATTTTTTTATAAATTTTCCTAAAAAATCAAATCTTTGACCATCATTTGATCCTATTTGTATAATAGTTTTTATTTCATTATTTATGAATAGGTTTTCAACAATTTTTTCTATTTTAGTGGAGGTATAATTAGATAGTAATCTGTTATTTTTTATTAAATTCTTATTTACTAATTTAAAACCTAAAATTCCAATTATTTTTTTTAAGAATTTATAATGCATAATTTGATTATATAATTTAATATTCATTATAATAACCTAAAGTATAAATTATTTAAAAAAAATTTTTAATAAATGAAAAAAATAGTAATCACAGGTGGAACAGGAAGATTTGGTAGAGTTTTAAAAAGTTATAAAACTAATCATAAACTAATTTTCCCAACCAGAAATGAACTAGATATCCTAAATATAAAAAAGATTAGAAAATATCTGAATAAAAAAAAACCCGATATTTTGATTCATCTAGCTGCTTTATCGCGCCCAATGAATATTCATGAGACAAATATTTCTAAAAGTATCGACTTAAATATTATTGGTACAGCAAATATAACAAAAGTGTGTAATCAAAAAAAAATTAAAATAATTTATTTTTCAACAAATTATGTTTATCCAGGAAAAAAGGGAAATTATAAGGAGTCAGATCCTATTTTCCCGGTAAATAACTATGCGTGGTCTAAACTGGGGGGGGAAGCATCAGTTCAATTATATAAAAATTCTTTAATATTAAGAGTCTGTATGACTGAAAAACCATTTATTCATCCTAAAGCGTTCGCTAACGTAAAAACTAATTTTATTTTCCATGAGGAAATTGTGCCATTGTTGTTTAAGCTACTTAATAAGAGAGGAATAGTAAATTTGGGAGGTAAATCTCAAAGTATTTTTAATTTTGCAAAAAAAAATAAGGTGGATGTGAAAAAGACCTATCTAAAAAAAAAAAATAAAATCGGAATTCCAATAAATTCTTCGATGAATTTAACTAAATTAAGAAATATACTTAAAAAAAATTAATTAAAGTTATATATTAAATGAACAATTTAGATATTTATTGTGTTACAAATGAAATAATACCACTATTGGATAAAACTAATTATAAAATTGGATGGGTTGGAAAAAAAAATCCACCATCAAAATATCTGAGATGTAACACTGGAAATAATATTTTTTATAAAGAAAAGCACTATTCTGAGCTTACTTTTCAATATTGGTTTTGGAAAAATAAATTTAATATTAATAGTGAAAAATGGGTAGGTTTTTGTCAAAAAAGAAGATTTTGGTGCAATGAAAATTTAAGTAATGAGAGAATAGATAAAAACAATTTTTATAAATATACATTAACTGAAATTAGTGAAAGTGAAAAAAATTTGGAGGCCATAATTTGTAGATCAATTTCAGTGAATAAAGTGAAGAAAATTAAGATGATAAAAAGGGGTTTTAGATCTCTTTTGAAAGATCCAGAAATCTTCTTTAATCAAAACAAACAAACTCTCAAATTTCATTTTGATATGCATCATGGATATGGAAATTTGAGTAAAGCCATAGAATTAATAAATGATGAAGATAGATCTGATTTCTTCAATTTTGTAAATTCATCAACCTCATATAACCCACATATAATGTTTATTGCTAAACCTAAAATTTTGGACAGATGGTTTGAAGTTTTGTTTAAATGGTTATTCGATTGTGAAAAGATTTTTAATTTTGAAAAACTTTATGGATATGACACTCAAAGATTATTTGCATATTTGGCTGAGAGATATTTGTCTTTTTGGTTCAAAAAACATACAAATTATATAGAAAAACCATGGATTTTCGTTGATCAATAAAAGAGTTATTAATTATCCAACAAAAATGTATATATCATTGAAAATTAAGATATGAAAAAATTACTTGTTATATCTCCCCACCCTGACGATGAAGTTTTAGGTGCAGGAGGTCTTCTAGTTAAAGCAAAAAAAAACGGTTTTAAGACAAAAGTATTAACTTTAAGCACAAATTTTCCAGAGCCTATTACTAAAGAAAGATTGGAAATAAGTCTTAAAGAATCAACTAAAGCACATAGAATTTTAAAAGTCGATAAGAGTGTATACTTTAATATTCCTACATTAACTTTTTCAAGACAAAATATACCAAATTTGACTTCTAGAATTTCCAAAGAAATTTCAAATTTTAAACCAGATATTGTTATAATCCCATTCCCCGATCGTCATCAGGATCATAAAATTGTTTTTGATTTAAGTATGACAGTAACAAGACCAAAAGGTGTTTCTAAAAATATAAAGATAGTGGCATGCATGGAAATACCATCAGCAACATATTATAGTGCACCTTCTGTTGAGCCAAATTTTTACCCAAATTGGAATATAGATATATCAGGTACAATTAAACAAAAAGCTAAAGCTTTGACTGAATATCGATCTACTTTGTCAAAGACTGAGAGTGCAAGATCTACAAAATCAATTTACTCTTTAGCTTCATTTAGAGGATCACAGGTTAATTTGAATTATGCAGAATCATTTTATATAGTTCGAATGCAAAGTAAAAAAAATATACTGTAAATATTGAAAATTAAACATCAAATAAATCTTTGCTCATTTGCAAGCCCTGACTTAAAAAGAAGTGCTTCAAGAGTAATCAAGCAAGCAAAGAAAATAAAATTGTATAAAAAGATTAAAGTTTTTTCTAGAGAAGATCTAAACTTAAGTGAAAAAAAATTTTTAACAAAACTTCTATCAGAGGGAAAAACTAGAGGTTATGGATATTGGTTTTGGAAGCCACTAATTATTAAAAAATTTCTTTTATCCCTTAAAAATAATGAAATATTGAACTATATTGATGTCGGTTCACATATTAATTTAAATGGATTTAAAAGACTGAATTATTATATTCACTTAGTAAAAAAATCAAAAAAGGGTGTTTTAGTTTTCCAGTATCATAAATTAAAAAAAAAAAAATTTCAGTTTCCAAAAAGATTAGAATATATGTGGACAAAAAGTGACCTACTTAATTATTTTGGAGTTTTAAATAATAAAAAAATAACACATTCCCCTCAAATTGAGTCAGGATGTATTTTTTTAAAAAAAAATAAATTCACTTTAAAATTATTAGACGAATGGGCAGAGGTTTATAAGAAAAATTTTAGTTTAGCTGATGACTCCAAATCTGAATTAAAAAATTTTGATGGATTCTTAGAAAACAGGCATGATCAAAGTATTTTTTCTTTAATTTGCAAAAAAAATAAAGTTAAAACTTTGTCAGCTTACGAGATAGATTGGGCATACCTTAAAAAAAAGAGAACTTGGGAACACAATAAAAACTGCCCAATATTACTTAAAAGAGATCTTGAGTATAATTTGCTAAGACGATTTATTAATAGACAAAAAAGAACCTATAGAAGATTTAAAAAAAAATTAGATTTTAATTAGGAGAGATGGCCGAGTGGTTTAAGGCGCACGCTTGGAAAGTGTGTGTACCCTTACAGGTACCGTGGGTTCGAATCCCACTCTCTCCGCCATATATGTTATATTCAGATAAAGTGATATATACTTAAGAGGATTAAGAATATAAATGCCAAAACTCTCAAAAATTTATAAAAAATTTAGACTAAACTTCTTATTTAGAATATTTAAAATTTTGAATAACAAAAATTTTAGAGTTAATGTATTAATCATTGGTGGTCAGCGTTGTGCATCTACCTCAATCATTAATTTTTTATCTAATTCAAATCAAATAGTAACACCAAAAAATAATGAACAATTATTTTTTTTTTCGGACAAATTTGACTCAAGTGAAGATTATAAAAAATATCATCTAAATTTTATTCATAATTATTTTAAAAAGTTTAATTTTAAAAAAAAACTTTTTGTAGAAAAAACACCGGAGTATTGTTTAAAATCTAATTATTTAGAAAATATTTACAAATATAACAATAATATAAAAATAATATTTATTTTCAGGGAGCCATATTCTAGAATTCAGTCCGCATATGAGTTGTACCAAAAACAAGGTTACTTAAATACACTTAATAAATTTCTTATTGATAACAATCAGAAGTATAATATCCAAGAGTTTTCATTATATTCTAAAATTTTTAAAAGAATATTTAATATCTTTAAAATAGAAAATGTTTTGATAATTGATTTTAAAAAAATAAACGACGATATTACAAAAAAAGAAATTTCAAAATTTTTAAATATAGATTTAACAAACATAGAAGTTCCAAAATCAAACTCCTTTAAAACTAGCAAGACAAATGAAAATTATATTTCAGAAATTAAAAATTTTTATAACCAAGATTTAGATAATGACTACCAATATTTCTTGAAACTTTTCAAAGAATATAAAGAAAAATTTATGAAAAAAAGACATCCCAAGAATTAAGATTTTTCAATTCTCTCTAATTATAAAAATTTATTATTTCTCTTGTAGTAAATATAAATATTTAATAATAATTTTTTTAGAAATTATATGTTTAAATTTCTTTTTACACCTTAAATAACATTGATTTTATAGGGCTAATTTTACCTTTTTAAAAAAATTTAAAAATTATAAATAAGCAATTTTTGTCAAAAAGTGATATAAATATTTTTTCCAAAAAAACTAAAAATGGCAAATAAAAATACATATCAAGCAGACTCAATTAAGGTTCTAAAAGGCCTTGAGGCAGTTAGAAAAAGACCAGGTATGTACATTGGAGACACGGATGATGGTACAGGTTTACATCATATGGTTTACGAGGTAGTAGACAATTCTATAGATGAAGCTCTAGGTGGGTTTTGTAAAAATATCAATGTCAAAATTAATGCAGATGGGACTATTACGGTTAAAGATGATGGTCGAGGTATACCAATAGATACTCATAAGGAAGAAAAAAAATCTGCTGCAGAAGTTATAATGACCCAATTGCATGCTGGTGGAAAATTTGATCATGACTCATATAAAGTTTCGGGTGGTTTACATGGTGTGGGTGTTTCAGTAGTAAATGCTTTATCAGAAAAATTAAAACTTGAAATTGATAGAGATGGTAAAAAATATTTTATAGAATTTAGGAACGGTGAAGCAAAATCCCCTTTAAAATTAATAGGGAAATCAAAAAGCACAGGAACACAAATAACATTTTTACCATCAAAAGAAATATTTTCATCTATAAATTTTTCACCCAACATACTTATGAAAAGAATGAGGGAATTAGCATTTTTAAATAAGGGTATTAAGATCATCTTCACAGATGGAAGTCAAAGTAAAGAAAAGATTTATGAATTTCAATATGAAGGGGGCGTGCTCCAATTTGTAGATTATCTCGATGAAAAAAGAGAAAAATTGAAAAATAAAAATGGCAATGATTTATTTAAAAAACCAATTTATATTGAGGGTATAAAAAAAAATATAGAAATAGAATGTT
Source organism: uncultured Pelagibacteraceae bacterium (assembly GCA_902516465.1). Classification (GTDB taxonomy): domain Bacteria; phylum Pseudomonadota; class Alphaproteobacteria; order Pelagibacterales; family Pelagibacteraceae; genus Pelagibacter. The sequence goes on from CABXZD010000002.1 coordinate 164,439, forward strand.
CCTTAAAATGGAATGGGACTTATTCTGAAGATATTTATCCTTATACTAATAACATTCATCAAAAGGATGGAGGGACACATTTATTAGGTTTTAGAAGTGCTTTAACAAGAGTAATTAATAAATATGCAAATGAGCATAATTTGTTAAAAAAAAATAAACTATCAATATCAGGCGATGATGTTAAAGAGGGTTTGACCTGCGTATTATCTACTAAAATACCCGATCCTAAGTTTTCATCTCAAACTAAAGATAAATTAGTTTCCTCCGAGGTAAGAATGATAGTAGAGACTTTGATTAATGAAAAGTTATCAATATGGTTTGATCAAAATCCTTCAGTAGCAAAAATAATTTTAGCTAAAATTATCCAAGCAGCTTTAGCCAGAGATGTTGCCAGAAAAGCCAGAGAAAATGTTAGAAGAAAAGGTGCTTTAGAATTAAGTGGCCTTCCAGGAAAATTAGCAGATTGTCAAATCGGCAAGCAGGAAGGAACCGAATTATTCATAGTTGAGGGAGACTCTGCTGGTGGTTCAGCTAAACAAGGAAGAAACAGATCTAACCAAGCTGTTTTGCCGTTAAGAGGAAAAATTCTAAATACTTATGTTGAAGATTTTGAGTTAAAAAAAAATATTAATGGAAATAAGAATGGTTCTGATCAAAGAACTAAAGCGTTATCAAAGATGATTTCTTCAAATGAAATTTTAACTTTAATAAATGCACTCGGACTTGATCCCAAGGCACAAGAAATAGATTTAAAAGATTTAAGGTATGGTAAAATAATTATTATGACAGATGCTGATGTTGATGGATCACATATAAGAGCTTTATTATTAACTTTTTTTAATAATAAACCATTTAATAAATTAATTGAAGAGGGCCACATATATTTAGCACAACCACCGTTATTTAAAATTAATAAGGGTTCTAAAGGAATTTATATTAAAGATGAAAAAGAGTTGGAAAATTATATTTTAATGAATAATAAAGATCTTAAAAAAATAAAAAAAGGAACAAAGGAATTTGATAAAGAAATTGAAAAAGAGAAATCAAAACTAAATATCCAAAGATTTAAAGGACTAGGAGAGATGAACCCTGATGAATTATGGAACACAACTTTAGATCCAGAAGCAAGAAGTTTATTAAAAGTTCAATATTCAAAAGATTTGAAAAAAGATCAAAATTTAATTCATAAATTAATGGGAAATGATGTTGCATTAAGAAGAGAATTTATAATTACAAATGCAATAAATGCTCAAAATTTAGATATCTAAATTATGAAGTTTTTTGAAACTTCTAAACAGAATACTTTTAATAAATCCACTTATATAACTTTGAGATGGATAGGTATCATAGGTCAATTCATATCTGTAAATTTAGTTTTTTTTTATTTTAATTTTAGTTTTAATTTTATTTTATCTAATACAGTTATCTTGGTTGGGGTTTTAAGTAATCTTTATTTAATTTTTCTTTACGAGAAATCTCAATTGACAGATAGATCAGCATTCATTTTTTTAATAATTGATATAGCTCAATTAGCAGTATTGATATACTTAACTGGTGGTGTGGTTAATCCATTCATAATATTTTTGTTAATCCCTAGTGTTTTCGCATCCTCAACATTAGGTCTAAGAACTAATATTTTTCTTGCACTAGTTACGATAATAGTAATTATTTTTCTTACTTTTTATTCAGAAGATTTACCTGGACCTTTAAGCGATCATTTTCATGTAAGTCCGTATTATTTTTTTTCTATTCCGTTATCATTAATAATCGCTTTAGTATTCTTAAACTATTTTGCTATTATTTTTGGCGCTGAGTCAAGACTAAGAAAAGAGGCTCTAAACAAAATGGAAGAAGTGATGGCAAAAGAGCATAAAATGCTTTCTTTAGGGGGGCAGGCTGCTGCTGCTGCTCACTCTTTAGGAACACCTTTATCAACTATAAAAATTATTTCTCAAGAACTTTTGAAACAATTAAAAAATAATAAAGATGTGATCCAAGATATTGAATTATTATCTAGTCAAGTAGAAAGATGTAACCAGATTTTAAAAAAACTATCTTTAAACCCAAATCAAGAGGATGATTTTATTGATGAGGATATTAGTATTCGAGATTATCTAAAAGAAATTATCTCTTCATTTAAAGAAACTAGTAATAAAGATTTCATTTTTAATTTTGACCAAGACTCTAATAATAAAAAAATTACTAAATCCGTAGAAATTATTTATGGATTAAGAAATTTCATTGGTAATGCAAATAAATTTTCTAAAAAAAAAGTATTTATCAATTTGAGAAGTGATAATCAAATTACAGAAATTAATATAGAAGATGATGGAAAAGGATATTCCAACGATATATTGTCAAAAATAGGGGAGCCCTATTTAAGATCATCTAAGTTACGTAGCAAGAGGGCTGGTCTTGGTTTAGGAATATTCATTGGGAAAACTTTACTCGAAAAGAACTTTGCTACTCTTTTATGCAGAAATTCTCAAACTAGAAGTGGTGCTGAAGTTATTATAAAATGGAAGAATGAGGATTTATTAAAAATTTAATTTAATTTGCCTCTTTTATCAAATAATGAACTTAGTTGAGATACCATTACGTCACCAAGATCGTTTACGTCTGTGATTTTAATTGCGCGATTATAATATCTTGAAACATCATGACCAATTCCGATTGCTAAAATTTCTATATCTGTTTTGTCTTCAATATATTTAACCATCCTCTTAAGGTGTTTTTCTAAAAAATCACCAGAGTTCACCGATAAGGTTGAGTCATCAACTGGTGCGCCATCAGATATTACCATAAGTATTTTTCTCTCTTCTTTCCTTTTTTTTAATCTGTTAAATGCCCAAGAAATAGCTTCTCCATCAATATTTTCTTTTAATAAACCCTCTTTTAACATTAAGCCTAGGTTATTTTTAGTCTGCCGCCAATGATTATCAGCTCCTTTATAAATTATATGTCTTAAATCATTTAATCTACCGGGGAACTTAGGTTTACCATTTTTATTCCAATTTTCTCTACTTTGTCCTCCTTTCCAATTTTTGGTCGTAAATCCTAATATTTCAACTTTAACTGAGCAACGTTCAAGTGTTCTTGATAGAATATCAGCACAGATAGCTGCTATTGTAATTGGTCTTCCTCTCATTGATCCAGAATTATCTATTAATAAAGTAACTACAGTATCCTTGAAATCTAAATCTTTTTCTTTCTTGAATGACAAAGAATTATAGGGATCCATTATTATTCTTGGCAATTTTGAGCTGTCTAACAAACCCTCTTCCAAGTCAAATTCCCATGCTCTATTTTGTTTAGCTAACAATTGTCTTTGAAGCTTATTAGCAAGTTTTGTTATTATATCTTGAAACCCAATCAATTGTTGGTCAAGTGTTTTTCTCAATTTTGAGGCTTCATCTGAATTTTCTAAGTTTTCAGCTCTAGTAATTTCATCATAATCTTTTGTAAAAACTTTATATTCTATATCTGGATAATGAAGAGATTTTTTTTGTAACACTTCTTCTGCAGAATGTTTATCTGACTCCGTATCTGTTAATTGGTCATCTAATTTGTAATCGCTGATTTCATAATCTGAGTCTAAACTTGCCTGTATCTCGTCTTGTTTATTTTGATCTTTATCCTCTTCAGAATTTGAATCACTATCATCATCAGAAGGGTTATTTTGACCGTCATTATTATTTTCCTCTTTAATTTCCTCATTTTCCTCATTTTGAAATATCTCCATTTCTTGAAATATCTCAGAAAACTTAGTTGAGTATTTATTTTGGTTTTCCAGATTGTCCTTTAAATATTGTATATGCCTACTTATAGATAAGTCGAAATCTTTTTCCCAAAAATTTAACATTTTATTAGTCAATGGATTTAACTCAATATTATGAAATTTTTTAAGCATATATAATTCAAATGCCTCATTAATAGCTACATCGTCCTTAGTTTTTAGGTGCTCTTTTTTTTTTAAACTTATTTTGAGATTATAATTATCTATATAATTTTTTTGTATTCCTCTTAACATTTTACCACCCAAAGACTCACATCTTATTTTTTCTGCTATAAAGTATAATGATCTACAAGATAGATTACTCGGCAAGTTTTTTTCAAATATGTCATTATTGGAAAATTTTCTTTTCAAGGCAGAGGAGTCAGAATCTGCTCTTGCTTTTATAAAATCGTTTTTATTGTTGAGATCTTTAATTTCATAAAAATCATTTTTATCGGACTTTTTATTTTTTTCTATCTTGTCTGCAATATAAAAATCATCTGAAATAACTTTAAAAGTTGATGTAAGTGCTTGTTTTAATTTTTCTTTTAAATAATCAACTTTATTGTTTTCACTCATTTAAATTTGAATATTCGCAAGAGACTCTGGCAATTCATCACCAAAGCATCTTTGATAATACTCAGCAATTGTATTTTTTTCTATCTCATCACACTTATTTAAAAAGGTAACCCTGAAAGCATATCCGATATCTTTAAATATTTCAGAATTTTCAGCCCAGTGTAAAACAGTTCTAGGACTCATCACAGTTGATATATCTCCCGCCATAAAACCTTTTCTTGTTAAAGAAGCTACCTTAATCATATTAGCTACAGTTTCTTTACCTTCATTATTATTAAGACCTTTATTCTTAGCTAAAACAATTTCCATTTCTTTATCTAAATTTAAATAATTCAAGGTTGTAACAATATTCCATCTATCCATCTGTCCTTGATTAATTTGTTGTGTTCCATGATATAAACCTGAAGTATCACCAAGACCTACTGTATTTGAAGTTGCAAATAATCTAAAAAACTTATTTTGTTTTAAAACTTTATTTTTATCTAGAAGGGTAAAATTTCCCTCTGTCTCCAAGATTCTTTGTATAACAAACATTACATCAGGCCTTCCAGCATCGTATTCATCAAAAACAAGGGCAATTGGATTTTGAATTGACCAAGGTAAAATTCCTTCATTAAATTGTGTAACCTGTTTTCCCTCTTTTAAAACAATCGCATCTTTTCCGATTAAATCAATTCTACTTATGTGACTGTCAAGATTTACTCTGATACAAGGCCAATTTAATCTAGCTGCTATTTGCTCTATGTGTGTTGATTTTCCTGTTCCATGATAACCCTGAACTAAAACCCTTTTGTTGAAAGCAAAACCTGAAATAATTGCTAAAGTTGTATCTTTATCAAATTTATAATTTTTATCAATTTCTGGCACATATTCACTTTTTTTAGAAAATGCTTCTACTTCCATTTTCGTATCAATGCCAAAAGTTTGTTTTATAGAAACTTTTATATCTGGCTGGATATTAAGGTTAGGTGTCAATTTTGTTCCTATATGTGTTTTTTAGTTGTGTGTAAGCAAGCGTTATTAATTTTAATTTTTCTTCATATTTTTTATTACCGGAATTCATATCAGGGTGAAATTTTTTGACAAGCACTTTGAATTTATCATGTACTTTTTCCCATTTCAAACCAACTGAAATTCCCAAAATACTAAAGGCTTTTATATCTTTATGATCAAATTTAAATTGACGCATATGATCATAATCATCTTTGAATTTATTTTTATCTAACTCATCTTTAAGGGTGTTATTCCAAAGAACCTTAAAAAAGTTGTCAGAGGAACTAAAACTTTGAGTAGGTTTATGCCAAATCATGTCGGATTTTAAAAAATCAATTATTTGTTTGTCATTCATACCTGAAAAATAATTCCAATTTTTATTAAACTCTTTCACATGTTCTAGACATAAAAATCTGAATTTTTTACTATTATCTTTTTCAATTGGGGCTTTATAATTCCCTATTTCGTTACAATTTTTCCAATCACAAATATTTTTCATGGTATATATTATAGAGTATTTATGGATATAAATGAGTTAACGTCAATTGTAAAAAAAAAGATAAAAGATCAAGTTGAAATTCAAAATATTATAATTGAAGATAAAACTTTTTTACATAAAAATCACTCTGGGTATAAAAAGGGTAAATTTCATTTAAAAATTTCCATAGAATCATCTGATTTAAAAAAACTAAAAAGTTTAGAGAGTAATAAGAAAATTTATAAAATTTTAGGTGAAGAAATGAAAAATTTCATTCACTCTCTGCAAATATCAATTACTTAGTTCGTCTTTTAAAAAAACTTTTAAGTTTTCTCTCGAATATTCTCCATTGATATCAGTTAAACCAATCCTCTTTAATAAAATTAAATTAATCTTATCAGATTTATTTTTTTTATCCTTAGTCATGAAGGTTAATATTTTATTTACATCTCTTGATGAAAAATATTTTTTAATTTCTGAAGGTAGAGCATGATGATCTAAATGATTACTTATTGAATTAAAGTCATCTATTTTGATCATTTTATTTTTTTTACTAAATCTAATTGAAGTAAGAATACCCAATATTATTGCTTCGCCATGATTAAGTTTTTTAGAGTAATCCAGCGCAGCCTCAAAACCATGCCCAAACGTATGTCCTAAATTAAGTATTTTTCTTAAATTTTTTTCTTTCTCATCTTTTTCAACTATTAACTTTTTTATTCTACAGCTCTTAAAAATAGCTTTTTCTATAAATGGAGTTTTTAAATTCAATATTTTAGAAATATTCTTATTTAAATAATTATAGAAACTTACGTTTGAAATTAATGAATGTTTTAAGATTTCACCATATCCACAAATAATCTCTCTTTTTGGTAGAGACAATAAAAAATTACTGTCGCTTAAAACAAGTTTTGGTTGATAAAAATTTCCAATTAAGTTTTTTCCGTACTGTGTATTTATTCCAGTTTTACCCCCAATAGATGAGTCAACTTGTGACAAAAGAGTTGTGGGTATATTAATGAATTGAAGTCCTCTTTTAAAAATACTAGCTGCAAAACCTGTTACGTCGCCAGTTATACCCCCACCCACACATATTAAGCAATCTTGTCTAGAAAAATTTTTATTGAGTAAAATTTGTAGAATTATATCAATACTTTTTTGGTTTTTATTAATCTCATTTGCATAGAAAGTATGAAAATAAACTTTTTTACCCTTCAAGTTATTCTTTATTATACTCATCTTTTTTTTTGGGACGTTTTTATCGAAAACAACTAAACATTTATTAAATTTAATTGAATTTTTTTTAATTATCTTTCCCAAACTATAAATTAGGTTAGAGCCAATAATTACAGGATATTTTTCTGTATTTGTTTTAATTATTAGTTTTATTTCTTTCATATATATTTAAAATATCACTGACTATTTCTTTTTTAGATAAATTATCACAATCCATCTTATATAATGCTTTTGAATAAATTTTAGAACGATTTTTTATAAGTTGAACCAAATCTTCTTTAGTGGAATTGAATGCAATAGGTCTTTTTGGGTTATATTTTATCCTACTTATTAATTTATGAGCACTTAGTTTTAACCAAAATGATAAATGATCCTTCAATATTATTTTTCTTATATTTTTATTTAAAAATGTTCCACCACCAAGAGAAATAACACTATTTTTTTTCTTTAAAATATCCAAAGAAACTTTTTCCTCAAAAACTCTAAAATATTTTTCACCCTTAGTATTAAAAATTTCTGAAATTTTCATTTTTAATTCTTTTTCTATTTGTTGATCAATATCAAAAAAATCTAAATTCAATTTTTTAGAAACTAAATAGCCTATTGAGCTCTTGCCTGAGCCCATCATACCTAAAAAAACAATATTTTTTTTTGATTTCATAAGTTTCTTTATTGAAAAAACACAAATATGTCTTAATTTGAAATTATCTAACTTATATGCAATTTATCAAAAAAACAAGTTCGCGCGTTAGTATATTAGGATTAATTATAAAAATTACTTTAGTTTTATTAATTATTCTAGGCTCAATCTTTTTACTTAATAAAATTGATTTCCCTAGTCCAAAAAAAGACATTGAAAAATTAGTTCCGAATGAAAATTTCAAAATTGTTAAATAAAAAATATTTTCCGATTATATTTACTTTACTTTTAGGACTAGAGTCTTATGCAGATGATCAAGATAAATTAATTGATATATGGAATATCAATAACAATGAGAAAGATGAATCAAAGACTAAAGAGGTTATTTTCGAAAAAGAAAAAAAAATTGAGAAAGTATTTGACTCTAATATATACAATATGCAACTTGAAAAAAACTTAAATGAAATAGAGTTTGAAAAAAATTTTCTTTCTAGAGATATTAAAATTATTGGTTTATATGATCCAGAAGATTTTGGTTTAGATATAAATATGTGGTCAAATTCTGATGGTGATCAGCTTAAAAAAATTTTTTCAAAATTAAACAAAGTAGAATTATCAAATGATGCATCAGAAATTATGAATATATCAATGCTTACTAATGCTTATTATCCAAAAAAAAATATAACAGAAAAAGAATTTTTAAAATATAGGTCGGATTGGTTAATTAAAAATTCAAATATAGAACTAATTGAAGAATATTTAATCAAGAATCAAGTATTTGATATTCATCCAGAATTAGTAAGATACATAGTCGATTGGTACCTCTCATTATCAAAGGTTGATAAATCATGTGAAATATTTTCAAAAAATCAGAAGCCAGTTGAAGACGTTTATTTGTCCAAATTTAATATTTATTGTTTAATAAGTTCCGGTAAAAAGGAGGAAGCACAAATTATTTTTGACCTAAAAAAAGAACTAGGTTTTAGAGATTTATATTTTGAGAAAAAAATTAATTATTTACTTGGATATGATACAAATATTGATGAAACGATATCTGAAAAATCTATTCTAGATTTTCATTTAGCTCACCAGACAAATCCTAATTTTAACTTTGAACCAAAAGAAACAACCTCAAAAATAATTTGGAAATATCTCTCCTCATCTAATTTATTAAAATCATTTAAAGATATTCAAGTATCTCAGCTAGAAAAAATTTCTATAGTTGAAAAAGCCGTTCATAACAAAAATTATCCAGAAAGAGACTTGCTCGATTTGTATAAAAGATTTCAATTTAATATAAATCAACTTTTAAATGTAAAAGGTTCTTATAAATTATTGACTAATATTGAGGCTAGAGCTTTAATTTATCAAAAAATTTTACTTGAGTCCGAAATGATTGAAAGACTTAAATTACTTAAAATTTTAAAAAATTCATTTGAGAATGACAATATAGGCGGTGCTTTTGATCTAGAATTAAAAAATTTCTTAGAGGAGATTAATCCAATGGATATCCCCGATAATTTGACTAGTTTTTATTATACAAACATAGAAATAGCTAAAGAAACGAGAAAAAAAATAAAATATAATAACGAAATTTTACATCAATCTAAGTTGGTAAATTATTTTAATGGAGATTTTTCAAATTCTAAAATTGAAAAAGATATCAATAATTTTCTAAAAAAAATAAAAAAAAATAAGAAGTATTTTTTATCCAAAAAAGATATTATTTTAATTGAATCTTTAAAATCTGATGGAGTAAAGATAGAAAAAAAGTATGATAATTTATATGAAATAAATGACTCTGAAATTCCAACTGATATTCAGATAATGATTAATAATAAGGAGAAAGGTGCTGCTTTACTGAGAATAACAGAGGTAATTGGTCAAGATAATCTTGAAAGAATTGATGAAGACACCATGTATTTTATAATAAGTACATTAAATCAACTAAATATAGATTTAATTAGGAATAAAATTATTTTGGAAGTTCTTCCTTTAAAAGTTTCTTAATTATATTAATATCAAAATTATGACAATTAAAACAATAATAACTGAACCAAACAAAATATTAAGACAAGTATCAAAACCAGTCGAAAAAGTTGGTAAAGAAGAACAACAATTGATGGATGATATGCTTGAAACTATGTACTCAGCTAATGGAATTGGTTTAGCTGCTATTCAAATAGGTGTCCCTAAAAGAATTATAGTTATGGATATAAATCAAGATAAAAATAAAAAAAAACCGATGTATTTGGTTAATCCAGTTATCAAAAATAAGGATAATTTAAAATCTACCTATGAAGAGGGGTGTTTGTCTGTCCCAAATCAATTTGCAGAGGTAGATAGACCAAAGAATTGTGATATAGAATATTTAGATTATGAGGGAGAGAAGAAATTTTTAAAAGCTGAGGGATTATTAGCAACATGTATTCAACATGAGATGGATCATCTCGAGGGAATACTTTTTATTGACTACCTATCTAAATTAAAAAAATCTATGATTGTTAAAAAACTATCAAAAATGAAATCTTCTAGAATAGTTGTTTAACAAATGTCCAAAAAAATTATTTTCATGGGTACTCCATTATTTGCAGTACCAATTTTGAAATCTTTGCATCAAAATGGTTTCCCAATATCAATAGTTTATACTCAGGCTCCAAAAAAATCTCAAAGAGGTCAGAAAATCAATATATCTCCAATTCAAAATATTTCAGAAAATTTAAATATAGAATTAAGAACTCCACTAAAATTAAAAGGCAACGAGAAAGAATACAAATTTCTAAAGAAATTAAATGCAGACCTTGCAATTGTAGTCGCCTACGGACAAATAATCCCTAAAAACTTTTTAACTTTAGTAAAAAAAGGCTTTATTAATATTCATGCATCTATTCTTCCTAAATGGAGAGGAGCTGCACCAATTCAAAGATCAATTATGAATTTAGATGAAGAGACTGGAATAAGTATTATGAAAATAACAGAGGAACTAGATAGTGGACCAGTCAGTAATATTTATAAAACTAAATTAAAGCAGAATGATAATGCAGAAGAAGTTTTAAAAAAATTAGCACTTCTAGCAGCGAAAAAAATTTTGGATAACGTAAATGATATTTTAAATGATAGAGTCAAATTTATTGAACAAGATAATTCAAAAGCTACATACGCGAAAAAAATCAAAAAATCTGAGGGTAATATAAGTTGGAATGATGAGCCCATAAAAATTATTGGAAAGATAAATGGATTATTTCCTAGTCCTGGAGCCTTCTTTAATTTTAAGGGCGAAAGATATAAAGTCTTAAAAGCTGAAATTGGGAGTGGTGGAGGAAAAATTGGAGAAGTTTTGAATGATAAGTTAGAAATTGCTTGTGTAAAAAATCAAACTATTAAAATTCTAGAAATTCAAAGACAAGGAAAGAAGCCACAAAAAATTCAAGAATTCATGTTAGGATCTCAAATTAAAAAAGGTTCTGTGTTATCCAATGCATAGATATCAGATGCTCATAGAGTATGAGGGAACAAATTTCAGAGGATGGCAGGTTCAAAAAAAGGGGAAAACTATTCAAGGACTTATTCAAGAAAAGGTATCACAAATTTTAAAAGAAAAGATAATTTTATTTGGATCGGGAAGAACAGACTCTGGAGTACATGCGATAGAACAATCAGCTCACTTTGATATTAAAAATAAAATTAATCAGAAAGAAAGATTTTTAAAATCTATAAATCATTTCTTAAACAGACAAGGGATCACAATTTTAGATATAAAAAAAAAAAAATATAATTTTCATGCCAGGTACTCAGCTAAAATGAGAATTTATAAATATATCATTATTAATCGTTCAAGTAGACCAGTTTTAGAAAAAAATAGAGGTTGGCATATTACAAAAAAACTTGACTTATCAATTATGAAAAAAGGGGCCAAAAAGCTTGAAGGAACAAATGATTTTTCTACCTTTAGGGCCTCTAGTTGTAGAGCAAAAAGTCCCATAAAAACTCTAAAGCTGGTTAAAATTAAATCTATAAAAAATAAAATTGAAATAGAATTTAGATCTAAATCCTTTTTACAACAACAAGTCCGTTCAATGGTAGGGTGCTTAAAATATCTTGGTGAAAAAAAATGGTCTTTAAAAAATTTTGATAGCGTAATGCGATCAAAAAAAAGAACTTTATGTGCTCCTCCTGCCCCATCTGAAGGACTTTATTTATTTAGAATTATTTACTAATTTTTTTTTATTTTTCATTGCAAATTTTTTATTGATCCGCCATCTTGACTCTTCTCGAACTATATAACCACAGCAATTTTTAGCACGACATTTACAAGGAAATTGTTTGTAATCTTTATCAAAACCAAAACCATAGTCACATGTAATTTCTTCACCTTTTTTAATATCTTTTATTGCAGTTATCCAAATTTTAAGTCCTATGCCATCGTATTGAGAATTAGGGTCGCAACTATGATTAATTAAACCTGCTGTATTCCAAGAAAAGTCACCGTCCATTGTATATTTTTTATTTAATGTAAATAAATAGATAGGTTTTCCATTATCGTACTTATCAGATTCATCAACCTGCTTATTAGTGATAATCTTTCCAATATAATTGATTATTTTTGACCCCTCTTTTATATCTTTTGAGGCATAAAGACCTCGACCTTTATTATCAATTTTAGATTTTTTAATTTTGTATAGTTTCATTAATGGTATTGCCAATTAGCTAGAAGTTAATCAATTAAATTCAATAAGAGCGTTAACATGTTCATTAGCACTATCGGCTAAAGCTTTCAAATCATATCCACCCTCAAGTATTGAAACAACTTTTCCATGAGTGAACTCCTTAGTGGCATTCAAGGTTCTTTTGGTTATTTCGTAGAAGTCTTTTGAACATAATTGAAATTGAGCTAATGGATCATCTTTATGTGCATCAAAACCTGCTGAGAATAAAAGAAAATCAGGTTTATATTGTACTAATCTTTCTAGGACTCTATCAAAAGCATTGAAATATTGTTCAGAGTTTGTACCAGCAGGTAAAGGAATATTTAAAGAGTTGTTATAGTTTCCCTTATCTTTATTGGTTCCTCCTCCTGGGTAAAAAGGATATTGATGAGTAGAGATATACAGTGAATTTTTATTATCACGCATGACATCATAATTTCCGTTACCCCAGTGAACATCAAAATCTACACAAGCGACTCTTTTATATTTGTATTTATTAATTAAATAGTTTGTTGCGACACCAGCATTTGATATACAGCAAAATCCCATTGCTTTATTTTTTTCTGCATGATGTCCAGGAGGTCTCGCTAAACAAAATGCGTTTTTAAATTGATTATTTTCTATTCCATCTATTGCTCTTATTGTTGAACCTGCAGCGTCAAATACTGCTTTTTTACTATCTGGTGACACGATAGTATCCCCATCTAGAAATTTAAGACCTTTTTTTGGAAAAGAGTTATTTAAATTATTTATATATTCTTTTGAGTGTGTCATTGCTAAAATATCATTGGGTACAGTAACAGGTGTTTCCCAAATTAAATCGTTTCTTTTTTTTAATTTTTCTTTAATAGCAATTACTCTTTTAGGCTGTTCGGGGTGACCATCACCTGTATCATGTTTTTCATAAGAATCAGAATTTATTATTGCAGTTTTCATTTAAAATAATTTTGCAAAACATTTTCGTAAATTTTTGTAAGATCCTTTAAATCTTTTAAAGATACTGCTTCGTCAACCTTATGCATAGTTTTTCCTACTAAACCAAACTCTAGACCAGGTGATATTTTTCTTATAAATCTCAAATCTGATGTTCCACCTGTCGTGGATAGTTTTGGTTTCAACTTGGTAATTTTTTTAATGATATTTTGTATCATATATGTCGTTTTGTTTGGTTTGGTTAAAAAAGCCTCACCAGAAACCTTATAATTAATTTTAAACTTAGTTTTGTTTTTTTTAGTAACAATTTTGAAAATTTGATTGAGTTTTTTTTTAATAGAATTTGAGGAATGTTTATTATTAAATCTTATGTTAAAAGTAGCTTCAGCTGATCCAGGAATAATGTTATCAGCATCATTTTCTATATTTATTTTAGTAACTTCCAAATTAGTCGGTTGGAAGTGTTTATTTCCATTATCAAATTTAATATCTTTTATATCTTTGAGAATTTGAACTAATGTTGTTGAGGGATTATTTCCTCTATGTTGATAAGCAACGTGACACTGTTCACCTATAACTTTAATTTTACCAGTTATGCTACCTCTACGACCAATTTTAATCATCTCACCCAATTTATTTGGATTTGTTGGCTCACCAACAAGGCAAAAATTAATCCTCTCTCTCTTTTTTTTTAAATATTCTACAACTTTTTTTGTACCATTTACTGCATCACCTTCCTCATCACCTGTAATTAATAAGCTAATTGATCCAACAAATTTTTTATTTTTTAACAAAAAAGTGCTTACCGCCGAAATAAAAGCTGCAACAGAACTTTTCATATCATTAGCACCTCTTCCAATTAAATAGCCATTTTTAATAGATGGTTTGAATGGATTTGTTGTCCAATCTTTTATATTTCCTGGAGGCACGATATCAACGTGTCCAGCAAACATAAAATTTGGCGTCTTAGATCCCAATCTTGCATACAAATTTTTTACAGGCTGAGAACCTTTTTCTTTGAACTCTAGTATTTTTGTTTTAAAACCGAGTGTTCTTAATTTTTTCTCTAAAAACTTCATCACGCCAGCATCAATTGGAGTGACAGAGGGAAATCTGATTAGCTCTTTAGCTAATTTTAACTCATTCAACTTTTTCATAATTAGTCTCTTAGAAGATCGTTAATTGATGTCTTTGACCTGGTTGAAGAGTCCACAGTTTTAATTATATGAACAGCGTAAAGATCTTTATATGTGCCTGGCACAACTACTGAATAAGGAGGTATACGACCTTTTGTGATTTCTCCATTTGATCTATTAATGATTTTAGTGCTTTGACCTATATAGCACCCCATTGAAAGAACGCTTCCTTCCTCAACAATTACTCCCTCAACAACTTCTGACATGGCTCCAACAAAGACGTTATCCTCAATGATTGTAGGTAATGCTTGAGCAGGCTCTAACACTCCACCGATACCAGAACCGGCAGATATATGGCAACTTTCACCAATTTGACAACAACTACCCGCACGGCTAAATGTATCCATCATAGTTTTAGCACCAATGTATGCACCAATGTTTACATAACATGGCATAAGAACAGCATCTTTTCCAATGAATGATCCTTTTCTTACAGGCGAATTTGGAACCATTCTAAAGCCTGCTTTGTCAAATTCTTCTTTTGTCCATCCAGCAGTTTTACCTTTCAATAAATTTTGACGGTCTCGCCATACCGAATATGGCCCAGAAAGAATATCGTTTTCATAAACCCTAAAGCTTAGCATAATAGCTTTTTTAAGGTGTTGGTGAGTTTTCCATTCACCACCAATCTTTTCTGCAACTCTAGACTTACCACTATCTAAATCACCGATTACTTGATTTATTGCATCTTTCAAAGATTGATCCGAATTAGGATTTACTTGATCTTTGTTTTCCCAGGCTTTGTTAATAATATTTTCTAAATTATTCATAAAATTTTTTGACTTTAATTGTCTCTTAATACATTAATTTTTTGAAGAAAAGAAGGCAAGTTATCAATCTTGTAATCAATGTAAGGCTTGTCAGCATCTTTTTTTGCAAAAGTCTCATCATTTTCGAGCCAACACGTTTTCATCCCTAAATTTTTAGCTTGCTCCAAGTTATGGGCGATGTCCTCAATTAGTATAGATTGCTTTGGATCTAATCTAAATTTTTCAATTAGTTTTCTGTAAGGCTCTAAACGAGGCTTAGGAACAAAATCTGCATCTGTTATATCAAATGCACCATCAAATAAATCACTAATACCCAATTGATTTGTTACATTTTTAATATGAGCATGTGACCCATTAGAAAATATGTATTTCTTTTCTTTGATTTTAACCAATTCTTCTCTTAAAAGTTCATCTTTTGGAAGCCAAGATATATCAATATCATGAACGAATTCTAAAAACTCATTAGGATTTACATTTTTTTTTTTCATTAACCCAGATAAAGTTGTGCCATATTCATAAAAATACTCTTTTTGAATTTTTTTAGCTTCAACAAGATCAACATTAAATTTTTCAGATATAAAAGAAGACATCTTTTTATCAACTTCTGAAAATACCTTAGTTTGACCGCTATAAAGTGTATTATCCAGGTCAAAAATCCAATATTTGATTTCAGTTAACTCTTTCATTTTCTTATCAATGTTCCAGAACCTTTATCAGAGAATATTTCAAACAATAACGAGTGTTTTTCTCTACCATCTATAATTCCGACTGCAGCAACTCCATTATTTACTGCATCTAAGCAAGTATTTATTTTTGGTATCATTCCTTCCGTAATAATTTCGTTTTTAATCATTTCCAAAACTTCCGAGGCAGAAATTTCTTCTATAAGTTTTTTTTCTTTATTCAAAACTCCCTTGACATTTGTCATTAAAAGTAACCTTCTAGATTTTAGGGATTTAGCAATTGACCCTGCTGCAGTATCTCCATTTATATTGTAGGTTTGTTTATTATTATCTAAACCTAGTGGAGATATAATCGGAATAATATTTTTTTTAACTATATCATTTAAAATATCTATATTGACTTTATTTGGTATTCCAACAAAACCAAGCTCCACTTCCTCTGGGATGACTTCAATTACATTATTTTGTTTAGTATTTATCGAAATAGCTCGGGTACCAATTTTTTTCAAAGAAAAGACAATATCTTCATTAAATTCAATTAAAACTTTCTCAACTATATTAATAATTTTTTCATCAGTAACTCTTAATCCTCTTATAAATTTTGATTGAATATTAAATTTATCTAACTCTCTTTTAATTCTTGGCCCACCGCCATGAACAACCACAATAGAAATTCCTAACTTATTTAAAACACTGATATCTGATATAAAGTTATTAAAAATATTTCTATCTATAAAAACATTACCACCATATTTTATTACAATTAAATCATTTTTATATTTTTCGATATATTTTGATACTTCTTCTATCGGAGGGCCATTTTCAGGTAAAATTTTTTTTAAATCCATTAAATTTTGTGAAGTTACTATCTCTAAGTTACAGTTTTAACAGTAGTTCTTTTCATTATGAAAACTTGCTGCGCCATAGTTAAAATATTATTCACTGTCCAATAAATTACTAGTCCACTTGGAAAAGGCGCGAGTATTATTGTTAAAAAAAGAGGAAAGAACATAAATATTTTTGCTTGCATAGCATCTGTAGGTGCTGGATTTAGTTTTTGCTGTATCCACATAGAAACTCCCATTGCTACCGGCCAAGCGCCAATGATTAAAAAAGATGGTACATCATAAGGTAATAGTCCGAATAAATTAAAAAGACTTGTAGGGTCACGTTCACTTAGATCTTGTATCCACCCATAAAATGGCATTTGTCTCATCTCAATAGTTACAAATAAAACTTTATATAATGCGAAAAAAACAGGAATTTGAACTAGTATTGGAAAGCATCCAGACATAGGATTAACTTTTTCTTTTTTGTAAAGAGCCATCATTGCTTGTTGTAATTTCATCTTATCGTCTTTGTGAAGTTCTTTAAGTCTAACCATTTCAGGTTGAAGTGCTTTCATTTTTGCCATACTTCTGAATGAAAAATTAGCAAGCGGAAAAAAGGCTAATCGAATACAAATTGTGATTGCTATAATAGCCAAACCATAATTTCCCAGTAATTTAAAAAAATAATCGATCCCAAAGAAAAGAGGTTTTGTAATAAAGTACAAAAATCCCCAATCTATTACTAAATCAAATTTATCTATATTTAATGATTTTGAGTAACCGTCAATAATATCTACTCTTTTTGCTGCCACAATTATTTGTATTTTTTCATCAACTCTATTTTTACCTTTTAATTCTAAAGGCTCTGTAGCTATAAAGTTTACTCTAAATTTTTTTTTGTAATCGAACGTTGTTTTAAATTCTTTATTTCTTGGCGGTATAAGTGAAGTTATCCAATATTTATCACCAATTCCTAACCAGCCTTTTTGTGAAGTTCTTGAAAACTTCTTTTCTTGAATATCGTCATAGTCTTCCTCTATCAACTCGTCATCTAAATTTGCTATCAAACCTTCATGTAAAATATAAAAATTTGATATTTCAGGAATTTTATTTCTTATGATTTGACCGTAAGAATAAAAATCATACTGACTGTCTGTAGAATTAATTACGCTCTGTTTAATAGTAAATAAGTATTTGTTATCCAGTGAAATTTCTTTTTCAAAAACAATCCCCTGTTCGTTGGCCCAGGATAATCTTATTGGAGATTTATCTGTTAACTTATTGTTGCCAACTATTGACCAAACAGTATCTGAATTTGGAATATCAATATTTTTATCAGATGTTACAAAACCACTTTCAATAAAATATCCATTTTCAATATTTCTTGGTCCTAAAAGAGTAACTTTTTCATTATTTTGTAAAGAAGTATTATAATCTTTAAAAGTCAAATCATCTATAGCTGCACCCTTCAAGGATATTGATCCAATGATACTTTGATTTTCAAACTGAATTCTTTCCGTTTGTTCCAAAGCATCTTCTCTTGAGATTTTTGTTATTGTTTCATTTTGATCTAAAGTTGGTGTATCAGTATTTTGTTCTATTTTATCTTTTTCAATTATATTTTTATTTGTTGTTGTTTTTTCTGGAATAAAAAATAGCGAATACAGAACTATTACTGCTGAAGATAAAGCAATCGCTGCTATTACATTTTTAGAGTCCATTATTTCTTAACATTCCAATCTTTATTAACTGGGTCAAAACCTTCTCCACCCCCTAAAAATTTTATTGGATGACAAGAAAAAATTCTTTTTAAACTAAGGTAAGAGCCTTTTAAAAAACCAAAAGTCTTTAACGATTCAATACTGTACTCAGAGCAGGTAGGTAAGTACCTCCAAGAATTTCCTAGTAACGGGCTTATTAAAAATTTATAAGCTTTAATTAGTTTAATCAAAATATTAGTAAAAATTTTCATTATTTAATTTTTTTAAAACTTTGAAATAGGGTTTCTTTTATATTTGTATATTCATTATTTAGCATAGTTGGCTTAGCAATAACAAGATATGAATAGTTTAATTTTATTGAGATTTTCTTAACCACATCATCAATAATATTTCTTAATCGTCTTTTAATTTTGTTTCTTTTGACAGCATTGCCAATTTTTTTCTTAGTTACAAAACTTATATTCAATTTTTTACTATTTTTATTATCTAAAACTCCAAAAAAGATTATGACATATTTATTTGATAATCTCTTTTTTTTTAGCAGATTTTTAAAATCTTCGTTTTTGGAAAGAGCAAGGATTTTGCTTTTCATCTATATAATATTTAAACGGATACGGTTAATGACTTACGTCCTCTAGCACGTCTTCTAGCTAAAAGTTTTTTACCACCTTTAGTTTTCATTTTTGATCTAAAACCGTGTTTTCTAGCTCTTTTGATTTTAGACGGTTGATATGTTCTCTTCATAAAAGTAATTAAATATTTATTAATTTTGGCTCTTTATAGTAATTAAATATATAAATAGCAAATAGAAGATTTTATAATTATCATTACAATTAATGGAAAAAGCTAAAAAATTTAAATTATTTATAGGATTATTTTATCTTGTCTTAGTTGGATTATTTTTGTATTTTTTTTTTTCAAAATTTAGCTTCCAAGAAATAACAAGCTATGATTTTATAAAAAATAATAGAAATTATTTTTTTGAACTGAAAAAAACCAATTTTTTTTTACTTACATTTTTATTTTTTATTTTTGTTATAGTTTGGGTCTTAGCAGCAGGATTTGTCTCTCCTCTAGCTTTATTTTCTGGATTTATTTTTGGCAAATGGCTTGGGTCTTTCTATTTAATATTTGGTATCTCGATTGGAGCTACAGTTCTTTACCTGTTTGCTAATTATTTTTTAAAGGATTTGATTAGAGATCGTTTTTTGAGAAAATTTCAGGGACTTGAAATAAAATTTAAAAAATCAGAATTCATTTATTTACTTGTTTATAGATTTATTGGTGGAATTCCTTTTGCAGTTTCTAATGTGCTACCTTGTATTTTTAATGTTAAAGCACATAATTTTTTTTGGGCAACATTAATAGGAGTTTCTCCCCAAATCTTTTTAATGTGTGCATTGGGTAGTGGATTAGAAAAAGTTATAGATCAAAATGTGGAAGCACCAAGTTTATTTGAGCTAATCTTTTTACCCGATATTTATATTCCGTTAGTAATCTTTGCTTGTTTAGTAATTATGACAATTTTTTTAAGAAAATTGTTTTATAAAAAGTAGATAAAAATGGTGCTCCCACCCTGTACTGACCAGGGAACTAGTCCTTACCAAGGACTTGTTATGCCATTTAACTACAGGAGCAATTATTACTAATTGTATTTTATTGAGAATAAAGCATTTTTTTCAAATTATTGCCTTAATTTTTTTAAAATTATGATTTATACCTATCTAAAAGAATTTATGGGCATTCATTACGATTATAAATCTACCAAAAGCGCAAAGCTAATGGAAAAACAAGCTAAAAGAGAAAAAAAGCTTGCTGAAAAAAAAGCAAAACGATTAGCAAAAGAAGGTTCTAACAAAGATGATAATAAAGAGAAAGTTTTAGACGCTTCAAAACCAATCACATTAGATTTTCTTACAAATCCAAATAAAGAATGATTTTAAAAAGTAAAAATGAGCGTTTAAGTTTAGCGCTCAGAAAAAATTTAAAAAAAAGAAAAATTTTCCAAAAAAAAAAACAAAAGAAAAATGATACTAAACGATAAGCAAATAAAAGAATTAGCCGAAGGGCAAGAAATGATTAGTCCATTTGTTGGTGAAAGCATTTCTAAGGGTATTAGTCATGGGTTAAATTCATTTGGATATGACCTTCGTTGTGGATCTGAATTTAAAATATTTACCAATATAAAAGGTGCTACTGCTGATCCAAAAAATTTTAGTGAGGATAATTTTATTACAGTGAAAAATGAAGAATCAATCCTAATTCCTCCAAATTCTTTTGCGTTAGCCTCTAGTCTTGAGTATTTTAAAATGCCAAGGAATGTTACAGGCCTTGTTACAGCGAAATCAACATACGCAAGGTGTGGATTAGGTGTTCCACCTACAGTTCTTGAGGGGGGTTGGAATGGTGTGTTAGTTCTCGAGTTTTCTAACCACACAAGTAATTCAATAAGGTTGTATGCTAATAGTGGGGCAGCACAAATTCTTTTTTTCCAAGGAGAACAGCCAGAGGTTTCCTATGCCGATAGAAATGGAAAATATCAAAATCAAACTGGTATTACTTTAGCAAAATCAAAATAAGTTAAATGGATAAATTTTTGATTCATGGTCCTTGTAAAATTAAGGGTAAAGTTTCGATCTCAGGTTCAAAAAATGCATCGTTACCAATTCTTGCAGCAACTTTGTTGTTTGACAAACCAGTAATTATTAAAAACTTACCAAGAGTGAGAGATATAAATACTATGCTTAATTTATTAAGATCTCTTGGATCAAAAATAATTTTATCTAAAGACAGAAAAACTGCGAAAATCATTAATAAAAAAAATATGAATACTTTTGCAAGTTATTCACTTGTAAAAACAATGAGAGGTTCAATCCTAGTTTTAGGACCATTAATTTCAAAATTTCATAAAGCTAAAATATCTTTACCCGGGGGGTGTCTTATAGGTGCAAGACCTGTGAATTACCATTTAGCAGCATTAAAAAAATTGGGCATGAAATATGTAATTAAGGATGGATATATTTTAGCAAAATCTAATGGAAGGCTTAAGGGGGAAACAATAAAGTTCCCAAAAATTAGTGTTGGCGCAACTGAAAATTCAATAATTGCCGCATGTTTAGCTAAAGGTAAAAGTACAAAGCTAATGAATTGTGCTTGTGAACCTGAAATTAAAGATTTAACAAAATTTTTAAATAAAGCTGGTGCAAATATAAAATGGTCAGGAAGGACTTGTACAATTGTAGGAGTTAATTCTCTAGCTCAAACTAATCACATAGTAATGGCCGATAGAATAGAAGCAGGTACTTTTTGTGTAGCAGCAACACTTGCTAAAGGTAATCTAGAAATAAAAAATTTAGCCCCTAAAATTATAAATACTGAGTTAGAATTATTAAAAAAAGTAGGAGCAAAAATTAAGACAACTAATAACAAAATCTTTATAAAGGGACCTGATAAAATTAAATCTATAAAAAATATAAAAACTAAAGAGTTTCCAGGTATACCTACAGATCTTCAAGCTCAATTAATGGTATTAATGTGTAAGAGTATTGGACAAAGTTCTATTACTGAAAGTATTTTTGAGAATAGATTTATGCATGTTGCAGAGCTGCAAAGATTAGGCGCAAAAATAGATATAAAGAATAATAAAGCTTTTATTGAGGGAAACACTAAGTTTATTGGCGCTGAACTAATGTCAAGTGACCTAAGAGCTAGTGTTGCTTTGGTATTAGCCGCAATTGTTGCGAATGGAAAAAGTATTGTCGGACGGGTCTATCATTTAGAAAGAGGATATGAAAATATTGAAAATAAATTACAAAAAATTGGTGTTAGAATTAAAAGATTAAAATAAATGAACAAATATCAGGCAAATATAATTGCAAGTGACCAAGAGGGATTACAAATGATTTCTACTTGTAGCTCAGGTGCAAAAGTCAAAGTTAAGGATATTAAGTACCTTGCATCCAATAAGGTTTTTTTATTGTCAATTGAAAGAATTAAAATTGAAACTAACCAAGATGGTAAGAAAATCAATAGTATTTGTCGCTTTGACTTTGTTGATAAAGTTAGATCAAAAAACATTAATCAATCAAACAAAGATTTAGTTTTAGAATTAATTGGAATTGATTATTTGAAAAATAATGATGATTATGAAATAAATCTTATTTTTAATAATAATGCTTACATAGCTTTAACAACTGAGACTATTGATGTACGACTTGAGGATCAAAATGAAATTAAGTAATTATGAGATTATTAAATAGCAAAAGTAAGAATTTTGATAAAAATTTGGATTATCTTCTTTTTAAAAGAAGAAAAAATATAAAATCTGATAAAGTTTCAGTAGTTAATATTATTACTGACGTAAAAAAAAACGGTGATAAAGCACTAATCAAATATGAAAAAAGATTTAATCGAAATACCAACATTATTCCTAGTTCAACAAAAATTACCAAATTAATAAGATCTTTAAATCCTAAGGTTAAGAAAGCAATCGACACAGCATATAATCGAATTTACAAATTCCATTCTTTGCAAAAATTTAAAGATATTTCTTATACAGATAAATTTAAAAATAAACTTGAGTATAAATATTTACCCTTAGAGTCTGTAGCAATTTATGTTCCAGGTTCGTTGGTATCTTATCCATCAACCGTACTTATGAATGCTATACCAGCAATTGTTGCAGGAGTTCCAAGAGTTGTAATGATAAACCCAGGTTTTAAAGGAAATCAAAATCCTGCTGTCTTATATGCTGCACGAAAATGCAAAATTAAAGAAATTTATTCTATTGGTGGTCCATCTGCTATTGCAGCAGTTTCTTATGGAACTAAAAAGATTAAAAGAGTTGATAAAATAGTGGGACCAGGGAATTCATACGTAACGGCCGCAAAGAAAGAGGTTTTCGGAGATGTTGGGATCGAAGGTATGACTGCTGGACCTTCTGAAATAACTATTGTTTGTGACAAATTTTCAAATCCTGAGTGGGTTGCTAGTGATTTAATTGGTCAAGCAGAACATGATCCTAAAGCACAATGTATTTTGATTTCAAAAGATAAAAACTTAATAAATAAAATTCAGATAGAAATTTCAAAACAATTAAAGAGTATTCCAAGAGAGTCAGTAGCAAGAAAAAGTTTAAAGACTAATGGAATTTTAATGTACGTGGCTAAAGACAATCAAATAATTAATATTGTAAATAAAATTGCTCCTGAACACCTAGAGTTAAATGTAAAGAACTATAAATTTTTTGTACCAAGAATTAAAAATTCTGGATCAATATGTCTAGGGAAATACGCCGTTATGGCAATGACCGATTATAATGTTGGATCAAATCATATATTACCAACTAGTGGTTCTGCGAAATATTCAAGTGGAATAAGTGTTAATGAATTTTATAAAAGAATTTCTTACATAAACTTATCAAAAAAGGGTATTGAAAGTCTTGGGCCATCAGTTATAACTCTTGCAAATTATGAGGGTTTGGCTGGACATGC
The DNA here is from genome assembly GCA_902516465.1 of uncultured Pelagibacteraceae bacterium. Classification (GTDB taxonomy): domain Bacteria; phylum Pseudomonadota; class Alphaproteobacteria; order Pelagibacterales; family Pelagibacteraceae; genus Pelagibacter. Next base: position 188,471 of record CABXZD010000002.1, read on the forward strand.
CCAATCTGTGAATAAAAGAATTAGGAGAAAATAAATTTGTCAAAACAAGACTTACTTGAATTCAAAGGCAAGGTAACCGATTTGCTTCCAAACGCCATGTTCAGAGTTCAATTAGAAAACGGTCATATGGTTACAGCTCACACCGCTGGCAAGTTGAGAAAGAATAGAATTAGAGTATTACAAGGTGATAATGTTACTGTTGAAATGACACCTTATGACCTTACTAAGGGCAGAATAATCTTTAGGGGTTGATCTTTTGCCTCGGTAGCTCAGGAGTAGAGCAGAGCCCTGAAAAGGCTTGTGTCGGAGGTGCGAATCCTTCCCGAGGCACCATCAAAATATCTTGAAAATTTTTATAATAAAAATTAACATCGTAAGATAATAATAACAAAAGGACTAAGAAATAAGATGAGTACATTAAAAGGAACAGTTAAATGGTTCAATGGCAAGAAAGGCTTTGGATTCATTGAAAGAGAAGATAAAGAAAAAGACGCTTTTGTCCATGCGAGCGCAGTGAAAGCAGCTGGTATGAGATACCTTAATGAAGGTGATAAAATAGAATTTACTCTTGAAGATGGTCCAAAAGGCCCATCCGCGGTAAATTTAAAAAAATTAGACTAATACTAAAATTTTTAAAGGACGTTTTTCTCAGAAATAGATTAACGTCCTTTTCTTTTAAGGGTTGAATAATTTAAATATTTGTCATAAAAGACCCGCATGATTATAAATAATACATTGATGATAACTTCAAACAGTTCTCACAAAAACTGTTTCCATAGCCTATAGGCTATTTATTTATAATATAATTTTAAATCCACACAAAAATAATATAAAAACAAGGAATGCCTGGGTGGTGTAACGGTTAGCACGAAAGTTTGTGGAACTTTAAGTTTGAGTTCGATTCTCAGCCCGGGTACCAAAAAATGAATAAAGAAAATAAACTAGTTCCTGGATTACCTCCAGGATTTGAAGATCGTTGGGATAAAAAAATTCTTCTCAAAAAAAAGCTTTTAGAAGCTATTGAGAATAATTTTATAAAATTCGGAGCTGAAGCTCTTGAAACGCCCTCGTTCGAAATCGCAGAAAATATAGGATCTTTTTTGGCAGAAGATGAAGCTAATCCTATGTCTGATGTATTCTCATTTAAGGATGGAGACAAGAATATAACTCTTCGTTACGATCTCTCAAGTCCCCTTGCAAGATTTTATGCCCAAAACAACCAAGAACTTCCATCAATCTTCAAGCGATATCAAATTCAAAATGTATTCAGAAATGAAAAAGCCGGAAATGGTCGATACAGAGAATTTATGCAAGCAGATTTTGATATTGTTGGAAATGTTAATCCTGCACAAGCAAATGCAGAGCTTTGTAATTTAATATCAAGCACACTAGCAGATTGTGGATTAAAAAAAGATCAATTTACAATTAATGTGAGTAACAGAAAAATAGTTCAGGGTTTAATTGATGATTTAAAAATTTCTGAGGAAAAACAAACAAAAGTTATTAGAGCAATTGATAAACTCGATAAGCCTGGTTTTGGATTAAAGGGAGTTGAAGACTTACTTAAAAAAGAGAGAAAAGATCAAAGTGGAGCTATCACTAAAGGAGCTGATTTAAGCAATGAACAGGCAGCACAAATATTAAATTTTCTAAAAATAAAAGATTTAAAAAAATTAAAAGAAACTTTAAAAAATCCATTATCTCAAGAAGGAATTCAAGAATTAGAGAATGTATTTCAATTACTTGGATATGGTGCAAATTTAAATCAAGTTAAAACAAACTTTACGATTGTGAGAGGGCTCTCGTACTATGATTCATTTATAGTCGAAACAAATTTAAATTTCAAAGTGACTAATAACAAAGGTAAGGAAATTGAGCTAGGTAGTATCTGCTCAGGAGGATCGTACGCTAAACTTATTTCAAGGTTTAGAGGTGTTGATGTTCCTGGGACTGGAATTAGTTTTGGTGTTGACAGGTTGTTATTCGCATTAATTCAGTTAAACCAAATTCAAGTACAAGATCAAAAACCAGTTTTAGTTTGTGTCATGGATGAAAAATACTTAAAGAATTATTATGAAATTGTTGATCAATTAAGAGATAATAATATTAATGCCGAAGTTTTTTTAAACACTAAAAAAAATCTTGGTAAACAACTCGATTTAGCAAACAAGCGTGAATTAACAGTAGCAATTATTTGTGGGGAAAATGAGTTTAATGATAATACTGTGACCATTAAAAACCTTAGAGGTGTTAAGGGTGAAAATAACCAAACAATCCCAAAATCAAATTTAATAAATGAAATCAAAAAACTTATCTGAAAAAATCCTAAAGTCTGTTAAAGCCAAGGGATTTAAATATATTGAATTACCCTCAGTAATTGAAACTAATCATATTGTTCAAAGATCTGGTGAAAATTTTAGAAAATTTATTTTTTCATTTATTGATCAAAATGGGAATGAGCTATGTTTACGTCCAGATTTAACAATAGTTTCTTGCCTAAGATATTTAGAAAGTAACTTAAGAGGTAAAGAAAAAATATTTTATAGTGGTCAAGCCTATAGGAAATCTCAAAATAGAAAAGACTCTATAATTAGAAATCAAATTGGATTTGAAATCATTGGTTCTAAAGATGAAAAAAATGATGATAAAGAAATTATTAACACTTCTTTAAATTCTTTAAAAAATTTAAAATATACCTCGGGCACTTTAACATTAGGAAATGTTGAAATATTTAAACTTTTAATATCTAAACTGGATATTCCAATTAGATGGAAATTAAGATTATCAAGACATTTTTGGAGAGAAGACTATTTTAATGATTTATTAAAAAGGTTGGAAACAAACTCTGATGTTGATCCAACTATAGTTGAGATAGATAAAAAACGTTATCTAAAAATGCTCAAAGATGACAAGAACTCAATCGTTGCTGAAAGATCAATTGAAGAAATTTTAAAGCGTTTTGATAAAAAGATAAAAGATCCAAGACGTACGAGTAAAGGAAGAAATGTATCAAAAATTATTAAAGAGTTTTTAAAGATTAAATGTCCAATCAATAAAGCAGCAGATGTATTAAACAAATTCTTTAAGAAATATCAAATAAACTTAGTGGTAGATCAAAGATACTTTCCAACCTCGGTTAACAGAACTTCAAAACTAAATGTAGTTTTTTCAACCTCATTTGGAAGACAACTTGAATATTACACAGGTATGGTTTTTAAAATTGATATCAAATTAAATAATAAGATTAAAAATATAATTAATGGTGGAAGGTATGATCAATTAATTTCTGACCTTGGATCTAAAAAACAAATATCGGCGGTAGGGGCTGCTTTAAATTTAAATTATTAAAATGAAAAATATAATCAATATAGGAATTCCAAGTAAAGGCAGGCTTAGAAAAGACGTTTTAAACATTTTTAAAAAGAAAAATTTAAAACTAGTTTCTGAAAGAGGTGAGAGGGACTTAATTGGTTCTATTAAAAATAAATCAAACATTAAAATTCTTTATTTGCATGCAAGAGAAATTATTCAAAGACTAGGAGATGGTTCTTTAGATATAGGTTTTTCAGGCTTTGATTTACTTAAAGAAGGAGAAATTAATATCCAAAAAAAAATTAACTTAGTCAAAAAGTATGAGTTTGGAAAAGCAACTCTAGTTGTTGCTATTCCAGATCCGTGGATTGATGTGCAAACAGTAGCTGATTTGGAAGAAATTGCTTTTGAATTTAGAGATAAAAAGAAAAAAAAATTAAGAGTTGCAACCAAGTATCCAAACTTAACTAAAGAATTTTTATTCTCAAAGGGTGTAACACAATTTCAATTAGTTGAAAGTTTGGGCGCTACCGAGGCCTATCCTTTTATAGGTTCTGCAAATTTGATTACTGATATCAGTTCCACTGGTGAGACTATAAAAAGTAATAATCTACGTATTTTAAAAGATGGTGAGATTTTAAAATCACAAGCATGTATTTTTACTTCAAAGAAAAACTTTAAAAAAAAAGGTTTAAAAGCTTTAGTTAAATTACTTACCAAATAATTTATCTTTGAAATAAATAAGGATTATTTTGATAATATCTAAATTTCTAAATATAGCGTAAAGAGCTATCAAAATGGCTATTATAAATATAATTTTCAAAATAAAATATAATTCCATTAAAAACCATTATAATACAAGTTACGAATCATGGACACAATTTTATTAATTATTTTAGTTTCTTTGTTAGGCACAACATTAGCTATTTTGTATTTGAATATCAGATCTAAACCCAAGTCAGAAAGTAAAGAGTCGGAAGAAATAGCCAACTTAAAAACTGAAATAGTTACATTAAAAGATACATTAAATAATACTATCAATACTTCACTTGGTACCATGTCGACTTCCTTCAATGCATTATCAACTGGGGTTACAAAAGATATGACTGAAGCTTTAACAAAAGTTGATGAGAAGGTTGGTAATTTTAATCAACAGGTACAATTACTAAATCAAAGCCAGGAGGGTATTACTAAAATTTTAGCAGGTGTTAAAAAATATGGAACCTTAGCAGAGTATTCTCTTGATGCTCTAATTAAAGATTTATTGCCTGCATCTCAATTCATGACAAATGTTAAAATGAAAGAAGATACGAGTGAAAATGTAGAATTTGCAATTAAACTTCAAGGAGATGTTCTAGTTCCAGTAGACTCTCATTTTCCTGTAGAAAAATTTAAAGCAATTACAGATGCATATGAAGCTGATAATAAAAAAGAAGTAGCAGATGCAAGGACAAAACTAGCTAGTGCATTTAAAGCTAAAGCTAAAAATGTAATGGAAAAATATATTGTACCACCTAAATCAACAGATTTTGCAATAGTGTACGCTCCAACAGAAAGTCTTTATAAAGAATTAACTGAATATCAAGATCCAAGTACTAAAGAATTGTTAACTCAAGAATTAATGAAAAAATATAAAATTGTGATTTGTGGCCCTAATACTCTTTCAGCTTATTTACAATCTTTACATATGGGATTTCAATCATTGAAAGTACAAAAAGGAGCTACGGAAATATACAATCATCTTAAAACTATCACTACTAGATTTGGAAAACATTTTGATAATATTATCATTCTAAGAAAGAAATTAGAGGAAGCCATGATTGTGGTAGATAAATTTGGAACAGACGCAAGATCAATCAGTAGAACTTTAGAAAATATAAAAGATCCCGAGCAGGTTGAGAAAGCTGTTCAAACAGAAAATGTAGAAAAATTTGTTGAAAGAAATAAACTACACAAAAATTAATTTCTTTTTTCCTTTAATACCGATTATAAGAAGTCTCATGCAGTGGAATAATAAATTTATTTATCCTAAATCTATAAGATCAATCATCCAAGGCTCTAGACACTATGCTGTAAATAAGGAAAATCTTCCTTCAGTAACAACAATATTGAGAGCAACAGAGTCTGAAGAAAAAAAAGCTAAATTGGCAGCATGGAAAGAAAGAGTTGGTTACAAGCAAGCAGAAATTATTTCAAGAGAAGCAACAACTCGTGGTAGTTATATGCACAACTATTTAGAAAAATTTTTACTTGGAAAATTAAATATGGATTTACTTGGAGATAATACCCGTGAAAAAAAGATGGCAGACCAAATAATTGAAAACGGGTTAAGAAATAAATTAAATGAGATATGGGGATGTGAAGCGACTTTATATTATCCAGGTAAATATGCTGGTTCAGCAGATTGTGTTGGTATATATGAAAACAAACAAACTATTATTGATTTTAAGAACAGTGCTAAACCCAAAAAAGATGAATGGATTGATGACTACTATTTACAATGTGCAGCATATTCATTAGCTCATAATAAAGTCTATGGTTCAAACATTTCACAAGCAGCAATCTTATTATGTACTAAAGATAATATTTTTCAAAGATTTATAATTGGCGGAGAAAGATTAATAAGCTATCAAAACCAATTTATGGAAAAAGTAGAACAATTTTATTCACAAAGGATAAAAAATTGAATTACGTAATTTGGGATATTGAAACAGATTCAGCGCAACTAGATTGGGCCACTATGATTGAAATTGGTGCAATCTTCTTAGACGAAAATTTTAATGAAAAAGAGAGATATACTGCAAGATGTAGGATGCCTCAAGATAGAGTTCCATCCGCAACTGCACTGTGCATTAATAAATCAAATGTTGATTTGATTACCAAAGGTAATTTAAGCCATTATCAAATGATTGCTCAAGTAGAAAAAAAATTTCGAGAATGGTCACCTGCAACATTCATGGGATTCTCGAGTGTAGGGTTTGATGATGAAATTCTTAGGAGAGAGTTTTTTAAATCATTACGAAAACCTTATCTTATCAATACAGAGGGCAACGCGAGACATGATGCCTTAAATATGATCAAAGCTGCATTTGCTATAGATGAAAATGTTTTAAAAACAGAGCTTAATCCTAAAGGAAATAAATCAATGAAATTAGAGTCTCTTGCGAGATTAAATGGATTTGACTCAAAACACGCGCATTCCGCTTTATTTGATACAGAATTAACTGTAAAAGTTTTAGGTTTATTAAAAGATAAACAGCCTGATTTATGGCACGAATATCTAAAGACAAAAAGCAAAGTTGTAGTTGAAAACCTAATCAAACAAGAAAAAATGTTTACAATAAATGAAAACTTTTTTGGTAAAAATTATTTGTTTTTAGTTGCTCCATTACATCCCAATTCGTGGATGCATCCAATTTATAAATGGGGACAAGTAGTAAATTTATCAGCAAATATAGAAGAACTCCAAAAACTTAATTATCAAGATTTAAAAAAAGAAATGAAAAAATCACCTCGTTTTTATAAAACAATAAAATCTAATAAAGCTCCCATAATTTTAGACAAAAATTTAAGTTTAAAGGTAGATCCGTATAAAAAAATTGGAATTAATTTATTAAATAAAAGAGCAGAGTTAATGAAGTCTAATGAAAAATTTTCTCAAGATATTTGTAATATCTTGAAAGAAGTTGCAGAAGAAAAATTTGAAACAGCTTCGCAAGAAGATGTTGAACCTGAGGAGACAATTTATTCAGGAGGATTTGATACCTTTAATAAAGATGTTCCATTATTTGATAAATTTCACTCTTTAGATTGGAAAGATAGATTGAACTTATTGGATAAATTTAAAGATGATAGACTAATAACTTTTGGCCATAGTTTAATGTACAACGAGGCTCCTGAAATTCTACCAAAAGATATTTATAAAAAGATAAAAAGAAAAATTGCATCTAGAATTTTAAGCACCAATAAGGAAAAATGGTGGACTGTTTCAGCTTTTTATTCAGAGTGTGATGAAATCAGAGAAAATGAGGATAAAATGTTTTCATTCAAAACTGTAGATGAAAAACTTAAATTTTTGGATGGAATTAACGATTATGTGATGAATTTGGAGCAAAAATATTTAGATGCATAATTTTATAAGTTTAAAAAAGTTTTTTTTGACCATTGAAAATTACTCTGAATCAATTATATCAAAACACATATGATGAATGATTTCAAAGATGAAGATTTTGATAGTAAGATAAAGAACGAAGATGTTTCAGTTGTACAATTCTCAGCATCTTGGTGCATGCCTTGCAAGAATCTAATTCCTATAATGAATAAGTTTTCAGATGAATATAAAGATAAGGCAAACTTTTATTATGCAGATATTGAAGAAGGTGGGATAAATACTGGAAGTGCAGCGGGAATTAGAGGTGTGCCGACTGTAATTATTTACAAAAAAGGAATTGAAATTTCAAGAAAGGTTGGTGGCGTTCCCGAGAGCAATATGAAAGAATTTTTAGAAGAAAATATTTAATTTAAATTTAAGACCTCAGCACATAGATATAAAGATCCAGTGATCAATAATAAATCTCCATCAGCTATTGGCACCGATTTAATTGCCTTCTCAATAGTTGGTTGATATTGGACATTAGGTATACTTTTAAATTTTTTTTTTAATTCTTCTCCAGTGATTGAATTAGCTTGATTAGGTATATTTGTTGTAGTTATTGAAGAAATATCTTTCAAATAACTAATATATTTTTCATGTTCCTTGTTTGCCATCATACCTATTATTATATGTTTTTTACAATCTAAACTTTTAAGATAATTATTTAATACTCTCGCTCCATCCTCGTTATGATCTCCGGAAATCAAAAACAAATTATTTTTAACTAATTTTTTTAATTTTCCAGAATTAATTTCTTGAAGTCTTGCTAAATTGTTAATCTTTTGTATTCCTCTTTTGATGTGTTCATCTTTAATACCCAAATTTAGAATCCTAAGGGTTGCTATAGCTGTTGAGATATTTTCAAGTTGAAATTGACCTCGAACATTTGGGTTTGGTAATTTTAATCCACCAAGCTTATCCTTAAAATAAAAAAAATTATCTTCTCTCTTTGAGTAAGAAAAATGTTCATTGTAAAAAAATTTATGTGATCGATTTTTATCAATATTTTTTTTAATAGAGTCCATTGTGCTTTTTTTATTTTGGTTCGCCACAATAATATTTGAATTTAAAAGAGATGAGGTCTTTTCTAATATAATTTTTTCAATAGTCTTTTCATTTTCAGGTAACCAGTCTAAATGATCTTTACTAATAGAAGTAACAATGCTAGCTAAGTTTTTTTTTAATATATTAGTAGCGTCAAATCTAAAAAATAACCCAGCCTCGATTAGATTAATATTCTTTGGATACTCTGCAGCTTTATAAAAATAACATGCTGTTAAAATCTCAAAAAAGGTAATTGGTAAATTGTCATTTATTTTTTCTACGGTTTCAAAAAGGTCTGCTAACTCATCATCTTTTAATTCTTGATTGTTAAAAATAAATCTTTCATTTATTTTTTGTATGTGGGGGCTGGTATAAACATTACATTTAATATTTGCTTCTTTTAAAATTGAATAGCATGCTTGAATAGTTGAATTTTTCCCATTTGTGCCAACTACATTTATAGCTTTAATCTTATTTTGTGGATTTCCAAGTTTTTTGCAAAGAATTAAAACTCGATCAAGGCTAAGATCAATTTCCTTAGGATGCAACTTGTGAAAGCGACTGAGAATTTTCTGTAATTTCATTTTCTTCAGTGCTTATAGCAGAATTTTTCTTTAACAATATTGATAATAAAGTTCCAATTTTTTCAGCAAGATTTTTTCTCTCAATAATTATGTCTACAAAACCAGTTTTTTCAACATATTCACTTTTCTGAAAATCCTCAGGAAGCTCCTCTTTGACCGTGCCCTGAATTACTCTTGCACCAGCAAAAGCGATTAGGGCTCCTGGTTCAGCAATATGAATGTCACCTAGCATAGCATATGAGGCAGTAATACCACCTGCAGTTGGATCTGTAATACATACCAAGTAAGGAAGATTATGATTCTTAAGTTCATTAATTGCAAGAGTTGTTCTAGTCATTTGAGATAATGAAATTAAACTTTCCATCATCCTCATTCCACCACCAGCACTAATGCATAAAAATGGAGTTTTATTTTCGATAGCATGTTGAATACCATATAAAAAAGCTTCTCCTTCGGCAGCAGCCATTGAAGCTCCTAAAAAATCGAAGTCGGACGCCACAGCAGTAATTTTGATATTGTTAATTGATCCACTTACCACCATCATTCCACAATCCATTCCAGTTTTTTTTCTTGCACTCTTCAATCTATCTTTATACGGTTTTGAGTCAGTCCATTTCAAAGGATCGTCTTTTGGAACAGGTGTTTTAAAAATCTCATAATTATTTTTTCCAAATAAAATATCAAATCTTTGTCTTGGTTTTATGCGATGATGTTTATTGCAGTCGGGACATACCCAAAGGTTTTCCTCTAAATCCTTTTTTAAGATTGGTCCTTTACAACAAGATGTCCAATCACTATTAGCTATATCTTCTTTTGAGGCTCTTTTATGTATAGCAGTTTTAATTTTCTCACCTGCTTTTATAATTTTAGTAATCCAATTCATTTAATTTTATTTTTTAATCTCTTTACTACATTAGTAACATTTGTGACAACATTTTGTCTCTTTTTAATTGATCTTGTAATTTCTTTGCAAATAGCACTTCCAACAACTAATCCATCGGCTTTTTTTAATAATTTTATTGTTTTTTGTGTTATACCGAATCCAATTACCACATTCTTTGATTTATTTTGATTTTTAATATTTTGGTATTCCTGAATTATTTTTTTTGGAGAAACTTTTAGTTTTCCTCCAGTAGTGGATAACATACTTATGTAGTAAATCATATCATGAGAGTCATTAATAATTTTTTTTTGTCTTATTTTTGAAGTTGTAGGTGAAATAAGCTGAATAAAACTAATTTTATTTTTTTTACATTTTGATGCAAAAATTTTATTTTCTGGATAAGGTAAATCAACTACTATCAGACCATCAACTTTTGATTTCTTGCATTTTGTAATAAATTTATTTTCGTTATATTGGTAGATCATATTATAATAGCCCATTAATATGACTGGCTTATTTTTTCTTAATTTTTTAAATTTACTTACAATAGAAAATACATCATTTATTTTAATTCCATTTTTTATCGCTCTATAAGCACTTGTTTGAATTTGACCTCCATCTGCAATTGGAGTGTTATGTGGAAATCCCAGCTCACAAATATCTGCATATTTTGAAATTGATTTTAAAATTTCTAATGATTTTTTTTTGGTGCTGTCACCCGCCACAGTGTAAGTAAGAAGAGCCGGTCTATTCTCTCTTTTCGATATTATAAAAGATTGGTTAATTAAAGAATTGTTCATTAATATTTACCTAATCTTTGTCTCAAAATATCTCTATCTTTTTTGGCATCACCACAAGAATTAACAACTAAAATTGTATCCTTACTTAATTTTGGCGCAATTTTTATGGCTTCAGCAAAAGCATGACATGGTTCTAAACTTGGATTAAGTTTTTCAAATTTTGTTACCATCTTGAACGCATCCAAGGCTTCCTCGTCTGTTGCGTAAGTATATTTAGCTCTTTTAGTATCTTTTAAAAAACAATGGATAGGACTAACTCCAGGATAATCTAATCCAGCACTAATAGACTCAGTTTCATGGATCTGACCCTCATTATTTTGACAAACATAAGAAGCTGCACCATGTAAAATTCCAATTTTAGCATTTCTACTTAAAGGAGCAGCATGTAATTTTGATTTTTTTGGACCACCAGCTTCTACCCCTATTAATTCAATTTGTTTTTTATCATAATTAATAAATTCACTCCAAAAGCCATAGGCTGAACTTCCACCCCCAACACAGTTGATAAGTTTTAATTTTTTTGGAATTTTTTTAAATTCTTTTTTTATTTGACTTTTAAGCTCTCTTGAGATTTGGGCAGTTGACCATCCACAGATTTTAACAAAAATATTTGGACCGACAGTCGACCCTACACACATATGGGTATTATCGCAGTTCGAAACCCAATATCTCATACATTCACTCACCGCATCAACTAAAGTTTGGCTTCCAGAATATACCGGAATAATTTCTGCACCATTTTTTCTCATTGCATCACAATTTGGTTTTTGTCTTTTAATATCTTTTGCCCCCATAAAAATTTTACATTTTAAACCAAATTTTTTTGCTGCCATACTGAGCATCTTTCCTGCATATCCAGCACCAGTATCGCCTACAATAAATTTTTTCCCCATTGCTTTACAAATTAAGGCGTGAACAGTTGCATTATATATTTTATGAGCTCCACCATTTGCCTCAGAAACAACCTTGGCCCAAATCTGGCCCCCACCCAAATGATTAGACAAATTATCTAATTTGATAAATGACGTAGGAGATCCTACGTAATTTTTAAAATAAAAGTCTCTCTTTGTTAAAAATTTTTTGTTCTTTCTTAGTTTTTGAAATTCTTTTGTTAGATCTTCTACAGGTTTTTTAAGAGTTTCAGGAATAAAACTTCCACCAAATTTCCCTCCCCAAAATCCATATCGATCGTGCTGATCGATCAATGGGATATTTTTTTTAAGTTTCATCATTTAAATTTTTTAATTTATTCAAGAAAATTTCTATTTTGGAAACATCTTTTAATCCAGAAGTTTCTAATCCTCCAGATATATCAATAATATCAGCTATTTTTTTGTAATTTTCAAGATCATCATCAACCTGAATATTCCCTGCCAACATTACATCTTTATCAATTTTTATATTTTCAATCAATCTGTGATCGAATGACATACTTTTCTCATACCCTTTACTATCAAATAGATAAATATCAGTCACATCTTTGTATAAATTATGATTTTTTAGATCTTCAAAATCTTTTATTGTAAAAACAGTTATAATCTTTTTTTTATACTTATTTTTTATCGATTTAATTTTATCAACACTACAGTCGTAAAGTTGATAATAGTCAAAAGGTAAATCTTTAATTTCTTCTAGGATATCATTTTTTGGATTTACTAGGACCGCGACGTATAAAGTTTTTTTTTTATTAATTTTAAAAAGTTCTTTGAGTTTTTTTATTTCAATATATCTTCTTGATTTTGGGTAATTTACAATAAAGCCTACAAAATTTGGAGGATTTTTGTGATTAACAATATAATTTAATATTTTAAGGTCAGAGACACCGCAGATTTTTGATTTTAGGATCATTGGTTTAAATGATTAACTAATGACAAAATATTCTTTTTAATATTTCCTTTAGTTATAGGTCGACCAATTACTAACCAATCACTTCCATTTTTATACGCTTGTTTTGGAGTTAAAACTCTTTTTTGGTCATTTATTTTTTTATCGAATCTGATTCCAGGAGTAATTATCTCTTTCTTAAATACTTTTTTAACTATACTTAACTCTTGAGCACTACACACAATAGCGTCAAGTTTTGCTCGATTTGCTAATTTTGCTTGGTGATAAACTAATTTCTTAACATCTTTATTAAAACCAATCTCTTTTAATGCTTTGTTATCTAAGGAAGTTAAAATTGTTACACCAACTAATTTAATTTTTCCAGAAACTCTTTTACTAGACTTGAGGGCTTCTAAACCTGAACTTATATGTATAGTTAAATAATTCACGTTAAGGTCTCTTATGGCTTTAATAGCAGATACACATGTATTTGGAATATCATTAAGCTTTAGGTCAGCAAATGTAATCTTATTTTTTAAATTACATAAAAAATTTCTACCGTTTTTTGAGTTCAGAAATTCTAATCCGAATTTATACCCAATTTTTAATTTGGGACTCTGTGCCCTCTTAATAATTTTTTTCACTTTAAAGATATTAGTGCTGTCGCAAGCGACAAATATTTTATTCTTTTTCATTATTCAATTTTTTAAACAGATCTTTTGCCATTTTGAAGTGAATAGTTTTTTTTTCTGGTGTATTTACTTTCTCACCAGTCTTTGGGTTTCTCGAAATTCTTGCTTTTTGAGTATTTGTTGAAAATACCCCAAAACCTCTTAATTCAACCCTTTCATTTCTTTTAAGCGTTTGTTTTATTTCGTGCAAAATTATTTGAGTAACTTTTTCTAAATCTTTTCTTAAAAAATTTGGATAGTTTTTTGAGAGTTGTTTTAAAAGTTTTGATTTTACAATAGCCAAAACTTAAGTCTTATTAATTTTATTATTTTTTATCATCTTTTTTCTTTAGATCCTCTGATAATGACGAAAATGGTAAATTTTTACCTGATCCTTCTGAACCATATTTTTCTAAAGCTTCTTTTTTTTCAATTTCTTCTAATAGTTTAATACTTAAAACTACTTTTCTTTTATTCAAATCTAACTCTGAAATAGCACAGTCAATTCTTTCCCCACCAGTAAATCTTGACGTACGTGCATCTTGGGCCGAGATAGCTATAGCGGATTTCTTGATATTGAAGTCCATTTCACAACCCTCTGGTCTAACTGTTAAACCTTTATTATCTTTTGAGATTATTTTAACAGTAATTGCTTGGTTAATTTTTTTATTTTTAAACCAATCTAAAGGGTCAGATTTGGTTTGTCTAAAGCCAACTCTAATTTTTTGCTCGGATGTTTTGATTTCTAAAACTTTTATTTTAATTTTATCTCCTTTTTTATATTTAGATAATTCTTCTTCGCCATTATTTAAGTATGTTAAATCATTACAATGTAAAAAAGCATCAACATCTAGACCACCAACATTTACAAACAATGAGTATTCGTTTTTGTTAACTACTTCTCCATCTGTAACAGTTCCAACTGGATAATTTTTCTCAAAAATTTCAAAAGGATTATCCTGAGATAGTCTATGAGAAATTGCCACTCGTCTTTTATCTTTATCAATCTCTGTAATTACGCAGCTTATTTCATCTCCGACTTTAAACATTTTTTTTGCGGAAACATTTTTTTTAGTCCAGCTGAGCTCACTTGAATGTAATAAAGTAGTTAAACCTGGCTCGAGTTCACAAAATGCCCCAAAGTCCATAATTTTAACTACTTTTGCTTTGTAAACTTTGTTCAGCTCATAATTCTCTATATGCTCAAATGGATCCGGAGACAATTGTTTAACCGAACAACCAACTTGCAACTTTTCCTTATCAACTGAAATTACTTTAAGATCATGTTTTTCTCCAATGTTAAAAACTTCATCTGGATGGTTTACACGAGAATAAGAAATTTCTTGCAAGTGAACTAGCACGTCAAGTTCGCCGTTTACATTGAAAAAACAACCAAATGAACTGTAACCTTTAACCTCTGCATTCTTAATAATATCACCTACTTTATATTTTTCTATAATCTTGGCTTTATCCTCTTTTTTAAATGATGAAATAATTTCTCTTCGAGAGACACATGCATTTCCTCTCACTTTATCAAGTTTAATTAAAGCAAATTTTTGAGGCTCATTCATTAAGTGAGAAATATCTTTCAAAGGCTTATCACTAATCTGTGATCCTGGTAAAAACATCAAAGAACCGGTATCAATGTGTTCTACTATACAGCCACCTTTACACTTTGATGTAATTTTACCCATTATAGGTTCATTATTTTCGTAAGCTTTTACAAGTTTATCCCACCCTTTAATTTTTTGGGCTTTGCTTGCTGAAACTAGAACTTCTCCATTCCTGTCCTCAATTTTTTCAAGCAAAACAGGTATTGTTTCTCCAATTTTAATTTTTTCAGATAAACCCATACTTTTTAATTCGTTGACATCTAATACAGGCTCACTTTTTAATCCCTCAACAAAAAGAAATACAAATTTGTCGGTTATTTTATTTATTTTCCCTTCAATTATTTTACCCTCTTCAATATTAATTTTTGATAATTGACTGTTTAATAATTTTTCAAACTCTTGAGATGCGGGGTTTTTTAAATCTTTGTATATATCCATTAATAGTTATTCTATTTTATTAAAAACTCACGATCTATAAATAAATTTGAGGTTTTAATCAACTAAGAATTTAAATTAAAGATTTCCGTAAAATTC
Source organism: uncultured Pelagibacteraceae bacterium (assembly GCA_902516465.1). Lineage (GTDB taxonomy): Bacteria > Pseudomonadota > Alphaproteobacteria > Pelagibacterales > Pelagibacteraceae > Pelagibacter. The sequence continues at coordinate 203,889 of CABXZD010000002.1, forward strand.
AAGTTATTAAGGGTTTTAGTGAGTTTTTAGTAAATTTTTGCTCCTAAAAATCTAACTTTTTCGAGGAATGATGGGAAAGAAGTATTTATTGCATCCTTATCAAAAATTTTCCAATTTCCTCCAAAACATAAGGCAGCAATTACACTTGACATAAAAACCCTGTGGTCTTTTAAAAAATTTTTAATTATTATTTTTTTTTTTATTTGAAAATTTGGATCACCGTATATTTTAATACTGTTACTATCGATCTTATTTTTTATTCCAATTTTATTTAAAATTTTGGATCCCCATATTAACCTAGGGCTCTCTTTTTGATTAAGTTCTGAGAGATTTTTAAAGTAAGATACGCCACTTGCTCTGGCAGCAACAAGAAAAATTAATAGAAATTCATCTATTGCCTCACTATTAAACCTAATTGGGCACTTTATAGGTTTAATATCTTTTTTACTTTTTATGATAATGTCAGCAATTTTTTCTCCTTTATAGTCTCTTTTGTTTTTAAGTTGAATATCTACACCCATTAATTTTAATATTTTTAAAATTCCAGATCTAGTAGGGTTTACATTCACATCTTTTATTTTCAATTTAGAATTTTTAGATAAGGCTGTAAGTACTATGAAAAAAGCACTAGAACTAATATCGGATGGAATCTTATAATTAAATGCTTTGATATTTTTTTTTCCTTTAATCTTAATTAGATCAAATTTTTTGTTTTTTTTAATTTTAATAGGTAATTTCAAATATTTAAAAAATAATTCTGTATGATCACGAGATTTTTTTGCCTTAATAATAGTATTACCTTTTGTATTAAGTGCTGCTAACATTATACTACTTTTACTTTGTGCTGACCCTTTGTTTTCATAAAATTTGATAGGCTTTGGATCGCTCGTTCCCTTTATAAATATAGGCAATTTTCCTGATTTACTCTTAAAATTTGCTCCAAACTTAGTCAAAGGTTTTGTGACTCTTAAAAAATCTCTTTTTGATAAACTTTTGTCTCCTGTTAACTTTATTTTAGATTGAGAATGAACTAAAAGCCCAAGAATAAGTCTACTTAAAGTACCAGAATTTCCAGCATTTAAAGTAATTTTTTTTTTATAATTGAAACTATTTAAGCCTTTACTATTTATCTCACAATAATCTTTTTTCTGTTTTATTTTAACACCCATTTTTTTTAGACACTTCAAAGTATTTAGTACGTCTTCCGATTTAAGTAGGTTAGAAGCTCTTGATTTACCATAAGCCTGAGAAGCTAATAGTGCCCATCTTATTGAAAGACTTTTATCTCCCTCAATTTTAATCGATCTATTAAATGGTTTAATTTTTTTGAAAATAACTACACTATTATTCATTTATTCATTTATTCATTTATTCATTGTTTCTAAATTTAGCTAATTTTGAAAGATTCTCCAAAATAAGCGTTTTTTGCGTCAATATTCGTGATTAAATTTGAGGGTGTTCCTTGGGCTACAACTTTTCCATTGCTTATTATTGCTGCTGAGTCAACACAAGCTAGTAGATCTCTAGCTTGATGATCACATAATACTATAGAAATATTGTTATTACTTTGTAAGTTTACTATTATTTCTTGTAAAGTTTTAATTGTCATAACATCAAGAGCTGCAAAGGGTTCATCTAAAAGTAAAATCTTTGGGTCAGATATTAACGCAATAGCTATAACAAGTTTTTTTTTTTGACCACCTGATAAAAAATCTGCTTTAATATCTCTTATTGAGTCTAATTCAAATTTTGAGATTAACGAATTAATTTTTTCATCTCTAATATTTGAATTATTTATTGCAATTTCTGAAATAGCTTTTAAGTTTTCATAAACTGTTAAATCATGAAAAAATCCGCCATATTGGGGCACAAAACCAATTTTAAATTTTAAAGTTCTTTCATATATTGGAAATCCATTGACCTTCTCTGAGTTGATGAAAATTGTTCCGAAATCTGGAGAGATTAAACCGGTAATGAGATTGAAGATTGTGGTTTTTCCAACTCCATTGGGGCCTAAAAGTCCCAATATCTGACCGTTATTAAGTTGTAAATTGAAATTATCTAAAATAATTTTTCTACCATATTTAAGAGATACTTTTTCTAAATTAAGAATAGATTTTGTTTTTTTGAAAGATTTGATCCTAAATTTTTTTATATTTGACATAATTAGTTTTTAAATGAACCTTTAACTTTTTTTGTTAAATTATTCATAAAAATTTCTGTATTTTTTGTTATAAGATTAATTTTTACATTATCTGTTTTCAATAAACCCTGCACCCCTTCATACACAACATCATTATATATTGTAACCATATTTTCAGTAAAATCTAAATCTAAATTTTCTGAAAATATTCTATCATCTTTGTATTTTACTATAACATTGTCATTAAAATTTGTATTATATGACACGCTATTAAAAAGTGCTTTATCGGCATTAATTATTAACTCATTGTTGTCTTTATCAATAAATTTTGCTGTCACATTAATCATTTTTACTAATTCAACATCTGACTCGTACAAAAGTTCGCTTTCCTCTGCAAATATTACATATTTACTTTTATCTTGAAGATCTAAATTGTAACTTAAATTTTTTATAAGATTACTTTTGTAATTTATATTATCATTATTTTCTTTATTTGAAGAGACTTTTAATTGAGGTGCATCTTGAGATGAAAAATATTTATTATAAAAAATTAGGGTTATGACTATTAATATTAGAAGAAGAAATATTTGTAAAATTTTTTTCATCCATTTAGCTAAGATTATTTAATAAGTTATGAATATGTATTACACCAATAGTTTTTTTTTTATTATTTTTTTTATAAACACACACATTCGTAATTTTTTTCCTGTTCATTTGATGCAAAACATCTGATGCTAACATTTCTTCTTCGACAACGTATGGGCTTCTTGTCATAAAAGATTTAATCTTCAAATTTTCAATATTTCTTTTTTTTTGCATTAATCTTTTTAAGTCTCCATCAGTAAAAATACCTGTAGTTAGACCTTCATTGTTAATTGCTACCAAAAAACCTAAACGTTTAATATTGATAATTTTTAGAGCATTTCTGATAACTTGATTTTCATTTATAAATGGTATCTTTCCTTTAGTTAACATTAAATCACCTGCAGTTTTTAATTTATTTCCAAGGCTACCAGATGGATGAAATTTTTTAAAATCCAATTTTCCAAATCTATTTTTATTCATTACAGCGATCGCTAAAGCATCCCCAATAGATAATTGGTTAGTTGTACTAGATGTTGGTACAATTCCAAGGCCAGACTCTTTTACTTTCGGTAATAATAATTTTATATTTGATGATTTGTATAAAACGGAATCTTTATTAGACACTATTCCTATAAGTTTTACTTTAGTTGATTTTGCGTACTTAATTATGTTTCTCAATTCAGAGGTATTACCTGAATAGCTTATTAAAATTAGCAAGTCATTTTTTGTTATTCTACCTAAATCACCATGAGAACAATCACTTGCAGAAATTGGAAATGAGGGTGTACCAACAGAGGAAAGCGTAGCTGAAATTTTTGATGCGATGATTCCACTTTTACCTACTCCACAAATAATTACTTTTGATTTACATTTAAAAATAGCATTAACGGCATCATTAAAAGATTTATTAATTGAATTTTTGAGTTTTTTTAAACCTTTAATTTGTAAATCTATAACATCTACTCCTATATTTTTTATTTCATTTTTCATATTTAGTGAGACCAAATATCATCCTTAAACAAGGCAAGGTCAAGATCAACTCTTGTTTTCAGAAACTTAAGACAATCATTGTATAAATCTAATCTTTTCTCTCTCTCCAAAATTTTATTAAGTCCCTCATGGATTTTATGTAAATAAATTACATCGTTGGCACAATATTTTAATTGTGCTGGAGACAACTCTCCTCCAAAGTCAGAATTTTGAAATTGTTTACTAATATCAATATTTAAAAATTCTTTAATCAATATTTTTAATGAGTGATTATCAGAATAAGATCTGGCTAATTTTGATGCAATTTTAGTATCAAGAACATTTTTTGTCTCAGTCTTGAGATAATATTTTATGTGAGCTATGTCAGCTCTGCCATAATGAAAAATTTTCACAACATTATTATCAGACAAAATTCTTGATAAATTCGGCGCTTTATAGGTTGATCTGTCTAGTTGAACTATATGAGCGTCATTTTTACCAGAAGATATTTGAATTAGACATAAAGGATCTCTTTTTACATTAAGACCCATAAATTCCCCATCGATTGCTAATATATTGCCTAAGATTAGATCATCTGGTAAATCTTTTTTGTGAAGTTTAATATCAATATTCATTTTTAAACATATATATATGAAAGAAAAAAATTGTCTAATATTTGGCGGAAGTGGACAAATTGGTAGGAATTTAATTAGAAAGTTAACTAAAAATGGATACAGAATAACTGTTGTAACTAGAAATATTCATCAAAAAAGCTATATAATCAAAACACAGGCAAACTTTGGATATATTGATATAATTGAATCTAGTATTTTTGATGAAGATAAAATTAGAAAACTTTTTCAAAATGCTGAAATATGCATTAATTTGGTCGGTATACTTTTTGAAAAAAAAAGAGGAAATACTTTCAACAATATACATTCAATCTTTCCATCTTTATTATCAAAATTAAGTAAAGAGTATAAACTGAAAAAATTTATTCACATATCAGCCTTAGGTATAGACTCGGCTATTGACTCCGATTACGCAAAAAGTAAATTACAGGGAGAAAAAAATATTCTAAAAAATTTTCCTTTAGCTACTATTTTAAGACCATCAGTTGTTTATTCTGTTGATGACAATTTCACAACAAATTTAATGACTTTATTAAGTAGATTACCGATATTTCCAATATACTATTCAGGAAAAACAAAGTTTATGCCAATTCATTGCTCAGACTTGACTGATATTATTTTTCAAGTTATTTGTAAAAATGTAAATTCACATACCATTGAATGTGTTGGCCCTGAGGTAATTACGTTCAAGGAAGTTTTAGAGAGGCTATTGGTTTTGATGGAAAAAAAAAGGATATTATTACCATTCCCATTGACAGCAGCTAATTTAATGGCCAAATTTTTTCAATTGATGCCCAAACCTCTATTAACTCAAGATCAGCTTAGACTTTTAAAATATGATAATACAGTCTCTGGAAAATATAAAACTAACAATGATATTGGTGTCCCAAGTACTCGTTTTTTTAATAAGGAGGTAAAAAATTATTGCTATATGTGGAAGGAGGGAGGTCAATTTTCTACAGATAAATACAGAAATAATTAAAATGATAATTTATGCTGAATGGACTTTTTTTCCAATAAATGATGGGACTTCATCTTTATCAACGATCTCTTCTTTTTTACCTTTAGGCTGATATGCGTAAAGAAGATGTAGTTTGCAATAAGAGAAATCTTTAAGCGAGGTTCTGCCACAAAAATAAAAGTTGCTTTCATTTGGGTGTCCTAAGGGCCACTTACATGAATTCTCATCGAGTTCTTCCAGTTGCTTTGGGTTTTCTGGTTCAAAATCTTTTTCAATAATTAGCGATTTGAATCTGTTTTTTTTTATCCTTTTACTTTTATTATTCTTATCGGCGATTGAATTTTCAAAGCTTTGATTACTTGCTGCAGTCCTAGTCTTTATTTTCGCTGAAAGATTTAATCTATGTGCTTTACCTATTACTGCGTTCCTGCTCACTCCTCCGATAATCTCCGCAATTTGACTTGCAGTATTTTCTTTGCCCCAAAGTTCTTTTAATTTTTCTACTTTTTCTTCTGTCCAACTCATTTTACTACATATTGTGTTAGATTATCATTAGAATACAATATAATGAAATATACTTAAAATAAACAAGAAACTTTTTATAGTTATCAACAAAAATATCTATTATTTGATAGGAAATATATTCAATCTCAACTTGTATCTAATTATTTTAATTATAAAAGAATTTAAATTATGAGTTATCTTGTAAAAAATTATAACAGAAAAAATTTATCTTTTACTAAAGGTGCTGGGAGTTTTTTATACTCAACCAATGGAACCAAATATTTAGACTTTGTTCAAGGCATCGCTGTTAATTCTTTAGGTCATGCACATCCAGAATTAGTGAAAACAATTAATAAACAAGCGAAAAAACTTTGGCATATTTCCAACGCTTTTCAGATACCTGAAGGTGAGGAATTAGCAAAAAAATTAGTAAAAAAAACTTTTGCTGATTATGTGATGTTTCAAAATAGTGGTACCGAGGCTACGGAGGCAGCTATAAAAATTGCAAGAAGATACTTTTACTCAATAAAAAAACCATATAAGAATAGAATAATTTGTATTAAAAATTCTTTTCATGGAAGAACACTTGCATCAATTTATGCTAGTGGTTCTAAAAAAATGACAGAAGGATTTGGTCCAAAAGTAAATGGATTTGATCATTTTAAATTTGGAGACCATAAAAAATTAAAAAAATTGATTAATAAGAAAACTGCTGCAATAATGGTCGAAACGATAATGGGAGAAGGTGGAATTAAAGTGATACCCAATTGGTGTCTTAATGGATTAAGACAATTATGTAATAAGAAGAAAATATTATTAATTTTAGATGAGGTTCAATGTGGAGTAGGCAGAACAGGAAATTTTTTTGCATTTGAAGAATCAAAAGTAAAACCAGATATAGTTCCAATTGCAAAAGGAATAGGAGGTGGTTTTCCTATAGGTGCAGTTTTAATGAATAAAAAAGTTGCTTCCGCGATGGTAGCAGGGACTCATGGATCAACTTTTGGGGGGAATCCTTTAGCTATGAAAATAGGAAAAAGTGTTCTAGATATTATTTCCAATAAAGATTTTTTAAAAAAAGTAAAAAAAAATTCACAATATTTTCACTTTGAATTGAATAGAATAAAAGATCAATTTCCCAAAATAATAAAAGAAATAAGAGGTAAAGGTTTTTTAATAGGAATACAGCTTCATGAAGATCAATCACGTTTTATAAAATCTTTAATGACAAATAAATTATTAACAATTAAAGCTTCAGAAAATGTGGTGAGAATTTTACCTCCACTAAATGTTAAACGAAACGAGATAAATCTAGCATTAAAAATAATAAAAAAAGTTTGTGTAAGTTATAATAGATGAAACATTTCATTAATCTTAAAGATATTTCATATCAAAATTTACGAAAAATTTTAATTGATGCAAAAAATAGAAAAAATAAGAGAAAAAAACTTGATACACTTGAAACTGATAAGGGAGCTCCTTTGAAAGGAAAATTATTAATACAAATGTTTGAAAAATCCAGTTTAAGAACAAGATTAAGTTTTTATTTAGCTATAAAACAACTGGGGGGTGGTACTTTGACTTTAAGATCTAATGAACTTCATTTAGGAAGTGGTGGAGAGTCATTAGAGGATACTGCAAAAATTTTATCTACTTATGGTGATGGTTTCATGCTTAGAACTGATAGTGACAAAAAAATCAAGAGTTTCAGTGATTATTTGTCCATACCATTAGTTAATGGCCTAAGCCCTTCCTCTCACCCAACTCAAGTTTTGTCTGATATCTTTACTGTTGAGGAAATTAAAAAAAAATCAATTTCTAAACTTAATATTACTTGGATAGGTGATTCTAATAATGTCTTAAATAGTTTAATCGCCGCGTCAGTTAAATTTGATTTTAAATTAAATATAGGCTGTCCTAAAAAATACACTCCAAATAAAGATTTATTAAATTGGGCGAAAAAAATAAATAAAAAGATTTATGTTGTTAACGATGCAAAAAAAGCTGCAATAAATGCTGATGTAATATTTTCTGACAAAGTTTTATCATTAAATGATAAAGTAAATAAAAAAAAAAAATTGTCTCACTTTAAAAACTTTAAGGTAACCCAAAAATTAATGAGAAAAGCAAAAAAAAGTTGTATTTTTTTACATTGTTTGCCGAGAGGTTCAGAAGTGGAGGAAAAAGTTTTCTCTAGTAATCAATCAAAAGTTTGGCAACAGGCTCTTAATAGAGTCCACGTTCAAAAAAGTATTTTGTTATATTGTTTCGGAAAACTAAGGTAATGGTAAAGGACTATCTGAGTTTTGGTTCAGATATTTAATTACAGAAGCTCTATCTTTTTCTTTTCTTAATCCAGCGAAAGCCATCTTTGTTCCTTTGATCCATTTTGCGGGTTTGATTAGATAACCGTTAAGCTCCTCAAGAGTCCACTCTTTATCATAAGATGCCAAAGCTTTTGAATATTTGTAATCTTCAACTGCACCAACTTCTCTTCCAACCACATTGTATAAAGCAGGACCAATATTATTTTTTCCACCTTTAACAATCGAATGACAAGCGGCACATTTTTTGAAAATTTTCTCTCCACTTGCTATATCTCCTAAAGACATCAATTTAGCAATATCTACTTTTTCTTCTGTCGCTTCAGTTGATGAACTTGTGATATTAGCAACTTGCTCAACATCGACTTTATATCCAGGTGTTTCTGGCTTTTCAACATAGAAGACGATATTTGAAACTTTACCAATACCAATTACTAAAAGGACTACCAATAGAATAGCTGCAATTATTTTGTTTATTTCAAAAGAATCCATTTTATAAAAATTAATTTTGAACGTATAACATTATAATTTAAAAATTGCTTACATTTTAATGTACAATTTTGCCTCTGCTTATAATGTAATCAGGATTAAAAAAATAATGAAAACATTAATTATAATTCCTTCTAGAATGTCGGCAACTAGATTGCCAGGAAAACCGCTGATTAAAATTAATGGTTTATCAATGATTTCACACGTTTTTAAAAAGGCAGAACAAGCAAATATTGGAGAAGTTTATGTTGCTACTGAAGATCAGGAGATAATTGATGATGTAAAACAAAACGGAGGTCAAGCAGTTATGACCAGCAATATGCATAAAAGTGGGACAGACAGGATCTATGAAGCCCTAAAAATTTTGGGAAAACTAGAAGTTGATTTGGTAATCAATCTTCAAGGAGATGAGCCATTGATGAGTATAAATGATATAAGGAATCTTCACAAACGTATGGTCAAATCAAATTCTGAAATTGGAACTTTAGCGGCAAATATTTTGAATAAGAATTTGTACCAAGATCAAAGCGTTGTGAAGGTAATAACTGACCTAGACCTTAATAAAGCCGAATTTCCAGAAGCAGTAAATTTTTCAAGAAAAATATCTCATGAAAATAAAAATATTTATCACCATTTAGGTATTTATTGTTATAAATTAGAAACTCTTAAAAAATTTATTTCTTTCAATCAATCTCAGAATGAAATTCAAAATAAACTTGAGCAATTAAGAGCTTTAGATAATAATATTAAAATAAACGTAGCCCTTGCAGAGCAATCTCCAGTTGGAGTTGATACCAAGGAGGATTTAGTGGCTATAAAAAAAATTATGGAATATAAGTCTTGATGAACAAAATCTATTTTCAAGGAAGCTATGGAGCATACTCCCATCTTGCAGCTTTATCTATTGATAAAGATGCAGAAATACTTCCATGTAAAACTTTTGATGAGTGTTTTTTAAAAGCCTCAAAGGACCATGGCTCAAAAATTATAATACCTGAGTCAAACAGAATTACTGGGAATATAGGTATCGAATATTTGATATTCCAATATAGATTAAACATTTATTGTGAGTATTTCCAAAAAGTAGAACATAATTTACTTGGCATTCCTGGTACTAAAATTTCCGATATAAAAGAAGTATATTCCCATGGTCAGGCTTTATCTCAATGTTCTAAATTTATAAAAGCAAATAATTTCTCTGAACAAGTAAGAGCAGATACAGCTGGATCTGCTGAAATGATTTCGATCAATCAAGATAAATCAAAAGCAGCCATAGCATCCTCGTTAAGTGCCACTACTTATAATTTAGAGATTGTAAAAAAAAATATAGAAAATGATAAGGGTAATTATACAAGATTTTTGTTAATGGGAAAAAATATTTCCCAACCCGAATTTGGCAAAAAAAAATATATTACTTCTTTTTTATTTAAGCTTAAAAGTAAACCTGCAGCCCTTTATCAATCTTTAGGAGGATTTGCTATTAATGGAGTTAATCTTACAAAATTGCAAAGTTATCCTGAAAAAAATACTTTCAACTCTTTTTTCTTTTTATGTGACCTTGACGGACATATAGAGGATCTTAAGGTTCAAAAATCTTTAGAAGAATTAGGATTACACTGTCAAGATTTTCACGTTCTGGGTGTTTTTGAGGCAGACAAACAAAGGGAAAAATAAATCTTAATCTTTTCTTGTGGATTAGAAATCATTACTGTTATAATACTTGTGGAGGCTAGAGGTGGGTGCTGCTTGAACCCGACCAGATCTTAACGGAAGCAGTCGTAGAGACAGTTATTCAGGTTCTAGTCTCCTAGGGATTATAAATGAACAAAAATTCTAAAGTTTTAGCATTAAAATACAGACCAAAAAACTTTGATGATTTAATTGGACAGGATGTTGTAGCTGAGACGATTATTAATTCAATTAAAAATAACAAAGTACCTAATGCTTATTTATTTACTGGGATAAGAGGAGTTGGCAAAACCACTATTGCTAGAATAGTAGCAAAATCTTTAAACTGTTCAAATGGAATAGAAAATTTATGTAAGGACAATTTTTGTGAAAATTGTAATGCAATAACTAATTCTAGTCATATAGATGTCTTGGAAATGGATGCCGCCAGCAAAACAGGCGTGGATGATGTTAGAGATTTAATTGAATTTTCTAGGTATGGACCAACTTCTGCTAAGTATAAAATATTTATAATAGATGAAGTTCATATGCTAAGTAAGCAGGCTTTCAATGCACTACTTAAAACTTTAGAAGAACCACCACAATACGAAAGTGGAGGAGGATTAAAATTTATATTTGCGACTACTGAAATTAAGAAAATACCGATCACCGTCGTGTCGAGGTGTCAAAGATTTGATTTATCAAGAATTAAATCTACAGAATTATTTGAGTTTATAAAAAAAATAAAAGATACTGAGAATGGTAAAGTGACTGACGATGCTTTAAAATTAATTGTGAAAATATCTGAGGGCTCAGTCAGGGATGCTTTATCTTTGTTAGACAGGGGAATGTTGTCAGTTGAGGATTCAGAAGAATTAAATTTGACTAAAGCATTAAAAATCTTCGGATATTTTGACAGATCTCAATTAATTAATTTATTTCAATTAATTTTAGAGGGTGAAGAGAATAAAGTTATTGAAATTTACAGGAAAATTTACGACCAAGGCGTAGAACCAAAAATTTTTATAAACGATTTTTTAGAGTTGATCTATTATTTTAAAAATATAAATTTTTTAACACCAGAGAGCACAAATTTTTCATTAAACGATGAAGAGTTTTCAAAAATTAAAGAGACATCTAATAATATAGACAATGAAATATTGATATTGTTTTGGCAATTTACCATTAGAACTCTTGGGGAATTAGATATTGTCTCAAATCAAAATTTATCAATTGAGATGCTTTTACTCAGACTAATGTATATTAGCTCTTCGAAAATTAATAATCAAAATATTATAAAAAGAGACTCGATAAAATCAGATGAAAAAGAAGGATCTACATTAGACTCTAAAAAAGAACCAATTAATCAGATCAAAAATATTTCCCAAGAAAAAAAAAATAAACCTGAGATACAAACAGATATTAAAGCTGAAGAAAAACTATTAATCGAGTCATTTGAAAAATTGATAGAAGTTTGCACAAATAATAAAGAAATGAAACTTAAATTCGATTTAGAAAAAAATGTAAATCTTGTAAGTTTTGAGAGAAAAAGAATAGAGATATCCTTCAATGATAATATTGATAAAAATTTTGTAAAAGATCTATCTTTAAAACTTTTTGAGTGGACAGGTCAGAGATGGATAATTACATTTAGTAAAACGAAAGGTGCACAATCAGTAAAAGAAAAAGAGCAAAATAGAAAAGATGAACTTCTTGAAAAATCAAAAAATTCAGACATATATAAGACTGTTTTAGAAAAATTTCCTGATGCAAATTTAATTGAGACAATTCAAAAAAAAAATGAGGAAGAATAATTGACTGATTTTAATAAAATTTTAGACAAAGCAAAAGAGCTTGAGGCTAAAATGAAGCAAAGCCAAGAAAATATTAAAAAAATAAGAGTGGAAGGAGTTTCTGGATCTAACTCGGTAAAAGTGACTTTAGATGGAGAGGGTGAAATGCAAAAAATTGAAATTTCAGATGAAATGTTAAAAGAGGACAAAACTATTCTTGAGGATCTAATTGTAGCGGCTCATAATAATGCTAAGGCTCAACTTAAAAATAAAACAAATGAGGAAATTTCTAAAGCAACTGGAGGTTTAGGAATTCCAGGATTTAAATGGCCCCTTTAGATAATGAAAAAGATAGAGGAAATTGAGGATTTAATTAAGCTAATTTCTAAGCTTCCAGGATTAGGTCCGAAATCAGCAAAAAGAATAGTTTTAAAATTGATAAATAATAGAAATGAAATTGTTAAGCCAATGGCCAATATATTAGCTAAAGTTTATAAAAATGTTATTAGGTGTAATTTGTGCGGATCTTTAAAATCAAATTTAGAAGGTTGTATGAATTGTGAACATACAAATGGAAAATTTAATAAAATTTGTGTTGTAGAGGATATTGCAGATCAATGGTCAATAGAAAGCTCAAATATTTTTCAAGGATATTTCCACATTTTAGGTGGCACTTTATCCTCAGCAGGACAAAGAAAAGAGGATTTATTAATTAACTCTTTAGTAGAAAGAGTGAAAAGAGATAAAATTGAAGAAGTAATTTTAGCTACAAGTGCTACTGTCGAAGGTCAAACAACTGCTTACTATATACAGGATAGTCTAAAAAATTCAAAGACAAAGATTACAAAACTAGCCCAGGGTCTTCCTGTTGGAGGTGAAATCGAAAGTCTTGATGATGGTACTTTGTTTTCAGCTTTTAAGAATAGATCTAAACTTAATTCTAGTTAAGTTTTTTTTTTAATCTATTTAGATGCAAAAGGGGTTCAGTATAACCCGATGGTTGATCTTTACCTTTAAAAATTAGATCACACGCAGTTTGAAAAGCCAGAGAATTTTCATAACCTTCGCTCATTTTTATATATCCTTTATCATTTGAATTTTGTTTATCAACAATTTTTGCCATTTCTCTCATTATTTCCATTACTTGAATTTTTGTAGTTATTCCATGATGAATCCAATTTGCAATGTGTTGAGATGAAATTCTCAAAGTAGCACGATCCTCCATGAGTCCAACATTGTTTATGTCTGGAACTTTTGAACAACCTATACCCTGATCAATCCATCTTACAACGTATCCTAATAGTGTCTGAGCTGAGTTCGATATTTCAGAATTAATTTCATCAACTGACCAGTTAGTTCTGTTTGCTATTGGAATGGTTAAAAGATCGTTTAATTTAGCTTTTTCGCGATTTAAAATCTTTTTCTGTTCGTTAAAAATATCTATCTCATGATAGTGTAGGGCATGTAAGGAGGCGGCTGTAGGGGAAGGCACCCATGCGCAATTAGCACCAGCTTTTAGATGGTTAATTTTTTCGTTTAACATTTCTTTCATTTTATCTGGCATTGCCCACATACCTTTACCAATTTGTGCTTTACCAGAGAAACCACATTTTAAACCTATATCTACATTGTTATTTTCGTAAGCTGAAATCCATTTTGACTTTTTCATATCTCCTTTTTTAATCATTGGCCCAGCTTCCATTGAAGTATGCATCTCATCTCCCGTTCTATCTAAAAAACCGGTATTAATAAAAAAAACTCTATTTTTCAAAGTTCTTATACATTCTTTTAAATTTGCTGAAGTTCTTCTTTCTTCATCCATAATTCCAATTTTGCATGTATATTTTTTTAAATCGAAGAGCTCCTCAACCTTTGAAAAAATTAAATCTGTAAATTCAGTTTCTTCTGGACCATGCATTTTAGGTTTCACAATATAGATAGATCCCTTCTTGGAATTTCTTTTTTTTTTTAAGTCGTGAAGTGCCGCTGCAGTTGTGAAAAATGCATCCATAATTCCCTCAGGTACTTCGCTTCCATCTTTTAAAATAATTGAGGGATTTGTCATTAGGTGGCCTACGTTTCTAATTAGTAAAAGACTTCTACCATGCAATTTTAAATTTTTACCATCTCTAGAGATATAACTTCTATCTGGATTTAATTTTCTTTCTAGATTTTTACCATTTTTCTCAAATTGAACTTTTAAATCACCTTTCATTAATCCGAGCCAGTTTCTGTAGCACACAACTTTATCTTCAGAATCAACTGCAGCTACACTGTCTTCATTATCACAAATTGTTGATACAGCTGACTCTGCGATCACATCACTTATTCCTGCTATATCGTGAGCAGCACTAAAAGCTCTCGGATTTATTATTATTTCAAAATGAAGATTATTATTTTTAAGAATTACTGCACTAGGTTTGTTTGCATCTCCACGATAACCTACAAATTTATTCATATCTTTTAGTTTATATTCATAATCATCTTTTAAAATAATTAAGTCTTTATTTACAATTTTTAAGCCAGCAATATTTTTCCAACTTGTTCCTTCGACAGGAATATATTTATCAAAAAATTCTCTTACATATTTTATAACTTCTTGTCCTCTTAGAGGATCATATCTTTCACTACCACCTTCATCTGACTCAATTATGTTAGTTCCGTACAAACTATCATATAAACTTACCCATCTCGCATTAGCAGCATTTAGAGAGTATCTTGCATTCATAATTGGTACCACTAATTGTGGCCCTGCAATTTGGGCAATTTCTTCATCAACATCTTTGGTTTCAATTTTAAAATCCTCTCCCTCATCCGTTAAGTAGTTTATGTTTTTTAAAAATTTTTTATATTCCTCAATTTTAATTTCTGCTCCTTTATTTTTAATATGCCAATTATCAATTTTTGTTTGTAAATCTTTTCTTATTTTTATTAAATTTTTATTTTTTTCAGCTAAATCATGAATTACACTATCAAATCCCGACCAGAATTTTTCGGGGGTAATATTTAAATCTTCCAATAATTCATCCCTTACAAAAGATACTAAATTTTCTGCAACTTTTAACGTATTTATAGTTGTATATTTAATTTGCATTTGCTTTATCTAAAACTCTAGCATATTGAAGTCAAATAGTTAATAGTAGCAATGACATTTTATTGTCATTTTTTTAACTATGTAATAATTTATTTTAAATGAAAAACTATTTAAATTTTGAGTCTGAAATAAAAGATTTAGAAACTGAAATAGACAAACTCAAAGATCCATTTAATCAAGAGGGAATATCAGAAGTTGATACCCAAAAATTTTAAAGATGCAAAATGAATTAGATCAAAAATTAAAGTCGATATATTCCAAATTAGATCCTTGGCAAACAACCTTAGTTGCAAGACATGAGGATAGACCTAAATCAAAATTTTTTATTGATGGATTATTTGAAGATTTTATATCATTATCAGGTGATAGAAACTACGGTGAGGATAAATCAGTCATAGCGGGTTTTGCTAGATTTAATAATCAATCAATTTTAGTAATTGGCCAAGAAAAAGGGGAAGATTTAGAAAGTAGAATAGATCGTAACTTTGGAATGATGAGACCTGAGGGATATAGGAAAACTATTCGATTAATGAAAATTGCAGATAAGTTCAATATTCCTGTAATTTCATTTATTGACACCCCAGGAGCTTACCCAGGGGTTGGAGCAGAGGAAAGAGGTCAAGCTGAGGCAATAGCTAAGTCTATTGAATGTTGCATGCAATTAAAAGTTCCAACTTTAGCTATTATAATTGGAGAGGGTGGATCAGGAGGAGCGATTGCTTTAGCATCTTCTAGTAAAGTTTTAATGTTCGAAAACGCAATTTATTCAGTTATATCCCCTGAGGGTTGCGCTACTATCTTATGGAGAGATCCAAAAAAGATGTTAGATGCCGCTAAAGCAATGAAGCTATCTGCAAAAGACTTATTAGAAATTAAAATTATTGATGAAATTATTAAAGAACCAATTGGTGGAGCTCATAGGGATAGAAATATAGTTTTGAGTAATTTAAAAAATTCAATTATTAAAAATTTAAATCATTTTAAAACAATGAGTCCCCAAGAAATTTTAAATGAAAGAAAAAACAAGTTTTTAAGAATTGGAAGAGACAAAGGGTTTATAAATAACTTAAATGATTTAAGTTCATTAGAGTCAAAAACAAACCGTATAGATAAGATTTTTAAATCTAAGTCTTCTTATATAGCTTTAATAATTTTGTTTTTAATAATATTAATTTCACTAATAATTATTTTATAAAGCCCCACAACATCGTTTATACTTTTTTCCAGATCCACAAAAACAGGGTTCATTTCTGCTCATTTTCTTGCCAATATACTTTGGATCTATTTTTACTGGCTTAATATCCCTTGTTTTTTCTTTTGGTGCTTCTACTACTTTTAGATTCAATAACAATGTTATAAAATCGAATTTTAATTTGTTTAATAAGTTTTCAAATAAACTAAAAGCTTCTTTTTTATACTCTACCAGAGGGTCTCTTTGTCCATAAGACCTTAATCCGATTACTTGTCTCAATTGTTCTAAATATTGTATGTGAGATTTCCAGTTCATATCAATAGTTTGTAAAAAAATTCTTTTTTCAATTTCTTTTGATTGGTTTTCACCCAATAGTTTTATTCTTTCATTTCGTGACTCATTAAATTTTTCAATTATTTTTTCTTTAAATTGATTGTTATCTAATGAAATGAGACCCTCAAAATCTGCTTCAAAAAAGTTTTTTCCTAAAATAGATTTTAGTTTAATATCAAAATTATTATTTTTGGGATTTGATAATTTAATATTCTTAAGTTCAATTAATTCATCAATTATTTCCACTAAAAAGTCCTCAGAATACTTGAATATTTCCTCATTATTCATAGCATTTTTCCTCTGAGAAAAAATTACATGTCTCTGGTCATTTAAAACATTATCAAATTTTATTAAAGTTTTTCTAATATCAAAATTTCTTGCTTCAACTTTTTGTTGAGCTCTTTCCAAAGCTTTATTTATCCATGGATGATCAATACTCTCACCATCTTTAAGGCCTAATTTTTGTAACATACTGTTCATTGACTCAGACCCAAATATTCTCATTAAGTCGTCTTCAAGACTGACATAGAAAATTGAACATCCTTGATCACCTTGTCGTCCAGCTCTTCCTCTTGCTTGGTTATCAACTCTTCTGGACTCCATCCTTTCGGTACCTATTACAAATAGCCCACCCAAAGATTTTACTTTATCTTTATTGATTATGATCTCCTTATTAGAAATGAAATCTTTTTTTCCTCCAAGTTGAATATCAACACCTCTTCCAGATATACTTGTTGTAATAATTACAGATTTTTCTTTTCCAGCGTTTGCAATAATTTCAGCTTCATTTTCATGATTTTTGGCATTTAAAACTAAATGCTTGATATTTTTTTTTTTTAAAAGATTTGAATAAATTTCAGACTTATTAACGCTGGATGTAAAAATTAATAATGGTTGACCTATTTTATGACGTTCTAAAATTTTTAAAATTATAGCATTATTTTTTTCGTTTTCAGTTCTAAAAATTTGATCATTAAAATCTTCTCGAATCATTTTTTTGTTTGTAGGGACTACAACTACTGGTAAATTATAAATCTCAAAAAATTCTGTAGATTCAGTTAAAGCAGTTCCGGTACAACCACAAATTTTTTTGTAAAGTTTGAAATAATTTTGATATGTTATTGATGCCAATGTCTGATTTTCAACTTGCACCTCAATCTTTTCTTTAGCCTCCAAAGCTTGATGAAGTCCATCTCCGAACCTCCTTCCTTCAAGAATTCTTCCAGTAAGCTCATCTATAATTTTTAATGTATCATTTTGAATAATATAATCCCTACCTTTTTGGAATAAATGATTAGCTCTAAGAGCTTGATTTACATGATGAACTAGGCTTAAGTTCTCTGGGTCGTAAAAATTATTATTTTTGAGTATACCAGCATTTGAGAAAATTTTTTCAACATTGTTTATACCTTCATTAGTTAAAAGAACATTTTTATCTTTTTCATCTATTTCATAATCTTTTTTTTTTAAATTTTTTATCAAACTATCAATAGCAAGATATTGATTTGTCTTTTCCTCTGCAGCTCCAGAAATAACTAATGGAGTACGCGCTTCATCTATCAAACAAGAGTCAATTTCATCTACTATAGAAAAAAAATGTTCCCTCTGAACCATTTCCTCTTGAGAGTATTTCATATTATCTCTAAGATAATCAAACCCAAGTTCACTGTTAGTGGCATAAGTAATATCACAGTTATAATTTTTTTTTCTTTCGACATCACTTTGATCATTATTGATAAAACCCGATGTAAGACCTAAGAAATTATATATTACACCCATGTCTTGAGAGTCCCTTTTCGCTAAATAGTCGTTTACTGTAACAATGTGCACTCCTTTTTCATGAAGAGCGTTTAGGTATGCTGCTAGAGTTATTGTCAATGTTTTACCTTCGCCGGTTCTCATCTCAGCAATTTTTGCCTCATGCAGAACAATTCCACCTATCAACTGAACATCAAAATGACGTTCACTCCTGGTTCTTGCTGATGCCTCTCTTACTAATGCAAAAGCCTCTGGAAGAATTTCATCTAAAGATTTTCCAGTCTTTATTTTTTTCTTAAGCTCAAGGGTTTTTTTCGGAAAATCCTCATTTTCAATTTTCTTAATTATTTCCTCCAAAGAATTAATTTTTTTCACAATTTTATCTATTCGCTCCAACTCTCTTTGATTGGTAGATTTAATGAATTTTGAGATAAAGCTTAAAGGATTTATCATTAGTTTTTGATATATTATTTACTTATAACCTTTAATATAATTATTAAATAACTATTTTAAACACTATGGGTATAAATTTTACAAATTTTTTAACATCTAAATCGAAAAATAAGAGAATGATGGAATTTCAAGATTTAGATCACATTGATGGAGTATCTATTTCTTCGGTAAGTGCAAATTTATACAACAATCAAAGGGATGACTTAGTGATGTTTTATTTTAGGGATGGTGCAAATCACGCATCTGTTTATACCCAATCTAAAATTGTATCTGAAAATATTAAATGGAATTTAAACCAAAAATCAAAAAAAATATTTTCACTTCTTGTGAATTCAAGAAATGCAAACTGTTTTACAGGGAAGCGTGGATATAGAAGTTTAGAAAAAATTGCTGAATTAATTTCTGAAAAACTTTCTGCAAAACAAAAAAATGATGATATTCAGCCAATAAAAATTAAGCCTAAAGAAATAATTTTTGGGTGCACTGGCACTATAGGAGAAGATTTTCCAGAAGAAAAAATTAAAAAAAAAATACCTAGTTTGATAGAAAAAATTAAATATACGCAGAATAAATATGTTTGGATGAAAGCTGCATTGGGTATTATGACCACTGATACCCAACCAAAAATGGCAATGGAAAGTTGTTTTATCGGCAACAGTGAAATTAAGATATTTGGAATTGCCAAAGGCTCAGGCATGATACAGCCAAATATGGCTACAACTCTAGGATATTTATTTACTGACGCAGATTTACCAAATGAGTTACTTAAAAAACTTTTAAAAAAAAATATTCAAACAACATTTAATGCAATAACTTGTGATGGGGACACAAGTACAAATGATATGGTATCGATTTTCTCGACAGGAAAAATCAAACATTCAAAAATAAATAATATTAATGATCAAAAAATTAAAGAATTTGAACAAGCTTTAAATAAAGTTTTATTGAATTTAGCAAAAAGAGTTGTTGCAGATGGAGAAGGAGCAACTAAATTTATTACAATACATGTCCAAAATTGTAAAACAGAGAATGATGCGAAAAAAATTGCTTTTTCAATTGCTAACTCTCCATTAGTAAAGACTGCTATCTCTGGTGAAGACCCTAACTGGGGAAGAGTTATTATGGCTTTAGGAAAATCAGACTCTCAAATTAATTTCAATAAACTATCTATAAAATTTGGAAACATAACCATTGTTCAAAATGGAAAGTTAAGCAATAATTATAATGATCAAGAGGCCTCAAGTTATATGAAGAGTGAAACCATAGATATTCATGTTGATGTTTCAAGTGGTTCCAAAAACTTCAAAGTTTATACAATGGATTTAACTAAAAAATACATTGAAATTAATTCTGATTACAGAAGCTAACCAACATTGAATTTTTCAAAATTACTATTAAATATATAATATATGATTAAATATAAGCTAATTTGTAAAAAGTGTGATTTATCATTTGATAGTTGGTTTGCTTCTTCTAAAGAATATGAAAAACTTAAAAATAAAAATTTTTTAAATTGTCATAAATGTGGATCAAAAAAAATTGAAAAATCTTTGATGGCACCGCAATTTATTAATAAGTTTAAGAGGAATGAAACTAAAAAAGAAGAAATAAAACTTAGAAAAATAAATAATAAACTTTTAGAGTATCAAAAATTTATAAAAAATAATTTTGACTATGTCGGAAAAAATTTTGCATATGAAGCACGATCTTTGCATTATAATGGTAAAAAAAAAGCCAAAGGGATTTATGGCATTGCTTCTAAGGATGAAATAAATGAATTAAGAGAAGAAGGTATAAGTGCGAACACTATACCGTGGATAATTGATAAAAATAATTAGCTTTTAATAAACTTACCAATATAATTAACTGACTTATCTTTACTGAGGTTCCATTCGTTACTCACTAAGTTTAATTTCATACCATCTATAGCATCTAACTTTAAATTATATTTTTTTTGAATATTAATTAAGTCATTTGGCTTAACAAATTTTTCCCATTCATGAGTTCCTATGGGTAGCCATTTCAAAATATATTCCGCTCCTATTATTGCAAATAGATATGATTTTAATGTTTTATTGAGTGTGGCTACAAACATTAGGCCATTTTTTTTTAAAAGTTTTGAACATGACTCTAGAAAAAAATCTAAGTTTTCAACATGCTCAACAATTTCCATATTTAAAATAACATCAAATTTTTTTTTAGTTTTAAAATTTTCTGGAGAAGCACAAAAATATTTGATATTTAAATTATCTTTAATACTATGAATTTTAGCAACTTTTATGTTTTTCTCTGAGGCATCTATTCCCACAACATCTGCACCCAATCTGTGCATAGGCTCGCAAAGCAATCCACCACCGCATCCTATGTCCAAGATTTTTACATTTTTCAGTGGTTTGTTTTTATTATTAAGTTTTAAGGTTTTGACTATATTATCTCTAATGTAAGCAATCCTAATAGGATTAAACTTGTGGAGTGGTTTAAATTTACCATTTGGATCCCACCATTCATCAGCAATTTTAGAAAATTTTTCTATTTCTTTTTTATTAATTGTGTTACTTTTCATATTTATGTGAACTTTATATTCAACATGTATTTTATCAATATATATTAATTTATTTAATTATTTTTATCATGAAAATCGTAGTATTAAAATTTGGTGGAACGTCAGTTGGCACAATAGAAAAAATAAAAAATGTCGTAAAAATAATTAGAAATTATAAAAAAAAGAAATATCAAGTGATAGTTGTTTCCTCAGCAATGAGCGGTGTGACAAATAGTTTAATTAATAAATCAAAACAAATTTCTGAAAATTTTTCTGATGAGGAATATGATGTATTAGTCTCCTCTGGTGAACAAGCAGCATGTTCTTTAATAGCAGGAAGATTGATACATTTTGGTTTAAAATCTAGATCTTGGATGGCTTGGCAAATACCAATAATAACTAGTGGAAAACATAAAAACTCAAGAATAAATAAAATTAATAGATCTAAAATTATTGAATATTTGGAGGGTGGAGGAATACCTGTAATTTCTGGGTTTCAAGGCATAAATAGATATTTAAGAATAACTACTATAGGTAGAGGAGGTTCAGATGCGAGTGCAATTATGTTAGCAAAATTTTTTAAAGCAGAAAAATGTGTCATCTATACAGATGTTGAGGGTGTTTATACAACAGATCCAAACAAATTTAATAAGGCAAAAAAAATAAAAATAATTTCATATGAGGAAATGTTAGAAATGGCCTCTTTAGGGGCGAAGGTAATGCAACCAGTTTCAATTCAAGACGCAAGACTTAATAGAATTGATATAGAGGTAAAATCTTCTTTTAAAAATAAACCAGGAACTCTAATCACTAAAAGATCAAATATAAAAAATAATAAAGTTATAACTGGAATTTCTTCTACTCAAAATGACTCAAAAGTTACTCTTGTAGGAGTTAAGGATAAACCAGGTGTTGCAGCTTCTATTTTTAAACCATTATCTAAAAATTTAATTAACGTTGACATGGTAGTCCAGAATATTTCAGCAAATGGAAAGGAGACAGATTTAACTTTTACAATCAAAAGTGAGGATCTTGTTAAAACTAAAAAAATTCTTTTATCAAATAGACAAATTAAATTAAGAAGATTATTATTTAATAAAGGTGTATCAAAAATTTCTATAATAGGGGTAGGAATGATTTCAACACCAGGTGTAACCTTTAGGATGTTTCAAACTTTGGCAAACAAGAAAATTAACATACAAGTAATTTCAACCTCCGAAATAAAGATTTCCGTATTAATAATGAAAAAAGATACAAATAAAGCTTTGATGGCACTACATAAAGAATTTGATTTAGATTAATATAAAATGAGCATTAGACCCTTTAGAGATATAAAAAGAAAAAAAACTAAAATAATAAGTGTTGGAAGTTTAAAAATTGGGGGAACAAATCCGATTTCGGTACAATCAATGACCAATACGTTAACAAAAGACGTGAAGTCAACTGTTGAGCAAATTAATCAAATTATGGAGGCAGGTGCTGATTTAGTAAGAGTTTCTTGTCCAGATGAGGAGTCTACCAGTGCTTTAAAAAAAATAATTCAATCAGTGAATATCCCAGTAGTTGCAGATATTCATTTTCATTATAAAAGAGCTATTGAAGCAGCTAAAAATGGAGCTAATTGTCTAAGAATTAATCCTGGAAACATTGGAGATAAAAAAAAAATCAAAGAGATAATTAGAGCGGCAAAAGATAACAATTGCTCTATGAGAGTTGGTGTAAATGCTGGTTCTTTAGAAAAAGATATTTTAGAAAAATTTAAAGAACCATGTCCTGAGGCACTTGTTGAAAGTGCAATTAGAAATATAAAGATTTTAGAGGATGAGGATTTTTTGAATTTAAAAGTTAGTGTTAAATCCTCTGATGTATTCCTTTCTATAGCTGCATACAGACAGTTATCTGATAAAATTAATTATCCTCTTCATATAGGTATTACTGAGGCAGGAACTTTTCTACCTGGAACGATAAAATCATCAATTGGATTTGGAGCCCTATTACTTGATGGAATTGGAGATACAATAAGAGTTTCTTTATCAGACGATCCAGTTGAAGAAGTAAAAGTTGGAAATGAGATATTAAAATCCCTAAATTTGCGACACAGAGGAGTAAAAATTATTTCTTGTCCATCATGTGCTAGACAAGGATTTCAAGTTATAGAAACAGTTAAAATTCTTGAGGAAAAGCTTTCTCACATAAAAACTCCTATAACACTCTCTATTATTGGATGTGTGGTTAATGGTCCAGGTGAGGCTGCTTTAACAGATATTGGAATAACAGGGGGAGGAAAAGGAAATAACATGCTTTACTTATCTGGATTGCAAACTGAAAAAGTACCAACAGATAATATCATTGATAAAGTTATAGAAGAAGTTCAAAAAAAAATTTCTGAAATAGAAAAGAAACAAAATGATCCCCGTTAAGACAATTGAAGATTTAATTTTTAAGCACTCAGTTTTAGAAAAAGACTTGTCATCTGGAAACCTAGATAAAAAATTGTTTGCTGAGAAGTCAAAAGAATATTCCGATTTAAATGATGTTATTGACGATGCAAAAAATTATATATTATTTGAAAAAAATAGATCAGAGTTGGAAAAGATTTTTCAAGATAATAAAGCAGATGAGGAATTAAAGAAAATGGCAGAAATAGAATTAAAAGATCTTAAAGATCAAAATGAGAAAAATGAAAAAAAATTAAAATTATTTTTGCTTCCCAAAGATGAAGCAGACAAAAAAAATGCAATAATTGAAATAAGAGCTGGAACAGGTGGGTTAGAGGCAAGTTTATTTGCTAGTGATCTTTTTAAAATGTATGAAAAAGTTTGCCAAAAAAAAAAGTGGACATTAGAGCTAATATCTATATCTAAAAGCGATGCTGGAGGTCTTAAAGAAGTAATAGCAATAATTAAAGGCACAAATATTTACTCTACATTAAAGTATGAAAGTGGAGTACACAGAGTCCAGAGGGTTCCAGATACAGAAACTCAGGGTAGAGTTCATACATCAGCAGCTACAGTAGCTGTTCTTCCAGAGGCTGAGGAAATAGACCTGAAGATTAGTGAGTCCGATTTACGGATTGATGTATTTAGAGCAGGAGGCCCTGGTGGTCAGTCAGTAAACACTACTGATAGTGCCGTGAGGATTACTCACATCCCCACTGGATTATCGGTCTCTCAACAAGATGAAAAATCACAACACAAAAATAAATCTAAAGGAATGAAAATTTTAAGAGCACGGCTTTATGAATTAGAGAGATCTAGAATTAATCAAGAAAGATCCCTTCAAAGAAAAAGTAAGATTGGAACAGGTGATAGATCTGAAAGAATTAGGACTTATAATTTCCCCCAAGGGAGAGTTACAGATCATAGAATTAATTTGACACTACATAAGCTAGAGGAATTTTTAGAAGGTGAAGTTTTTGACGAGATAATAGAATCTTTGACTTTACAGTCTCAAGAAGAAAGTCTTAAAAGTATTTGAGTTTATGAAAATACAAAACTTAATTAAAGAAGGAAGTGAATATTTAAAGGATAATAATATTTCCTCTCATATTTTAGATAGTGAAATTTTAATGTCTAAAATAATAAGAAAGAATAGAGAATATATTATTCTCAATCCAAATTATAAATTAAATATTAATCAGTTAAAAAGTTTTAAAAAACTTTTACATACCAGATCTTATGGAAAACCTATCGCATATATATTAGGAAAAAAAGATTTCTGGAATTACGAATTTGAAATTTCCAAAGATGTTTTAATACCAAGGCCTGATACAGAGATAATTGTAGAGCAAGTTTTAAAAATTACTAAAAATAAATCTAGATGTTCTGTATTGGATATTGGCACTGGTTCCGGTTGTATAATTTTGTCTATATTGAAGGAGAAACCTTTTTTTTACGGAACTGCCATTGATATTAGTAAAAAATGCATAAATATCAGTATAATAAATGCTTTGAAACTTTCAGTAAAAAATAGAGTAAAATTCTTTAAATCAGATATTGACAATTTTAATTATGGCAAATATGATTTAGTTATATCAAATCCTCCTTATATTAGTAAATTGAGTTTAAAATATTTGGATAGAGATGTAGTTAATTTTGAGCCGTTTAATGCTCTTTACGGAGGCTTAGACGGACTATCAGAAATCAGAAAAGTAATAAAAAAATCATCTGAACTGATAAAGAGAAATGGAAAACTTATTTTAGAAATTGCTTTTGATCAAAAATTAAAAGTTGAACAATTGTTAAAAGATAAAGGATTTTATGTAGATTGTGTTTTAAAGGATTATGCTAAAAATGATAGATGCATAGTGAGCACAAAAATTTAATTATATACGATTATGGTAACTTTTAGAAATAATAACGGAAGAAGAAATAATTTTAGACGTGGAGAAAGAAGTTTTAAGTCTAATGGGGATAGAGGTAAATTTAATTCAAATTTTTCAAATACAGATAATTTTCAAAGAAAAATACCTAACAGAAATAATCATAATGCTCCAAAATTAATTGAGAAATATAATAATTTAGCAAGAGAAGCTTTGTCTAGTGGCGATAAGATATTATCTGAGAATTATTTCCAATATGCAGATCATTTTACAAGAATTTCTAATGAACAAGAAAATTTAAAAAGAAATAAGCCTGATAATAACCAAGTTGTAAACCCAGTTAAAGATCAACAAAAAAATAAAGAATTAGAAAAATCTGAAAAAATTAAACAAGAAGTCAATTAATTTAACCCAATTATTTTTTCTGACTTCATTACATCAAATTTAATTTTTTTTGTCTCAAAAAGTTTTCTTTCTTTGCCCTTTAAAATTTTGCCAGAGGGCAACTTAAGTTTTTGAGAATTTACTTTTTTTCCATTAACTATCACTTCATAATGTAAGTGAGGACCTGTGGATTTTCCAGTAGATCCAACATAACCAATTGTCTGACCTTGTTTGACTCTAATTCCACTTCTAATTCCACTAGCGAATTTTGACATGTGAGCATAAACAGTTTGATAAGTTGAGTTATGTTTTATTACTATACAATTACCTCCACCTCCACACCATCCTGCTTTTTTAATTAAGCCATCACCTGAAGCCATAATCGGTGTACCTGTAGGAGCTGCAAAATCAGTTCCACGATGCATTTTGTTAAAACCATCTATCGGATGTTTCCTCATCCCAAATGGCGAAGATAGTCTTGCACCATTAATAGGAGTTTTCATGAGAGCTTTTTTAACACTTTTACCGTTTTTATCATAATGTCCTTTGCTACCTTCTTTATCAAAGAAATATAGGGAATTTTCTTCACCACTAAGTTTAAGATTGGCAAAAAGAATATTTCCCGTCTCCACAACTTTTTTGTCATCATCAATAAAAGCCTCATACATAATCTGAAAACTATCTTTTTTTCTTATATCTCTTTGAAAATCAACTTGGAAACCGTAAATTCTTGCAAATTCTATGATTACATTTACTGGTATTTTTTTGTCTAAAGCTGACTTGTATAAACTATCTAGAATTAAATTTTCCTTATATATAATACTTTTGTTAAGTTTAGTAATTATAATTTTTTGATTAAAATCTTTAATGTTTGTATTTCTTGATAAGTAAATCCTTTTTACAGCAGAAGGCTGAAATATAAATTCTTTAACAAAATTATTTGATTGATCTATTGTAAATTTTATTCTTTGATTTTTTTTTAATTTATTTAAGTTTACCTCTTTTGAAAGGGCCTGCTTAATTTTGCTTATCTCAGTCTTCTCAATTGAATAATTTTCCAAAATATTATCGAAGGTTTCTCCAATAGAAATACTATGATCAATTTTCTTATATTTTGGTTCTAACGAATTTAGAAAGTGAGTAACAGTTTTTTTAAGATAAACATTGTTAACTATATCTTTATAATTGTTGTAAATTTTCTTTTTATTTTCGTTATAATAGGTTGTTGATATGATCGTGATTAAAATGAGCATACCAAGAGCGAAAATTTCGGTATTTTTTTTTATTTTTATTTTAAATTTGTTAAACATTAGATATATTTTGAATTGCAATTAATAGTTTAGCTTAAAGAAAAAATCAAAAAAAACCCTCTAAAATGCTATATTTTTGTTTGATTTTTTAACGTTAAATACTTGATTTCCTATAATTTTAGCCTATAAGCAACAAACTTTCTCACGAAAACATTGTAAGTACAATTTTATAGTGAGTTTATTGTGCTTGAATGCACAATTAGCTATTTAAAAAGTAAATATTTAAGAAGAGAAGTGTGGACGGTTAAGGTTACCAAAATTTGTCGTACACACTTCAACTATTATATAAATTTTATTCTTAGAATTTATATAGAAGCTAGTGTGCGCCGTTTTTAAACTTGAGAGTTTGATCATGGCTCAGAACGTACGCTGGCGGCACGCCTAACACATGCAAGTCGAACGAAGTAGCAATACTTAGTGGCAGACGGGTGAGTAACATGTAGGTATCTGCCCTTTGGCCTGGAATAACACGAGGAAACTTGTGCTAATACCGGATAAGTCTTTACGGAGAAAGCTTTATGCACCATTGGATGAGCCTGCACTTGATTAGTTAGTTGGTAAGGTAATGGCTTACCAAGACTTTGATCAATAGCTGATTTGAGAGGATGATCAGCCACATTGGGACTGAGACACGGCCCAAACTCCTACGGGAGGCAGCAGTGGGGAATCTTGCACAATGGAGGAAACTCTGATGCAGCGATGCCGCGTGAGTGAAGAAGGCCCTTGGGTTGTAAAGCTCTTTCGTCGGGGAAGAAAATGACTGTACCCGAATAAGAAGGTCCGGCTAACTTCGTGCCAGCAGCCGCGGTAATACGAAGGGACCTAGCGTAGTTCGGAATTACTGGGCTTAAAGAGTTCGTAGGTGGTTGAAAAAGTTGGTGGTGAAATCCCAGAGCTTAACTCTGGAACTGCCATCAAAACTTTTCAGCTAGAGTTTGATAGAGGAAAGCAGAATTTCTAGTGTAGAGGTGAAATTCGTAGATATTAGAAAGAATACCAATTGCGAAGGCAGCTTTCTGGATCATTACTGACACTGAGGAACGAAAGCATGGGTAGCGAAGAGGATTAGATACCCTCGTAGTCCATGCCGTAAACGATGTGTGTTAGACGTTGGAAATTTATTTTCAGTGTCGCAGCGAAAGCGATAAACACACCGCCTGGGGAGTACGACCGCAAGGTTAAAACTCAAATGAATTGACGGGGACCCGCACAAGTAGTGGAGCATGTGGTTTAATTCGAAGATACGCGCAGAACCTTACCAACACTTGACATGTTCGTCGCGACTTTAAGAGATTAAAGTTTTCGGTTCGGCCGGACGAAACACAGGTGCTGCATGGCTGTCGTCAGCTCGTGTCGTGAGATGTTGGGTTAAGTCCCGCAACGAGCGCAACCCTCACTTTTAGTTGCCATCATTAAGTTGGGCACTCTGAAAGAACTGCCAGTGATAAGCTGGAGGAAGGTGGGGATGACGTCAAGTCCTCATGGCCCTTACGTGTTGGGCTACACACGTGCTACAATGGTATTTACAACAGGAAGCGAAACGGCGACGTTAAGCAAATCCTTAAAAAATACCTCAGTTCGGATTGCACTCTGCAACTCGAGTGCATGAAGCTGGAATTACTAGTAATCGTGGATCAGCGTGCCACGGTGAATGCGTTCCCGGGTCTTGTACACACCGCCCGTCACACCATGGGAGTTGGTTCTACCTTAAGGCAAGGTTTAAAACCCTTGACCACGGTATAGTCAGCGACTGGGGTGAAGTCGTAACAAGGTAGCCGTAGGGGAACCTGCGGCTGGATTACCTCCTTTCTAAGGATGAGTAAAAGTAAAATTTTACTCTAAATAATATACATAGGTAATGTTGACCGTCCTCATTTCTCTTCTTATTTATAGTGTTTCTCTTGCATGGGGGCCGGTAGCTCAGTTGGTTAGAGCACACCCTTGATAAGGGTGGGGTCGAAAGTTCGAGTCTTTCTCGGCCCACCATTAAAGATCAAGGGGGATTAGCTCAGCTGGGAGAGCGCCTGATTTGCATTCAGGAGGTCAGCGGTTCGATCCCGCTATCCTCCACCAAAACACTTAGATATAAAAAATCGTAAATATTAAAATTAATATCAATATCTATATCCGAACATTAATAATGTTATTAGTTAATGTTCAAAATAAAAATTTGATTCAACACAGAATTTTTTTCTGTGCATAAATCAAGCGTTTAAGGGCGTGTGGCGGATGCCTTGGCACTGAAAGCCGAAGAAGGACGTGATATACTGCGATAAGTTTCGGGGAGCTGTATGTAAGTTTTGATCCGAAAATTTCCGAATGGGGAAACCCACCACTTTATGTGGTACTTTAAACTGAATACATAGGTTTAAAGAGACAACCTGGAGAACTGAAACATCTAAGTAACCAGAGGAAAAGAAATCAATTGAGATTCCGTTAGTAGTGGCGAGCGAAAGCGGACTAGGCCAGTAGTTTTATTATAAAAATTTGAATAGTTTGGAAAAGCTAACCACAGAGGGTGATAGTCCCGTATAAGTAATGTGTAACAAAATTCATGAGTAAAGCGGGACACGTGAAATCCTGCTCGAATATAGGGGGACCACCCTCTAAGCCTAAATACTCTTCAGTGACCGATAGTGAACTAGTACCGTGAGGGAAAGGTGAAAAGAACCCCTATTAGGGGAGTGAAATAGAACCTGAAACTGCATGCCTACAATCAGTCGAAGCTCTTTTTAGAGTGACGGCGTACCTTTTGTATAATGGGTCAGTGACTTAATTTATTAAGCAAGCTTAAGCCATCTAGGTGTAGGCGCAGCGAAAGCAAGTCTTAATAGGGCGATTAGTTTAATGAATTAGACCCGAAAACGAATGAGCTTACCATGAGCAGGTTGAAAGCAAGGTAACACTTGCCGGAGGACCGAACCAGTTGACGTTGAAAAGTCTTTGGATGACTTGTGGTAAGGGGTGAAAGGCCAACCAAATTCGTAGATAGCTGGTTTTCCGCGAAAACTATTTAGGTAGTGCGTTGAATAAATAGATGTTTAGAGGTAGAGCACTAAATGGGCTAGGGGGAAGAGATTCTTACCAAACCTAATAAAACTCCGAATGCTAAACATTGTTCTTCAGCAGACAGACTGTGGGTGCTAAGGTCCATGGTCAAGAGGGAAAGAGCCCAGACCACCAGATAAGGTCCCAAAATTATGATTAAGTGTGAAAGGATGTGGAAATTCCTTAACAGCCGGGAGGTTGGCTTAGAAGCAGCCATCCTTTAAAGATAGCGTAACAGCTCACCGGTCTAATAGAGTTTCTGCGCCGAAGATGTAACGGGGCTAAAATCATATACCGAATCTGTGGATTTATAATTTTTTAGGAAATTATAACTGGTAGCGGAACGTTCTGTAAGCCTGTGAAGGGATACCCGTGAGGGATCCTGGAGGTATCAGAAGTGCGAATGCTGACATAAGTAACGATAAAAGAAGTGAAAAACTTCTTCGCCGAAAATCCAAGGGTTTCTGCGCAAGGTTAATCCGCGCAGAGTTAGTCGGCACCTAAGGCGAGGGCGAAAGCCGTAGTCGATGGAAATAAGGTTAATATTCCTTAACCAGATGGAAGTGACGGATCTTGTAAGTTGTAAATTCTTAATGGATTGAATTTGCC